>NZ_JBEXYB010000012.1:0-191926 GCF_040630715.1 Streptomyces sp. NPDC005752 | reverse complement strand
CCCCGCGCTCGCCGAGGACTGCTCGGCGCTGACGCCGCACGTGGCGGCGCTGTACGAGGCGGACCGGCTGGCCGACGGACCCGCCGGCCGACCTACTGGCGGTGATGCCGATGCGGCAGTACGGGGAGATACGTACGGCGGCGCGGGGATGTTCGACGGGGCGGGAAAACGGTGGCGCGCCATCGATTCCCGCCCCCGTGGATCAGCGGCGGAGGGCCGGGTGGTCGGCGACGACCGTGCAGGAGCCCGGGGCGACCTCGGTGAATCCTGCGTCCCGCACCACCGGCAGACCGCTCGCGGTGAGGGCGCGCCAGTGGGCGGCGTCCGGCGTGGCGACGGCGAGCGGGAACCCGGCCTCGCGCCAG
Organism: Streptomyces sp. NPDC005752; assembly: GCF_040630715.1. Classification (NCBI taxonomy): domain Bacteria; kingdom Bacillati; phylum Actinomycetota; class Actinomycetes; order Kitasatosporales; family Streptomycetaceae; genus Streptomyces; species Streptomyces sp. NPDC005752. The sequence continues at coordinate 191,561 of NZ_JBEXYB010000012.1, read as the reverse complement.
GCCTTGCGCTCCGTGTCCGACAGCTCCCACCAGGCGAGCTGCGCGCCGTGACCGGTCTGCGCCATCGCCTTGCCCGCCGACATGGCGACGTCCGGGTTCATCCAGAGCACCGGACCGGCCGGATCGGGCGCGGCCGGGGCCTCCGGGTCGTCCAGGTCCGTGCCCGACACCTGGAGCTTCGCCAGCTCCTTGGGCCAGCCGTCCAGGGGAACCGGCGGGAACACCCTGACCTCGGCGTGCTCGCCCGTGACCGTGATCCCGGGCAGCGCGGACGCCTTGCGCCACTCCGCGCCGCGCGCCCGCCGCACCACCTTGCGGATACGGGCGTCCTGCCAGTCGCGCACGGCCTGCGCCCACTCGCCTTCGGTCCCGCCCTCGTCCTCGCCGAGCGAGCGCGGGTCCGAGAGGATCGTGAGCACCGCACGGGCGGCGGTCACCAGGGCGTCGTTGCGCGCCGGGGGATCGGTCTTCTCGAGGTGCACCACCAGCGGCAGAACGAACTGCGGGGCTTCGTCACGGGGCGTCGGCTCCACACGGAAAGGGCTCTCGGCGGATGCCTCCGGCGCTGCGGGAAGGGGCTCGGGAATGCTGTCGCTGCTCACGCACCCCAGTCTGCCAGGACCTCGGACGACCCGTTTCTTGGCGGAACGGAGGGCTCCGGGTGAGGATGCACGGCATGAAGAGCGACCTCTTTTCCAGTGAGCACATGGCGCAGCCGGCCACCGCCCCGGGCATGACCCTGCAGAACGCCAAATCCATCAAGTACGCCGTCAACGGTGAGATGCACGCGCGTCAGGGATCGATGATCGCCTTCCGGGGCAGTCTCCAGTTCGAGCGCAAGGGCCAGGGCATCGGCGGCATGCTGAAGCGCGCGGTGACCGGCGAGGGGCTCGCCCTGATGGCGGTCACGGGCCAGGGCGAGGCGTGGTTCGCCCACGAGGCGGCCAACTGTTTCATCGTGGAGATGGAGCAGGGCGACGTCCTCACCATCAACGGCCGCAACGTCCTGTGCTTCGACGCGAGCCTGTCCTACGAGATCAAGACCGTGAAGGGGGCCGGCATGACCGGTGGCGGCCTCTTCAACAGCGTTTTCAGCGGATACGGCAAACTCGGTCTGATCTGCGAGGGCCAGCCCATAGTGATCCCCGTCTCCGCCCAGCAGCCGGTGTACGTCGACACGGACGCGGTCGTCGGCTGGAGCGCCCAGCTCTCCACCACGCTGCACCGCTCGCAGAGCTTCGGCTCGATGGTGCGCGGCGGTTCCGGCGAGGCGGTCCAGCTGATGCTCCAGGGCGAGGGATTCGTGATCGTACGTCCCAGCGAGCTCAAGCCGGAGAAGACCTCGTCCAGTTGATGTCGAGGGGCGGGGCCACCGGTACGGCCCGCGCCGCCCCTGGGCGCCGGGGGCGGGCAGGGGAGTGGCCGGCACGGTTCGGGGCCGCCGTGCACGCCCCGTGCACCCCTCGCGGAGCCGTCCCGGGGCACCGGCCGGGAGGCCGCCGTCGCGCCCGCAGTCCTGGCGCAGCCGGACCTCCTCGTCCTTGGCGAGGCACGGACCGGACTCGCCGCAGCGGCCCGTGACGAACCGAGCCGTGCCGTCGCCGAGCGGATCGCCGACGACGGTCGCCGCTCCGCGCGAGTGAGTACGCTCGTGCGCATGGACGATGCGTACTGCGAGACGCCCGCGCCGGCCCCCGGACCCGTGGACGCGGGTCCGCCCTACGCCGAGTGCGTGCTGTGCCGGAAGCCGACCGAGTACCCGGAGTCGACGAAGGGCAGCACGCTCTGCCCGGTCTGTGCCTGGCAGGAGGCCGGCCGCAACGCCTGTTCCGGCTGACGGGGACGGGGCGTGCTCAGCCGCGCATCAGCTCGGAGACCTTGACGAAGCGGTAGCCCCGCTCGTGCAGCTCCGGGACGATCCGGCGGACCGCCTCATCGGTGACGGGCGCCGCGCTGCGGGTGCAGTGCAGGACCACCAGCGACCCCGGCTCCACCCCTTCCAGCACCTGCTCGGCCACCGCGTCCGCGTCCGTGGCGAAGGCGTCCCCGCTGACCACGTCCCACTGGACCGCGGTCACCCCGGTCGGGGCCAGTGCCTTCAGGGCAACGTCGTCGTAGCAGCCGCCGGGGAAGCGGAAGTACGGCACGACATTGCGCGCCCCCGTCGCGCGGATCGCCGCGAAGGCCCGCTCCACCTCGCGGCGCATGTCCGTCTTCTCGACGGCCGGCAGCCCGTAGCAGGGGGAGGAGAAGGCGTGGTGGCTGAACGAGTGGTTGGCGATCTCGAACAGGGGATCGGTGCCGATGGCGCGGGCCTGGGCCGGATACTCCTGCGCCCATCTGCCGGTCATGAAGACCGTCGACGGGACCCTCAGCCGGCGTAGCGACGTGATCAGCCCGGGATTGTCGAAGTGCTCGCCGCCGGCGGCCCGTGGCCCCTGGTCCGCCGTCATGTCCGCGTCGAAGGTGAGCGCCACGACCTTGTCGGCGGCGCCTGCCCCTTTCCGGGCGGCGGAGCCGGCGGCCCGTCGTTCGAAGACCGGCGTGAGCCCGCCGGGACCCGGGGCCAGGACGGGCGGATCGCTCTCCGGGACCCGCGACGGGGACGCTGCCCCCGTCGCGGGTCCCTCGGAGGCCGTCGGACGTACGGCGGTCCTTGTGCGGGTGGCCTCAGGGCCTCCGCAGCCGGCGAGGACCCCACTCAGAACAGTCAGAACGATCATCGTACGAACGGAATTGATCACTGACGGACGCTAGCTGATGGTTCTTCAGACAATACTCACGGCGCTCCGGCCGTCCGGTCGCCGGACGGCCGGAATCACCCGCCTGCTCGTGTCCCGGTCAGCGCCAGGGACCCGTCACCGCGAACGTCGTCCCCGGCGTGTAGCAGTTCACGAACATCGTCCCGCCGTCCGGTGAGAACGTGACGCCGGCGAACTCGCCCCATTCCGGCTCCTCGGCCGTTCCGATGTTCTGCCGCCCGCGCGCCATCGCGTAGACCTCGCCGCGACGCGTCACCCCGAGTACGTGCTGCGCGCCGCCCCCGTCCTCACAGACCATCAGCCCGCCGCCTGCGGCGAGGCAGATGTTGTCCGGGGACTCACCCGGCAACTGGATGTCGGTGTCCGGACCGAAGACGATCACCAGGGTGAGCCGCCGCCGCTTCGGTTCGTAGCGCCACACCTGGCCGAAGTGGTCGGCGGCCGAACCCTCGGCGCTGTGCGCGAAGCTGGAGACGAAGTAGACCGACGAACCGCCCCAGTAGCAGCCCTCCAGCTTCTGGGCGTGCGTGATGCCCTTGGGTCCGAAGTCCTGCAGCCGGATCGGCGTCTCGGCCGCCAGCGGATCCGGGACGGGGACCCACTCGACCCGGTCGAAGCTCGCACCCGTCTCCTGGATCGCGGAGAGGTCGGGTACGCCGGGGACCCGCATGGCCTCGAGCGCGCCGCCGGCCCGCAGGGAACCGGTCCCGCCGAGCGGCTTCTCGGGGAGGAAGCGGTAGAAGAGTCCGAACGGCCTGTCGAACGCGTCCTCGGTCTCGTACACGATGCCGGTCCGCGGGTCGACCGCGATGGCCTCGTGCTGGAAGCGGCCCATCGCGGTCAGGGGGACCGCCCCGGTGCGGCGCGGATCCGCGCCGTCCACCTCGAAGATGAAGCCGTGGTCCTTGGTGTAGCCGTTGGTGCCGGCCTTGTCCTCGGTCTCCTCGCAGGTCAGCCACGTGTTCCACGGTGTGGGGCCACCCGCGCAGTTGACGGCCGTACCCGCGATGGCGACACGCTCGCCGCGGACGTTGCCGCGGCCGTCGATCTCGAGTGACGTACAGCCGCCCTTGCCCATGGGGTCGTAGGTCAGGCCCTCGACCGTGGGCACACCGATCTTTCCGGTCACGCGGTTCTCGTGGTTGCGCACGAGGTGGACCCGGCCGTTACGCCCGGCGAAGGCGGCCATACCGTCGTGATTACTGGGGACCTGGCCCTCGCCCGAGCGGAGTGGGTCGCCCTCCCGGGAGAGCACCCGATAGCGGAAACCTTTCGGCAGATCGAGCAGGCCGTCCGGGTCCGGCACGAGGGGACCGTAGCCGCTGTGACCCCGGGCCTCTGCGGTGCCGGAGAAGAGTTCGGTGAAGGCCCCGGTGAAAGCGACGGAGGCCGCGGCCGCGGCGCTCCCGGCCAGGACCTGACGTCGTGTGGCGAGCGGTCGGGGTGCTGATGACATGAGGCAACTCCCTGTTGGCGGACAGGTGAAGTGACCCGCATGTGTGTAGCACGCAACGCGCCGCGGGGGAACCATGCGAGCCACGATGCCCCCTGTGTCCCCGGGGCGGAAGAGGCCCCGGGGACGGCAGGTGTCAGGCCAGTGACGCGGTGAGCGTGATGGTGGTGCCCGAGAGCGCCTGGCTGACCGGGCAGTTCGCCTTGGCGTCCTCCGCTGCCTTCACGAAGCCCGCCTCGTCCAGACCCGGTACCTCGCCCTCCACCGTGATGTGGATGCCGGTGATGCCGGTGCCCGGCTGGAAGGTGACCTCCGCCTGGGTGTTCAGCCGGGTGGGCGGGGTGCCCCCCGTGGCCAGGCCGTTGGAGAGGGCCATCGAGAAGCAGCTGGAGTGCGCTGCCGCGATGAGCTCCTCGGGGCTGGTCTTGCCGTTCGCCTTCTCCGCGCGGGACGGCCAGGAGACCGGGTACTCCCCGATTCCGGAGGAGTCGAGGGTGACGACGCCGCTGCCCTCGAGCAGGTTGCCTTCCCAGACCGTGTGCGCCTGACGCGTGGTAGCCATGCTGGATCCCTTCAAACGGTGTGCGCGGTCATACGGACGTACGCGGCACCCGGAGGCACCCGCACGTCCTTCAACCCCCGAACCTACTGCGCCACCAGTCCCTTTGCGTCACGCGCCAGCGCCGTCAGCCGCGAGATGGCCCGGAAGTACTTCTTCCGGTACCCGCCGTTCAGCATCTCGTCACTGAACAGCCGGTCGAAGGGCAGGCCGGAGGCGAGCACCGGGACCTCACGGTCGTACAGCCGGTCCGCCAGTACCACCAGACGCAGCGCCGTCGACTGGTCGGGCACCGGCTGCACATCGGTCAGGCAGACCGCCGTGATCCCGTCCGTCAGCGCGCCGTACCGGCTCGGATGGACCCGGGCGAGATGGTCGAGCAGCGCCGGGAAGTCGTCGAGCGCTGCTCCGGGAGTCGCGTACGCGGCCCTGGTGACCTGGTCGTCGGAGTACGGCGGCGGCGCCTCGGGCAGTCCCCGGTGGCGGTAGTCCTCGCCGTCGATCCGCAGCGGCCGGAAGTGCGAGGACAGCCCCTGGATCTCGCGGAGGAAGTCGACTGCCGCGAATCGGCCCTCACCGAGCTTGCCGGGCAGCGTGTTCGACGTGGCGGCCAGCGCGACCCCCGCATCGACGAGCCTGCTGAGCAGCGACGACACCAGGACGGTGTCGCCCGGGTCGTCCAGCTCGAACTCGTCGATGCAGAGCAGCCGGTGCCCGCCCAGGGTCTGCACGGTCTGCTGGAAGCCCAGCGCACCGACCAGGTTCGTCAGCTCGACGAAGGTGCCGAAGGCCTTGAGCGAGCGGTCCGCGGGGGTCGCGTGCCAGAGCGAGGCCAGCAGATGGGTCTTGCCGACGCCGTATCCACCGTCGAGATACACGCCGCGGGGCCCGGCGGGCGCCGCGGCGGGCTTCCTGCCGAACCACCTGCGCCTGCCGGCTCCCACCGCGTGCGCCCCGCCGAGCCCGGCCGCGAAGGAGCTGAGGACGTGGATCGCCTCGGTCTGGCTCGGCTGGTTCGGGTCGGGGACGTACGTATCGAAGCGCACCGAGTCGAAGCGGGGCGGCGGCACCATCTCGGCGACCAGACGGTCGGCGGGGACGCGCGGCTCGAGGGCGCACAGTGACTGCGGGGCCGTTTCGGCTATGGGGCTATGCCCCGGCACGGCTGTGGAGGACGACACAACTCTCCACCTTAAGGGCCGTGCCAGACTGCTGCGCATGCGACGCCTGCTCCCTGTGACGGACCTGACAACCCCGGCCGCTGCCGCCGACCGCGAGTGGACGCTCGACGAGCTGGCGGACGCCTACGCGTATCCCGACGGCGGCCGTCCCTGGCTCCGCGCCAACATGGTCTCCACCCTGGACGGCGCCGCCCAGCACGACGGCCGCTCCCAGGGCATCTCGTGCCCCGCCGACATGCGGATCTTCGGAACCCTGCGAGGCCTGGCCGACGCGGTCGTCGTCGGCGCCGAGACGGTCCGCCAGGAGGGCTACCGGCCCGCGCGGGCCCGTGAGGCCTTCGCCGTCCGGCGCGAGGCTGCCGGGCAGGGACCCGCCCCGGCCATCGCGGTGGTCAGCGCGAGCCTGGACCTGGACTTCTCCCTTCCGCTCTTCGTCTCGCCACTGGTCCCGACGCTCGTGCTCACCGGAGCCGCGGCGCCCTCGGACCGGGTCCGTGCCGCGCGGGAGGCGGGAGCGCAGGTGCTGGTCGCCGGGGACGGCGCCGGCGTCGACCCGGCGCGCGCGGTGGGGGAACTGGCCGCACGGGGCCTCACCCGGCTCCTCACCGAGGGCGGGCCGCGCCTGCTCGGCCAGTTCGTGGCGGCCGGCGTGCTGGACGAGCTCTGCCTGACCCTGTCCCCGCTGCTCACCGCCGGAGGCGCACAGCGCATCGCGGGCGGGCCCGCCGTCCCGGTGCCGGAACGTTTCGCTCTCGTCTCGCTGCTGGAGGAGACAGGATTCCTCTTCACCCGGTACGGGAAGATCTGACACTTAGCGGAATTACCCGTTCCGGTTGGCTTCGGGTGGGCACACTTAGTCCTGCTACCCCCGTGCAATGGCGGGGAAGGATGGTTTCGGCAACAACGGTCGTCCCCATGGCCGACGAGATGAAGCGGAAGGGCGCCTGCCGTGTTCACAAGCGTTTTGATGATCGAGAAGCCCCTCACCCCCGAGGACGTGGACTTCGTCACCACCCTCCACGGTGAGGAGCGGATCTCGTTCGTCGTACTGATGCAGCCCCGCAGTGACCAGGCCGACGTACTGCTGCGCGCGATCGACGACGTCGCGATCGGTGAGCTCCGGGAAGCCGTCCGCGAGGGTGACCGGCCGGAGGGCAAGGAAGCCCGCGAGCCCGCCGAGATGGCGCTGGAGTACTCGCTCCGGGAGCTGCGCGAGGCCGGCTCCGAAGCCGTCGGGGAGGTGGTCGAGGACCATCCTCTGGACAAGCTGAAGACCGTGGTCGAGGACTCCGGGGCCGACGAGGTCATCGTCCTGACCGCGCCGCACTACGTCGAGGAGTTCTTCCACCGCGACTGGGCCTCCCGGGCGCGCCACAAGGTCGGCGTACCGGTGCTCAAGCTCTTCGCGCACAGCGAATAGGCTGTGGCGGACCCAGAACCACCTCACAGCTCGGGAGAGAGACGTATGGCACCCGGTATTCCTGCCGCCCTGGAACGGCCGCACTTCATCGGCATCGGCGGCGCCGGAATGTCGGGCATCGCGAAGATCCTCGCCCAGCGTGGCGCGAAGGTGGCGGGCAGCGACGCCAAGGAGTCCGCGACCGCCGAGGCCCTGCGCGCGCTCGGAGCCACCGTCCACATCGGGCATGCCGCCGGGCACCTTGCCGACGACGCGACCTCCGTGGTCGTCTCCAGCGCCATCCGCGCCGACAACCCCGAGCTGGTCCGCGCCGCCGAGCTGGACATCCCCGTGGTGCACCGCTCCGACGCGCTCGCCTCCCTGATGGAGGGCCTGCGCGCCATCGCGGTCGCCGGCACGCACGGCAAGACCACCACCACGTCGATGCTCGCCGTCGCCCTGTCCGAGCTGGCGCTCGACCCCTCGTACGCCATCGGCGGCGACCTGGAGGGTCCCGGCACCAACGCCACGCACGGCCACGGCGACATCTTCGTCGCCGAGGCCGACGAGAGCGACCGGAGCTTCCAGAAGTACGCCCCCGAGGTCGCGATCGTCCTCAACGTCGAGCTGGACCACCACGCGAACTACGCGTCGATGGACGAGATCTACGAGTCCTTCGAGACCTTCGTCGGCAAGGTCGTCCCCGGCGGCACCCTGGTCATCGCCGCCGACCAGTCCGGGGCCGTGGAGCTGACCCGCCGGGTCCGCGAACTGTCCTCCCTCACCGTCGTCACCTACGGCGAGTCCGAGGGCGCGGACGTCCGCGTCCACAAGGTCACCCCGCGCGGACTGACCAGCGAGGTCACGGTCGTCCTCAACGGGAAGTACCTCACCTTCACGGTCTCCGTGCCCGGCCGCCACTACGCGCACAACGCGGTCGCCGCCCTCGCGGCCGGTGTCGCCCTCGGTATCCCGGCGCACAACCTGGCCTCCGCCCTCGGTAAGTACACCGGGGTCAAGCGCCGCCTCCAGCTCAAGGGCGAGGCGGCCGGCGTCCAGGTCATCGACTCGTACGCGCACCACCCCACGGAGATGACCGCCGACCTGGAGGCCATGCGCGGAGCGGCGACCGGTGCCCGCCTCCTGGTGGTCTTCCAGCCCCATCTCTTCTCCCGCACACAGGAGCTCGGCACGGAGATGGGCCAGGCCCTCGCTCTCGCCGACGCCTCGCTGGTCCTGGACATCTACCCGGCCAGGGAGGATCCGGTCCCGGGCGTCACGAGCGCACTGATCATCGACGCCGCGAAGACAGCGGGCGCCGATGTGACGGCCGTCCACGACAAGGCGGACGTCCCCGCCGCCGTCGCGGGAATGGCGAAGCCCAGCGATCTGGTTCTCACCATGGGAGCGGGCGATGTCACCGACCTCGGCCCGCAGATCCTGGACCACCTGTCGAGCTGAGGGAGCCACCGTGTCGTACGACGTCGAGAAGCCGGACGAGCAGTGGCGGGCGGAACTGTCGCCCGCCGAGTACGCGGTGCTGCGCAAGGCCGGAACCGAGCCCGCCTTCGTGGGTGAGTACACCGACACCAGGACGGCGGGCGTCTACTCCTGCCGTGCCTGCGGTGCGGAGCTGTTCCGCTCCGACACCAAATTCGAGTCGCACTGCGGCTGGCCGTCCTTCTACGACCCGAAGGACACCGACGCGGTCGAGCTGATCGTGGACAACAGCCTCGGTATGACCCGCACCGAGGTGCGCTGCGCGCGCTGCGGCTCGCACCTGGGGCATGTCTTCGAGGGCGAGGGCTATCCCACGCCCACGGACCAGCGCTACTGCATCAACTCGATCTCGCTGACGCTGGCGCCGGACGGGAGCTGACTGCCCGGTCCGTCCGCCGGGCCGGCCCGCGCGGACGGCCGCCCGTCAGGAGATGTGCTCCTGGCGGGCGTTCCGGGCGTTCCGGGCGTTCCGGGCGGTACGGCCCGGTGCCGCGGGCCCCGTGGCCCGCGGCACCGGCGTACTCACGTCTTCACGAGCTCCGCCGGATCCCGCTGCACGGGGATCTCCCGCTGCAGCCGCTCGCCCTCGATGTCGAGGTCGGGCAGGATCCGGTCGACCGGGCGCGGAAGCCACCAGGCCGCGCGTCCCAGAAGGTGCATGACGGCCGGGACCAGGGCCATGCGGACGACGAAGGCGTCGACGAGCACGCCGATCGCCAGGGCGAATCCGATGGACTTGATGATCGGGTCGGGCATGAACACGAATCCGCCGAAGACGGCGGTCATGATCACCGCCGCGGCCGTGACCACGCGCGCGTTGTGGCCGACCCCGCTGACGACGGCCTCACGGGCGTCGGTGCCGTGGACGAAGTCCTCCCGCATCCGCGAGACGAGGAAGACCTCGTAGTCCATGGCCAGCCCGAAGAGGATGCCGATCAGGAGGATGGGCAGGAAGCTGACCAGCGGTCCGGGGGTGTCGAGGCCGACCAGATCCGCCAGGTGGCCTTCCTGGAAGATGGCGACGGTGATCCCGAAGGTGGCGCCGATGGTCAGCAGGAAGCCCAGCGCCGCCTTGAGCGGCACCAGGATCGACCGGAAGACGAGCATCAGCAGCAGGACGGACAGCCCGACCACCAGCAGGAGATAGACCGGCAGCGCGGCGGCGAGCTTCTCGGAGACGTCGATGCCGACGGCGGTGGCACCGGTCAGGGAGATGTCGGCGCCCTCGACCACCGTCACCCGGGCGCGGATCTCGTTGACGGTGCCCTCGGTCGCCGCTGCGGTCGGCCCCGTCTCGGGGATCACCGCCAGGAGGGCGGTGGTGCCCTTCTCGTTCAGCTGCGGGGCGGCGACGGCCAGCACTCCGTCGGTGTCCATGATGAGCGCGGCCGTCTCCTTGGCCGCCGCACCGGTCGCCTGCGCGGTATCACCGGACACGACGGCCACCAGGCGGCCGTTGAAGCCCTCGCCGAACCCCTCGGTGGTCAGGTCGTAGGCCTCGCGGTTGGGTGACCCGACCGCCTCGGTGCTCGCGTCGGGCAGCGCCAGACGCATGTCCTGCACGGGCAGGGCCAGGGCGCCGAGGCCGGCCACCCCGAGAATCAGGAGGGGGACGCGCAGCCGTGCCACGATCCGGCCCCATCGGAAACCGAATCCCGCCCCGGACTCCATGGGAGCGGCAGCGGAGGCATGGTCCCTGGTCCGCTGCTTCCGGGGCAGGACGCGGTTGCCCGCGAATCCGAGGACGGCCGGCAGGAGTGTGAGGGACACCAGCACCGCGAGAGCGACCGTGGCCGCGGCGGCCAGGCCCATGACCGTGAGGAAGGGGACGCCGGCGACGGCGAGCCCGGCCAGCGCGATCACGACGGTGGCGCCCGCGAAGACGACGGCCGAACCGGCGGTTCCGGCCGCCCGCCCGGCTGCTTCCTCCCCGTCCATGCCCTCCGAGAGATAGTGGCGGTAGCGGGAGGTGATGAAGAGGGCGTAGTCGATGCCGACGGCCAGGCCCAGCATGAGCGCGAGGATGGGTGCGGTGCTGGTCAGCTCGACAGTGCTGCTGAGGGCGAACAGCCCGGCCATGCCGGCGCCGACGCCGACCAGGGCGTTCAGCAGCGTCATGCCCGCCGCCACCAGGGAACCGAAGGTGAGGACCAGCACGAGAGCGGCGACCGCGACACCGATGATCTCGGTCGAGCCGACCTCCGGGACGCCCCGCATGATCTCGCCGCCGTGTTCGACGCGCAGGTCGGGTACGGACGCGCCCGCCTCCGAGAACGCCTCCCGCTGCGCGTCGGTGATGCCGTCCACACCCGACTTGAACTGCACCTGGATCAGGGCGTAGCGGCCGTCCTGCGACACGGCCTTGGACACGAAGGGATCCATGGCCGCGAGGACGCCGGGAACCTCCCCGGCCTCAGCGGTCACGGGGGCCACGGACGAGGGCGTGAGCTTCCCGCCCTCGGGCGCGGCCACGACTATGGTCCCCGTCGCGCCACTCGCCTGCGGGAACTCCCGTGCGAGCGAGTCCAGGGCCTTCTGGGACTCGGTGCCTGGGATCGAGAACTTGCTGGTGGTGGGGCCCATGAAGGCTGCGGCGCCCCCTCCCAGCAGTGCGAGCAGCAGGAGCCAGAGGGCGAGGACACGGCCTCGGCGGCGGAAGGACAGCCGGCCTAGCCGGTACAGCAGGATTGCCATGCGAAAGAGGCGTCTTTCTCTTCGGACGGGGCGACTTCCGTCAGCCGGTCGGACGGCCGAGGGTTCTCAGTGCTCCCTGGACCATTTCGGTACGCATCGTGCCGGGGTCGACATCCACGTCGGCAGCGACCGTGACAGCCACGCCGCCGATCACCATCTGCGCCATGATCCGGGCACGCGGTTCCTGCGAACGTCCGGCCAGCGCATCCGCGAGCCGGTCGATCGCCCGGGGGATGACGGCGAGCGCCGGATGACCGAGCATGTCGGGCAGCTCGGCGAAGATGATCTTCACCTCCAGGTGGAAGCGCATCGCCAGGCCGACGAAGCCGGTCACCGCCGGCTCGACGGCCTGCTCGCCGTTCAGGGCCTCCAGTTCCTCGTTCATGGCGGTGAGGCTCTGCGCCGGCGGAGTCAGCAGTTCGGCGAGGATCGCGTCCTTACCGGCGAAGTGGTACAGCAGGGAGGCTTTGGAGCAGTGGGCCTCGACTGCGATGTCGTGCAGCGAGGTCCCCTTGAAACCGTGCTCGGCGAAGAGGCTCAGTGCGGCATCGAGGATCTGACGGCGCATCGCGGAAGGCGGGCGTGGCATGGGTTCACCATAGTTGACCGATCGGTCAGACCTGACCGATCGGTCAGGGTTCGTCCGTGACGCCCGTCACCCCCGCCTCGCGGTCCCGGCCGGCCCGCTGCCGGTATGGCCCATTGGCCCGGGGGTGAGGTTCGCGCCTGACGTCGACCGTGTTTCGCCTCGGCGGGGGGCGGGATGAGGGGTCCGGCCGTGTGTCCATCGCGATCGCCGCAGGCTGCGACGCCGCCGGATCAAGCTCGTCGACGGCACCGCCGGATCAAGCTGGTCGACGGCGCCGTGCGAGTGCTGAGAGGCGGGAGCGCCGCACGTGCCGTAGCAGGGCGACGTGTCGGGGGAGAGCATCGGCTGCGCGCGCTGCGGGAGGGCAGGCCCCGGCGCACACTGCCAGCCACCCGGCCGGCAGGAAACGATCAGATTCCGGCGAGGGATCCTCGCGCACCGCCCCAGCAGTCAGATCGGGGAGATCTGCAGGATGAACGCGACAGAACCGGCGCAGAGCAAGATCGCCGCCTTCGTGATCCCATGATCACGCGCCCGCCGGACCCTGCTGGTCACTGGTCCTGGTCGGACTCCGCGCCCACCTCGGCCCGCAGCAGCGGGTGCACCACCCCGGGGAAGACCCGGGCCCGTACGACCTCCTCGGCCGCGCCGCCCTGAACCACGGTCTCGGCCACGCCCCAGGGGCGTCCTGCCAGGTGGACGGTCAGCGTGTACGACGCCGGACAGCCCATGCACTCGTAGCGGTCCGCCCAGGTCTCCACGTCCGTGACACTGCCCGGGTAGCGCTTCACGTGCCGGTGCCGGGCGTGGCAGTGGCCGCAGGTCTCCCCGGGCTCGCAGGTGCCACCGCACGGGCAGGGCACGTCCAGCGAGTCGGCGGGCTGCCAGCGCTGGATCAACCGGGCGTCGCGGGTGGCACCCATGTCCTTCATCGCCTTCAGGTTCCGTGCGGCGACGTTGTAGGACTCGCCCGTCGCGGCCATCCGGTCCCGGATCACGTCCTTGCGCCCGCGGTTCGTCGTCATGTCTTCCTCCTGGGTGTACGCAGCCCGCCAGGAGGCCCACGAAATCGTCCTCCCTACGGTACCTGCCGCTCCGCACCCGCGGTCCCGGTCACGCCGCCCGGCGGAAGACCGGCCTGCCGGGACGCCGGGTACGGCTCTCGGACGGGCCGCCCTCTCGGTCGCGACTCCACCGTTCCGGCCCGGACCGTGACGGGCGGAGCCGAGTGGCCGGCGGACGCCGAAGCGGAATCCGGGGCCACGGAGAACGCCGCCGCCGGTTCGGACGGCCGGACGGCGGGGCAGGACGACGAGGGACAGCCCGAGAACTGACACAGCACCTGGGTAAAGGAGCACCACGATGGCAACGCCTCTGTCCGCCGACAAACTGCTCAAGGCCCTACGGGACGAGGGTCTGCATGTCGTCGAGCACCGGAGCTGGCGCACGCACAACCGCAACCACAAGGGCTCGTGGGGGCCCGTGCACGGGGTGATGATCCATCACACCGTGACCTCGGGCACCCAGAGCTCCGTCGAACTCTGCTACAACGGCCACTCGAGCCTCCCGGGCCCGTTGTGCCACGGGGTGATCGCCAAGGACGGCTCGGTCCACCTGGTCGGCCACGGCCGCGCCAACCACGCCGGACTCGGGGACGACGACGTCCTGCGCGCGGTGATCAACGAAACGTCCCTGCCCGCCGACAACGAGGCCAACACCGACGGAAACCGTTCCTTCTACGGCTTCGAGTGCATCAACCTCGGTGACGGCAAGGACCCCTGGCCGGCAGCCCAGCTGGTGGCCATCGAGAAGGCGGCAGCGGCGATCTGCCGGGCCCACGGCTGGAACCAGCGCTCGGTGATCGGCCACAAGGAGTGGCAGCCGGGGAAGATCGACCCGCGCGGCTTCACGATGGACTCGATGCGCGGCAGGGTCAAGACACGTCTCGGAGACGAGCCGGACGGCCCGTCGAAGCCGCCCGCCCCCAAGCCCCCGGCGAAGTACGAGCCGTTCCCCGGAGCCGCGTACTTCCGGGTCGGACGGCACAGCGCCGTCATCACGGCAATGGGGAAGAGACTGGTGGCCGAAGGCTGCGGAAGGTACGAGGTCGGCCCCGGCCCGGACTGGTCCGAGGCGGACCGCAAGTCGTACGCCGCATGGCAGCGCAAACTGGGTTACTCGGGGAGCGGCGCGGACGGCATCCCGGGCAAGGCCAGTTGGGACAAACTGAAGGTTCCCAACGTCTGAACCGGTGGTGCGACGCCGGTGCGGCGGTCCCCGCCTCGTACCGCGGAGGCGTGGACCGCCACCCCCGGCCGCCCCACGCTCACCCCCGGCGCACCCGCCCGACGATCCTTCTGCCGAGGCGCCCGATCGAGCGCGACGGCCGGTTCCAGGCGCGGAACGCATCGAGGGTGCGACTGCTCCCCCCGCGCTCCACGGCCTCCTCCACCGCGGCGAGCTCCTCGGCGGAGAGCGCGCGCACCGCGGGACGCAGCACCTCCTCCAGCAGGCCGGTCCGGGTCGTGGTCCAGTCGCCGCCCGCGTGCGGGTGGGCGTTCCACACGACGAAGCAGTCCGCCACGTACGCGGGGTCCGCCCGCAGCAGTGCCGGGACCCCGTCGCGGCGGGCTGCCCGGCCGTACGCCGCGATCAGTTCCGCGTCCCCGCTGTGCACGAACGCGTACAGCTCCTCCCCGGGCCGGCCCGAGGCGAGGAGCCGCTCGGCCAGGGCCGCGAAGGCGTGCTCCAGGGCCGTGGGCGCGGCGGGTTCGGCACGGCTGCGCAGCGTCCTGGCACGGTCCGCCCAACCGGGTTCGGCCGTCCCGGAGCGCATCTCGCGCGCGAAGTCCAGCAGCAACAGGCAGGCGCGCACCCGGGATCCGAGCTCCTGGGGGAAAGAGCGCAGCAGCTCGTGGGCGAGCTCGGGGGCGTCCTCGTCGGCGGACGGGGCGGCGAGCGCGGCATCGACCAGCTGCGCCCAGGTGCCGGCCGTCCGGTGAGCGTCGGACGTGGTCTCGCCCAGCAGCGAACGGGCTTCGCCTGCCGTCGGGGTCTCCTTCCCCCACACCAGGCCGACAGCGGTCCTCAGCACGAGGGGCTCGGCGAACGGGGACATGCCCGCCGCGCGCAGCACCGTGTGCAGGGTCGCCACCCGGTCCGCGCCCCGCGCCCTGGCGCCGGGTGCCTCGGCGCACATCCTCAGATGCGGCAGGGACTGCGTCCCGGTGAACGGCAGGGCCACCCGGATCAGCAGCCCTTCCGTGCCCGCCGGGTGGTCCGGGGCGAGCCGGTCCAGTTCGCCCAGGAGCGCCGTACGGATGTCGAACTGCTCGTCCAGCAGGTCCGGCAGCGCACGGCACGCGCCCGCCTCCGGGTCGTCGAGCAGCGCACGGGCCAGCCGGCCCACGACGCCGGGAAGCAGTTCCGCGCAGTCGACGCCGAGCAGCCGGACGATCCGCAGCAGCTGCACGGTCCGCGCGACGCCCCGGGGCGCCCCGGAGGCAAGCTCGGCCAGCAGTTCGTCGCCGAGTTCCTCGACCAGCCCGGCCCGTGCGCGCTCCCCGTCGGCCTCCTCGAACGCCGAACGCGCCGGCGGCTCCAGGGCCACATCGCCGCCACGCACGGCCTCCGTCACCAGCAGGGCGGCCAGCGGTGCGGTGACCGAGGCGGGGCAGCGGCCGTCGAGCGCCGTCAGCAGCCGGAGTGCCGCGGCGCACTCCGCGGCCGTACGGTCGTCGGCGGGCGCGGTCAGCGCGTCGGTCAGCTGCCTGGTGCGCTTCTCGTCCAGCGCGTAGGGGCGCTCGGCCGCCCAGTCGGCCGCCGCGGCCCGCCCGTCGGACCCGAGGACGATGCCGGCCCCGAGCGCGGTGACGGCGAGCGGTCCCGCGGCGAACGGCTCGCCCGGCAGTTCCGCCGCGTCCCGGAAGAGTTCGGGGGACCGGTTGCGCCAGATCCGGGCGGCGGTCCCCGCCCAGGCGTCGTCCGTGGTCCCGGAGGGGCGCGGGCCCGCGGCGGAGTGCACGCGGAACCGCGGGTCACGGGCGTCCGGAGCGTCCTCGGGAAGGACGCCGACGACCTGGTGCGTGGTGCGTCCCGGATGTCGGGTGTACGTGGTGAACGTCAGACGCTCGGCGTGCTCCCGGGGCAGTACGGCGACGGCCAGCGCGACCCAGCGGGCCACGTCCGCGCTCTGCCGCTCGACGAGCACGACGGGGGGCGCGGCCGGGTCCTCGCTCACGCGGCGCAGATCACTGAGGACGGCGGCGAGCCACGGACTTCGGGACACCGCGAAGTCGCCCAGCCCTTCACGGGTGAGCCCGCGTGAGGGACCGTGCGCGGTGGACATCGAGGTCAACGGATCGGGCAGCGTGCGGTCCGGCGTCGTGGAGAGCCACCCCGCGGCGCCCCACGCGGCGACCGGGAGGATCCGGCCGGGTATCGGCGTACCGGGCAGGAGGTGCACGGCGTGCGCGTGGAATCCGCCCGCGCCCGTGGCCACCGTACGGCTCAGCAGGTGGCTTCCGTCGGACAGCGCGGCGAAGCCGAACGCCACGGGGAGCGAACGGCTCCGGGCATCGGTGAGCCCGTCGGCCGTCCCCTCCGGAGCCTCGTAGGCCAGGAGCGGTGCGGCCTCCGCGCGCACCGGCCCGGCTATCGCGGGGTCCACGGCGGTGAACCGGCCGGCGGGCACCCCGTCCCCGGACGTCACGGAGGTGTAGTGCAACTGCGGGAGGCTCATGCGTAGGCCCTCATCGTCCCTGCCACGTGCGTCCCCGTCACACGCACCGGCCGCCGCTCGCCGCCCTGTCGGTGCGGCCCGGCCCGGCGGAGCGACGACCCCGGCGGGGAGCTTTCCGTAGTCGTGCGGGCGACGCTATCAAGCCCTGACGCGCTGTTGGGCCGCAAGCTGTTCGGGGACGTTCTAGGTTGGCCCCATGACCGAAGTGACGCTTTCCGCAGGAGTGGTCGAGTACGAGGACACGGGTGGCGACGGGCCCGTGGTGGTCCTCCTCCACGGAGTGGCGATGAACGGTTCGCTCTGGCGCCACGTCGTCTCCGGCCTGCGCCCCGATTTCCGCTGCGTCGTACCCACGCTCCCGCTGGGCGGCCACCGCAGACCGATGCGCCCCGACGCCGATCTGACGGTCCTCGGAGTCGCCCACCTGGTGGCGGAGTTCCTGGACGAGCTGGATCTGGACGACGTGACCCTGGTGATGAGCGACTGGGGCGGGGCCCAGGCACTCGTCGCGGAGGGCAGGGACCGGCGTATCGGCAGGCTGGTGATCACGTCCTGCGAGGCGTTCGACAACTTCCCGCCCGGCCTGCCCGGCCGCAATCTGTACGCCGCGGCGAAGGCACCTGGTGGACTGCGGCTCGCCTTCGCCCTGCTCAAGCTGAAGCCCGTGCGCCGGCTTCCCATGACCTGGGGGTGGATGAGCAGGCGGCCCGTCCCGCACGACGTGATGGACGACTGGTTCCGCCCCCTGTGGACGTCCGCCGCGATCCGGAGGGACCTGCGGGCGTACGTGCTCGGGGTACCGCCCCGGGACGAACTCCTGGCGTGGGCACAGGCGTTGCGCACGTTCGACCGGCCCGCGCTCGTCGTCTGGGCCGCCGAGGACAAGGTCATGCCGCCCGCGCACGGCCGGCGGCTTGCGGACCTGCTGCCCGAGGGCGAACTCGTGGAGATCGCCGACAGCTACACCCTCATCCCCGAGGACCAGCCGCAACGGCTGACCGAGGCCATCCGGGCGTTCGTCCCGCTGCCGTGACGAAGCCCGGCCGGCCGGTGACGAGGAACGGCGGCCACGTCGCGGCATACGAGGAATCGACGTACGGGGCCGTCATCCTGAGGGTCGCCGCAGCCTGGAGCAACATTCCGACGGGTGGTCAGCCGAGGCCGGTGCGCCGGTGAGGGCGACGCCCGACGTGAATCCGGCGCGAACCGGCAGGGGAACCGGGTGGTATATGTGCGGGTGGACAGCCCGAGGCACCGCGCAGACGGTCGAGAGAAGGACCATGGACAAGCCGACGCACCTGATCGAGTTCGAGACGATGCTCCTCGGGCGGCACCTCCAGCCGAGCGCATCCCGTTCGAGACGCGCCGGCGAACGGCTCGACCGCAGCGCGTACACCCTGCTGAGCCGGATCAGGATGGAGGGCCCCATGTCCATCGGACAGCTCAGCGACGCCTTCGGTCTCGACGCCTCCACCCTGAACCGCCAGACCGCCGCAATGCTGCGGGCCGGCCTGGTCGAACGCATCCCGGATCCCGGCGGCGGCATCGCCCGTAAGTTCCGCATCACCGGTGCGGGCGAGACCGGCCTCGACACGGAACGCGAACACAACATCAGCGGTCTGGACCGGGTCATGGCCGACTGGTCAGCCGACGAGGTCACAGTTCTCGCCGCGTACCTCAAGCGCCTCAACAGCGACATCGAGAACCTCGACGGACGGTCCTGGCCCCGGCCGGCGCACGAGGCATGACGCGAGGCGGAGGCCCCGGGGCGGGCCGTGGCCTGAAGCTGATCTACGGCTGTGCTTAAGAAATCCTCGATGGACCTGAGGCCCCCGTTGCGGCACATTTCTCCGTGACGGCAGAGAGCGGTGACAGGCGGTCCGCCTGGTCCCGTCCGCCGTTTTCCCCCGCAACCCCGGGCCGCAGGCCGTCCTCGGCATGCCCGGGACCGGGGCGTCCGCCACGTACCACGTACAGGGAGCCGCAGCCGTGAAGGCACTCGTGAAGCACAAGGCCGAGCCGGGACTGTGGCTGATGGACGTGCCGGAGCCGGAGACCGGCCCCGGGGACGTGCTGATCAAGGTCCTGCGCACCGGGATCTGCGGCACCGACCTGCACATCCGCGACTACGACGGCTGGGCGCAGCAGGCCGTGCGCACACCGCTCGTCCTGGGCCACGAGTTCGTCGGCGAGGTCGCCGGGATCGGCGCGGACGTCGTCGACATCAAGATCGGCGACCTGGTCAGCGGCGAGGGCCACCTGGTCTGCGGCAAGTGCCGCAACTGTCTCGCAGGACGCCGCCATCTCTGCCGCTCCACCCTCGGGCTGGGCGTCGGCCGTGACGGGGCCTTCGCCGAGTACCTCGCGCTGCCCGCGTCGAACGTCTGGGTGCACCGCGACAAGGTCGACCTCGACATCGCCGCGATCTTCGACCCGTTCGGCAACGCGGTGCACACCGCGCTGTCCTTCCCGCTGGTCGGCGAGGACGTACTGATCACCGGCGCGGGCCCGATCGGCATCATGGCCGCCGCCGTCGCGCGCCACGCGGGCGCCCGCAACGTCGTCATCACCGACGTCAGCGAGGCGCGGCTGGAGCTCGCCAGGAAGGTCGGGGTGGACCTCGCCCTCAACGTCGGCACCGAGACCATCGCCGACGGCCAGCGCCACCTCAACCTGCGCGAGGGCTTCGACATCGGCCTCGAGATGTCGGGACGCCCCGAGGCCATGCGCGACATGATCGCGAACATGACCCACGGCGGCCGGATCGCGATGCTCGGACTTCCCGCGGCCGAGTTCCCCGTCGACTGGTCCCGCGTCGTGACCTCGATGCTCACGATCAAGGGCATCTACGGCCGCGAGATGTACGAGACCTGGTACGCCATGTCCGTGCTCCTGGAGGGCGGTCTCGACCTCGCCCCCGTGATCACCGGCCGGTACGGCTTCCGCGACTTCGAAGCCGCCTTCGACGACGCCGCGAGCGGTCTCGGCGGCAAGGTACTGCTCGACTGGGCCTCCTGAAGCTCCTCGTACGCACCCCCGTAATCACCTGGGAGACATCCTCAATGTTCGATTCCGTACGCGACGACCTGCGCACGACCCTCGACGAGATCCGCGAAGCGGGACTTCAGAAGCCCGAGCGGGTCATCGGCACCCCGCAGTCCGCCACCGTCGCCGTCACCTCCGGCGGCCGCGCCGGTGAGGTCCTCAACTTCTGCGCCAACAACTACCTGGGCCTCGCCGACCATCCCGAGGTCGTCGCCGCCGCCCACGAGGCCCTGGACCGCTGGGGCTACGGGCTCGCGTCCGTCCGCTTCATCTGCGGCACCCAGGAGGTCCACAAGGAGCTGGAGCAGCGGCTCTCGGCCTTCCTCGGCCAGGAGGACACGATCCTCTACTCCTCCTGCTTCGACGCCAACGGCGGAGTCTTCGAGACGCTGCTGGGCCCCGAGGACGCGGTGATCTCCGACGCCCTCAACCACGCCTCCATCATCGACGGCATCCGCCTCTCCAAGGCCAAGCGCTACCGCTACGCCAACCGCGACATGGCCGACCTCGAGCAGCAGCTCAAGGAGGCCTCCGGTGCCCGGCGCCGGCTCGTCGTCACCGACGGTGTCTTCTCGATGGACGGATACGTCGCCCCGCTCGCCGAGATCTGCGACCTCGCCGACCGCTACGGCGCCATGGTCATGGTCGACGACTCGCACGCCGTCGGATTCGTCGGACCCGGCGGCCGGGGAACCCCCGAGCTGCACGGCGTCATGGACCGCGTCGACATCATCACCGGCACGCTCGGCAAGGCCCTGGGCGGCGCGTCGGGCGGCTACGTCGCGGCACGCGCCGAGATCGTGGCCCTGCTGCGCCAGCGCTCGCGCCCGTACCTCTTCTCCAACTCGCTCGCCCCGGTCATCGCCGCCGCCTCCCTCAAGGTCATCGACCTGCTGGAGTCCGCGGGCGACCTGCGTGAGCGGCTCGACGCCAACACCGCGCTCTTCCGCTCCCGGATGACCGAGGAGGGCTTCGACATCCTGCCCGGCGACCACGCCATCGCCCCCGTGATGATCGGGGACGCGGGGAAGGCGGGCCGGATGGCGGAGCTGCTCCTGGAGAGGGGCGTCTACGTGATCGGGTTCTCCTACCCCGTCGTCCCGCAGGGAGCCGCCCGCATCCGCGTCCAGCTCTCCGCCGCCCACTCCATTGACGACGTCAACCGCGCCGTCGACGCGTTCGTCGACGCGCGGAAGGCGCTGGAGGCGTAACAACTCCCGCGACCAGGGACAATGGGCGCATGATCGATGCACGGCGGCTGCGTATCCTCCGTGCGGTGGCCGACCACCGCACGGTGACCGCCGCGGCCGCCGCGCTGTATCTGACCCCGTCCGCGGTCTCCCAGCAGCTCGCCGCCCTGGAGCAGGAGACGGGCCACCGGCTCGTCGAGCGCGGTGCGCGCGGTGCGCGGCTGACGGCGGCGGGCGACATCCTGCTGACCCACGCCAACGCGGTGCTCGCGCAGCTGGAGCGCGCCGAGGCGGAGCTCGCCGACTACGGCGCGGGTGTGGCGGGCACCGTCACCGTCGCCGCGTTCGCGACCGGCATCGGCCTCGTCCTCGCCCCCGCGATCGCCGAGCTGTCGCGCACCGCACCCGGCATCCGGGTGCGGGTGCAGGACGCCGAGGGCGACGCCAGCGTGCCGATGGTGCTGGACCGGCAGGTCGACGTCGCCGTCGCCGTCGAATACCGTGGCGCGCCCGGTGACGACGACCGGCGGCTGACCCGGGTGCCCCTGTACAGCGAGCCCTTCGACGCGGTGCTGCCGGTCGGCCACCGTCTGGCGGGCCAGGACCACGTCGCCGTCGCCGATCTCGCCAAGGACGCGTGGATCGGCCCGTACCCCGGCAACCCCTGCCACGACGTGGTGGTCCTGGCCTGCGAGTACGCCGGCTTCGAGCCCCTGCTCGAGCACTCCTCGGACGACTTCCACGCCGTGGTCGCCCTGGCCGGGGCGGGTGCGGGGGTGGCACTGGTACCCCGCTCGGCGCTGCGGGACACGGGGCTCGGCGGCGTCGTCGTACGGCCGGTCGAGGGAGCCGCCCCGACCCGGCGGGTCTTCGCCGCGGTGCGGCAGGGTGCCGAGGGGCACCCGCTCATCAAGCCGGTCCTGGACGCGCTGCGCACGGCGGCCGGGCCCGTGTGACACCCGGGGGCCGGCGGTCACGCCGGCTGCAGCAGGTCCCACCGGTTGCCGTACAGGTCCTCGAAGACGGCGACGGAGCCGTACGTCTCGTGGCGCGGCTCCTCCAGGAAGCGGACGCCGGCGGCCAGCATCCGCTCGTGGTCACCCGCGAAGTCCTCCGTGTACAGGAAGAACCCGACCCTGCCGCCCGTCTGCGCACCGACGCTCGCGCGCTGGGCCTCGTCCTTGGCGCGAGCCAGCAGCAGGCCGGTCCCCGCCGTGCCACGCGGCCGTACGACGACCCAACGGGACCCGTCGCCCCGGTCCGTGTCCTCCACCAGCTCGAATCCGAGGGCGTCGGTGTAGAAGGAGAGCGCCTCGTCGTAGTCGCGGACGACCAGGGTGACCAGAGCGATGTGGGACATGGGGATCCTCGTCCTTGGCAGTTTTCCCGACAGCACGGGCCATGGGGTAGTTATACGTAACACTAACGCGGTCCCGCTTGCCCGGGGACAATGCCCGGCATGGACGACAGCGACCTCACCGCGCTGACCGACCGCGCCCTCCGCCTGGCGGGCGGCGGCCGGCGCCGCATCCTCGGCATCGCGGGGGCACCCGGTGCCGGGAAGTCCACGTTGGCAGCCCGGATCGTCGAAGGGCTCCGGGGGCGCGCGGCCCTCGTCCCGATGGACGGCTTCCACCTCGCCGGGGCGGAACTGGAACGCCTCGGCCGGGCGGACCGCAAGGGCGCGCCGGACACCTTCGACGCCGCCGGATACGCGGCTCTGCTCCGACGGCTGCGGCACCCCGCAGGCCCCGACCCGGTGTACGCGCCCGCCTTCGACCGGACACTGGAGGAACCGGTCGCCGGTTCGGTGTGCGTCCCCGCGGACATCCCGCTCGTCGTGACCGAGGGCAACTACCTGCTGTTGGACGAGGGGCCCTGGGCGCCGGTGCGCGGACTGCTGGACGAAGCGTGGTTCCTGGACGCCGATCCCGGATCGCGGGTGAACAGGCTGGTGGACCGGCATGTCCGGTTCGGCAAGCCGCGCCCGTACGCCGAGCGCTGGGTGGCCGAATCGGACGAGCGCAACGCCCGGCTGGTCGAGCGTCACCGCGACCGCGCCGACCTCGTGGTGCGGCTCGGTCCAATCGGGTCCGGCGCGCCCTGAATCCCGCTCGCGTCCGCCCGGGCGGGCAGGCAGGATGCTGAGAGCCGCGCCGCGCCCCGCCAGGAGGACCTCATGCCCAGCAACGACCAGCCCCCGCCCTTCACGGCCGACGTCTACCGGGCCAGGATGGCCCGGGCCGTCGACTCCGCCGGGGCCGCGGGCCTGGCCGGCGTCCTCGTGGCACCGGGGCCCGACATGGTCCACCTCACCGGCTACCGGCCGACCGCGGACACCGAGCGCCTCACCCTGCTCGTCCTCAGGGCGGGCCACGACCCGGTCCTCGTCGTCCCCGCGCTCGAGGCGGCGGACGCCGAGCGAGCGGCGGGCGCGCCCGCCCTCACGCTGCGGGACTGGACCGACGCCGCGAACCCGTACACCCTGACCGCCGGACTGCTGCACGCCGAGGGCCGGTTCGGGATCAGCGACAACGCCTGGGCGCTGCACCTCCTGGCCCTGCGGCAGCTTCTCCCCGACACCTCCTACGTCTCCTTCACCGATGCCCTGCCGATGCTGCGCGCGGTCAAGGACACGGCCGAGCTGGAGAGGCTCGCCGCCGCGGGGGCCGCAGCCGACGCGACGTACGAGCAGATCCTGAAGGTCCGCTTCTCCGGCCGGCGGGAGAGCGACGTGGCCGCCGACCTGGCCGCACTCCTCATCGAACACGGGCACTCCCAGGTCGACTTCACCGTGGTGGGCTCCGGTCCGAACGGAGCCGACCCCCACCACGAGGCGGGTGACCGCACGATCGAGCAGGGCGACATGGTGGTCCTGGACTTCGGCGGGCTGAAGCACGGCTACGGATCCGACACCTCCCGCACGGTCCACGTGGGGGAGCCCACCGCCGAGGAGCAGCGGGTCCACGACGTCGTACGGGAGGCTCAGGAGGCCGGCTGCGGCGCCGTGCGGCCCGGAGCCGCCTGCCAGGACGTCGACCGGGCCGCCCGTGCCGTCATCACCGAATTCGGCTACGGCGAACGGTTCATCCACCGCACCGGTCACGGCATCGGTGTCACCACCCACGAGCCGCCGTACATGATCGAGGGCGAGGAGCAGCCGCTCGTGCCCGGGATGTGCTTCTCCGTGGAGCCGGGCATCTATCTCCCCGGCCGCTTCGGCGTCCGCATCGAGGACATCGTGACGGTCACGGAGACCGGGGGCAGGCGGCTGAACACCACCGCCCGCGAACTGGCGATCGTCGAATAGGGCCCGTGCTCAGTCCAGCGGCTCGCGGTGCCGGAACCGGTGCAGGACGTCGTACGGATAGGGCAGGGGGCGCTCGCTCGCCCCGTCCAGCCGCGCCGTCTGCTCCGGTGTCAGCTCCCAGCCCGCGGCGCCGAGGCTGTCGGCCAGCTGCTCGGGCGTGCGCGCCCCGACGATCGGTGCCGTGACGCCGGGGCGTCCGAGCAGCCAGCGCAGGGCCACCTGCGCCGGCGTGCGCCCGGCCTCCTCGGCGACGGCGACGACAGCCTCGACGACCCGCCACGTCTCCTCGTTGTCCCGTTCCCGCCAGGCCTCGCGGCCCAGCTCCCGCTGATAGCGCGCCTCACGGGTGCCGGGCTCCGCCGCGGTCATGCCCCGCCGGTACTTGCCCGTCAGCCAGCCCCCCTGGAGCGGGCTCCAGGGGATGACACCGACGCCCTCCGCCAGGCTCACGGGGACGAGCTCCCACTCCACCTCGCGCGCCAGCAGGTTGTACAGCGGCTGGAGGCTGACGTAGGGCTCCCAGCCGTTGTGGCGCGCCAGGTCCTGGCAGCGCTGGAGCTGCGAGGCCGAGAGGTTGCTCGCGCCGAGGTAACGCACCTTTCCGGACTTCACCAGGGTGTCCAGCGTGGCCAGCGTCTCCTCGGCGGGCGTCGTCGCGTCCCACACATGTGTCTGGTAGAGGTCGATGTAGTCCGTGCCGAGCCGCCGCAGGCTCTCCTCGACGGCCCGCACGATGTGCTTACGGCTCAGTCCGCCCGCGTTCGGCGCCTCGCCCATGGTGCCGAACACCTTGGTGGCGATGACGAGTCCGTCCCGGTCGCGGCCCTTCAGCCAGCGGCCGACGATCTCCTCCGACACGCCGTGCTGGTAGACGTCCGCGGTGTCGACGAACGTCCCGCCCGCCTCGGTGAAGGTGTCGAGGACGCGGTGCGCGGCGGTCTCGTCGGTGTCCTGGCCGAACGTCATGGTGCCGAGGCAGAGCTCGCTCACACGAAGTCCCGAACGGCCCAGAAAACGCTGCTTCATGGTGTCCCTTCCTTGGATTCCCGGTCCGGACCCTACGAGTTGAAGTGCACGCGAAGGCAAGGGAGTTGTTCACTCATCGGCCAGCACCACACACGACTCCGGGGGAAGGTGCAGCAGTCCGTCCGCGCCCGGAGCCGCAGCCGGCCCCCAGGCGGCCAGCACCCTGCCCCCGCCGGCCCGGTGACGGCCGGCTCCCAGCGGGATGGCCGCGGGCTTCCCCGAGAGGTTGACCGCGATCCGCAGATCGCCCCTGCGGTAGGCGATCCAGCGGGCCTCCTCGTCGTACGCCGTCCTCACCGCCGCCAGATCCGGATCGGAGAGGTCCGGCAGGGTGTGGCGCAGGGCGATCAGCTCGCGGTACCAGGCGTACAGCCGGGTGTGGGGCTCGCGCTCCGGTTCGCTCCAGTCGAGGCAGGAGCGCGCCCGCGTCGCCGGGTCCTGCGGATCGGGGACGTCCTCCTCGGCCCAGCCGTGGGCCGCGAACTCCCGCCGCCTGCCGTCGCGCACGGCGCGGGCGAGTTCCGGGTCGGTGTGGTCGGTGAAGAACTGCCACGGGGTGCGGGCACCCCACTCCTCTCCCATGAAGAGCATCGGGGTGAAGGGGCCGGTGAGCACGAGCGCGGCCGCGCACGCCTGGAGTCCCGGGGAGAGCCCGGCGGCGAGCCGGTCGCCGAGGGCGCGGTTGCCGATCTGGTCGTGCGTCTGGGCGTAGCCGACGAAGCGGTGGGCGGGTGACCGGGTGACGTCGACGGGGCGGCCGTGCACGCGGCCCCGGAAGCTGGAGTACGTCCCGTTGTGGAAGAAGGCCCGGGTCACGGTCTTCGCGAGTGCGGCCAGCGGGGCGGCCGCGAAGTCGGCGTAGTAGCCCTGAGGCTCACCGGTGAGCGCGGTGTGCAGGGCATGGTGGAAGTCGTCGTTCCACTGGGCGTGCAGTCCGATGCCGCCCTCCGTGCGCGGAGTGGTCGTACGGGGGTCGCAGAGGTCGGACTCCGCGATCAGCCCGAGCGGCCGGCCGAGCTCAGAGGCGAGTGCGTCGACGGCGGTGGAGAGCTCTTCCAGGAAGGTGAGCGCCCGGCCGTCGGCCAGCGCGTGGACGGCGTCCAGGCGCAGGGCGTCCAGGCGGTAGTCCCGCAGCCAGGCCAGCGCGCTGCCCAGGAGATAGGCACGCACCTCGTCCGACCCGGGGGCGTCGAGGTTGACGGCCGAGCCCCAGGGGGTGTGGTGGGTGTCCGTGAAGTACGGCCCGAAGGCCGGGAGGTGGTTGCCCGAGGGGCCCAGGTGGTTGTGGACCACGTCCAGGACGACGGCGAGTCCCAGACCGTGCGCCGTGTCGACGAAGCGCTTCAGTCCTTCCGGGCCGCCGTAGGGCTCGTGCACCGCCCAGAGCGACACCCCCTCGTACCCCCATCCGTGGGTGCCCGGGAAAGGACAGACGGGCATCAGCTCCACATGGGTGATGCCGAGGTCCACGAGATGGCCGAGCCGCTCGGCCGCGGCGTCGAAGGTGCCCGCCCCGGTGAACGTACCGACGTGCAGTTCGTACAGGACCGCGCCCGGCAGCCCGCGCCCGGCCCAGACGGTGCCCCAGGCGTACGCGTCCTGGTCGACGACCGCGCTCTCGCCGTCGGGCCCGTCCGGCTGACGGCGGGAGCGCGGATCGGGCAGCACGGGGCCCCCGTCCAGCGCGAAGCCGTAACGGTCACCGTCCGCCGCCTCGGCCTCCGCCGTCCACCAGCCCACGCGCAACGGGTCGTGCTCCATCGGCAGGCGGCCGCCCGCCGTGCACAGCTCGGCCGACCCGGCCTCGGGGGCCCACACCTCGAACTGCATCCACCACTCCTCGTCCATGCACCCGGCGCCTCGCAGGAGGCCCCATGATCGACGGAATTCGCACGCACGGCCCCGGGAGACTGGAGCGAGCCCGCAACCGGCCGTTAGGGTCTGGTCCTGATCATTGCCCTACCGGGTTCTGCTCATTCGCGGTGAGCCCGGGCAGTAATACGAGGTCCCCCTACGGCTGCTGGAGGCCGAGATGACCGTGCCGAGCTTCCCACCCGGCTTCCTGTGGGGCGCCTCCGCTTCCGCTTTCCAGACGGAGGGGGCCTTCGACACCGACGGGAAGGGGCCCTCCGGCTGGGACGCCTTCGCCGCACAGCCCGGCCGGATCAAGGACGGCACCGACACCACCCGCGGCACCGGCTTCCACGAGCACTACCGCGAGGACGTCGCCCTGCTCGCCGGCCTCGGGGCGGACGCCTTCCGCTTCTCCATCAGCTGGCCCCGGGTCGTGCCCGGAGGCAGCGGCTCGCTCAACCCCGCCGGACTCGACTTCTACGACCGGCTCGTCGACGAGCTCTGCGCCCACGGCATCACCCCGGCCCCCACCCTCTACCACTGGGACACCCCGCTCCCGCTGGACGAGGCGGGCGGCTGGCTCAACCGCGACACCGCCTACCGCTTCGCCGAGTACGCGGGCATGGTCGCCGAACGCCTCGCCGACCGGGTCCCCATGTGGATCACCATCAACGAACCGGCCGAGGTGACGATGCTCGGCTACGCCCTCGGCGAGCACGCCCCCGGCCGCACGCTCCTCTTCGACGCCCTGCCGGCCGCCCACCACCAGCTGCTCGCGCACGGGCTCGCCGTACGGGCGCTGCGCGCCGCCGGGGCCGGCAACATCGGCATCGCGCTCTCCCACTCGCCCGTCTGGACCGCCGGGGACACGGACGAGGACCGTGCGGGCGCGGAGCTCTACGACACCCTGACCAACTGGCTGTTCGCCGACCCCGTCCTCACCGGCCGGTACCCCGACGAGGGCTTCGCGGCCCTGATGCCCGGCCCGGTCGAGGACGACCTCAAGATCATCTCTGTCCCCCTCGACTGGTACGGCGTCAACTACTACAACCCGACCCTGGTCGGAGCGCCCAGGCCGGAAGCGCTCGACTCCTTCTCCGGCTACTCGATGCCGGCCGGGCTCCCCTTCGGCATCAGGGAGATCCAGGGATACGACACCACCGACTTCGGCTGGCCCGTCGTCCCGCAGGGGCTGGCCGAGACCCTCGGACAGCTGCGTGACCGCTTCGGGGACAGGCTGCCGCCCGTCTACATCACCGAGAACGGCTGCGCGGTCGACGAGCCCGTCGCCGACGGCCGCCGCATCACCTTCCTGGAAGGGCACCTGGAGGCGCTGCGCACGGCCATCGACGCGGGCGTCGACGTGCGCGGCTACTTCACCTGGTCACTGACCGACAACGTCGAATGGACCGAGGGCGCGAGCAAACGGTTCGGCCTGGTCCACATCGACTACGAGACCCTGCGCAGGACCCCGAAGGAGTCCTACGCCTGGTACCGCGACGTGATCCGCGCCCAGCGCACGGGTGGTCCGTCCCTCACACCAGGTGAACGCGCTCCTGGGTGATGCGGTGGCCGGCCCGGGCGAACGCGGCGGCCATCGGCACGTTGCCCCGGTCCGTCGCGCCCGCGACGGCCGTGGCACCCTCGCCGGCGAGGAAGCGGGTGCATTCGACGAGCAGGTCGTAGCCGTAGCCGTGCCCGCGCGCCTCGGGGACGACCCCGATGAAGCCGATGCACGGACCACCCGGATTGCGGGCGGGCACATGGATGCCCACGAGTCCGCCGTCCGGGGTGTGGGCGAGCTGCCACCAGGAGCGGGGCGAGGGACACCAGTTGAAGAAGTCCAGCTCCTCCTGAGCGGCCTGCTCGAGACCGCCCGGCCCCTCGATGGCGCGCAGGGCGTGGGCATCCAGCGTTTGTGAGTGGACCCGCCGCAGCACGTCCAGGATGACCGCGTCGTCGGGTTCCTGGCGGAACTCCAGCCTGCCGGGCCGCTCCGGCAGGCCGTCCGCGGGAGTCCACTCGTAGCGGTAACGCTCGACCAGCGGCTCCATCCCCGCCGCCTGGGCCGCCGCGATCCGCGCCGAAGCGGCCGCCCGCACCTCGCGGATGTCCCGCCAGTTCGGCGGCACGATCAGCTCGTACTCGACGGACCACGGGGCGCGGCGCAGCAGTTCGGTGCCCGCGGCGTCCTCGCCCTCGGCGAAGTCGAAGTGGTTGAGGAGCACGGGCTCGGTGTCCTTGGGCCCGCCCCACCAGGCCGCCCTGGCGACGACCACGCCGTCGCGCAGAGCGACCCAGGTCCACTCGGGGCGGTACTCACCGCCCTCGTGCACGGTGGCGTAGCGGTGGCCGAACGCGGCACGGCCGACGAGCGTACGGCCCTGCAGGGAATCGAAGAGATGTGCGTCGCTCCGGGTGAGCGAGCGGATGACCGGAACGGTCATGGTGGTGTCCTCCGGGACTCGGCGCCCCCGGTCAGACCGAGTCCGACACCGTCCTGCGGACGGAACGGGAGCGCGTGAACGTGGTGTCAGGGGTGGTGCTGAGGTCACGCACGTGTCTCGCCTCCTTCCTTGTCAGGCGTCCGGGCCGAGGCCGGCCAGGGGTCCGGACGCCGACGATACGGGCCCCGGCACGTCGGGTCCACCGCTTTACGGCCGGCCCCACCCCGTCGAAGGCGCGCTCGAAGTCGACGCCGCCCGGACGCGGGCAGGACGTCGTCGTCGGGACGTCGTCCCGGCTGGTCGCCACTTTGACGCTCTTCACCTCCTGCGTGCCGGGCCCGTGCCCCTGCACGCCCACGGCCCGGCCGGCGCCGGCAGCCTGCGGGGGAGGACGGCTTCGGGGCGATAGGCGAGTGCTCTCGCTCCGCTGCCACGCAGGTCAGGGAGGCCGGAAACGGGCATCGTCTGGACACCTCGGTCCTGTCGGCCCGACAATCGGTACCGTGACGTCCTCCTTCGAGCCCTACACGTATCCCGCGCGGCTGTCCGACGCCCAGCGCGACCGTGTTCTCGGCGTGCTCAGAGACGGCGCCGCCCAGGGCAAGCTCTCCCACGACACCTTCCTGCGGCGCATGGAACTGGCCCTGACGGCCCGGCGTCCGGAAGAGCTGGCGGCGCTCACCTCCGATCTTGATTCCGGCGGGCGCTGGTCGCGCGGCCTGTTCCGCGCCGTCGGCGGGGTCTCCGCCTTTCCGGCCCGGGTGCGCAGGGCATGGCAGTCCGAGCGGCTGCCGAAACTCCTGCTGCCGGTGCCCGGCCCGCACCCGCTGCGCATCGGCCGTGACCCGGGCAACGGACTCCGGCTCAGCCACGAGACGGTGTCCCGGACGCACGCCGAACTGACCGCGCACGGCAGCCGGTGGATCCTGCGTGACCTGGGCTCGACGAACGGCACGTGCGTCAACGGACAGCGGGTCGTCGGATCGGTCGTGGTGAGCGACGGCGACCAGGTCAGCTTCGGCCGGATGACGTTCCGGCTCAGCGCGTCCCTTCCCGTGCCCCCGTCCTGACTTACGGTCAGGGTCAGGGCGCCCCGTGGCGACGCCCGGGGTTCCTCAGCGCCGTACCGGCGACGCCCTGACGAGAAGCGCCACCGGACGGTCCGCGAAGAGCCGAGCCACGGGCACCACAGGCCCCGTGAACTCCCCGCCGGGCGCCAGGAGATCGGTCCACGGCCCCTCGTCCGGCAGCGTCAGCTCCGTGTCGCGCCAGCCGCCCTCCTCGTCGAGGCGCAGCGACAGCCGGGTCACCGCCGTCACCACCTCACCGGACCGGCAGAAGGCCAGACAGTGCGCCGCTGCGGGTCCCCGTGCCGCCAGCGGTGTGTAGACGCCCCTCTCGCCGAAGACCTCCGGCCGCTCCCGGCGCAGACGCAGCGCGGTCGTCGTCAGCGCAGCCTTTTCACCCTCGCCCCCGGCCGGCCTGGTGAACGGACGCCGGTTGTCGGGGTCGACCAGCGCGATGTACTCCCGCTCCGTGCCCTGGTACAGATCGGGCACGCCGGGCATCGTCAGATGCACCAGCGCGGCACCCAGCACATTGGCCCGGGCGAAGGGGGCGAGGGCGTCCGCGAACCTCGTCATCATCGACCGCGCCTCACCCGTGTCACTTCCCGGACCGGCCGCCACGAAGTCGGTGACCGCCCTTTCGTAGACCGGATCCGGCTCGGTCCAGCTGGTGAACAGGCCCGCCTCACGCACGGACTTCAGCAGGGCGGGCTCCAGCCTGCCCGCCATCTCGCCCGCGGGCAGGCCCGCGCAGCCGTACGCCGACTGCCAGGCCTGCCAGGCCAGCTGGGGATCCGGGGCCGGTACCGAAGCGGACCTGGACAGCTGCGCCACCAGCGAGGACCACCGCTCGGGGCACTCGGAGAGGACCGCGATCCGGGCCCGCACGTCCCCGCTGCGCTTGGTGTCGTGCGTGGTCAGCACCGTGCCGGTCGCCGGCCAGTCCCGCGCGATGCGGGCACAGAACGCGTGGAACTCCTCGGGGCTCACCGCCGGCCGGCCGGGGTCGCCGCCCACCTCCGTCGCCGAGATCAGCGGAACGTAGCGGTAGAACGCCGTGTCCTCCACCGACTTGGCGTGCAGCGCGGACGCCGTCTGCGCGAACCGGGCGCAGAACGCCGCGTGTGCCGGCCCGTCGCCGAGGCGGCCCAGCGCCAGATCCCGCACCACTTCGACGGCCTCCGACTCCCGGGCGACCGAGAACACCGCCCTGGCGTCCCGTACCGCCTCGGCCGGCAGCGTCGACTCGGCGATCTCGGTGAGCGGGCCCCCCGCCGTCACGTACGGCCGGTAGACGGGCACCCGCACCAGCAGTTCGCGCACCGCCGTGTGGAGCGCCCACGGTGCGTGGTCGTGCAGTGCGGGGCTCCCGGCACACACCTCGACGGCGAGGCGGGTCAGCCACTCCGTCTCGGCCGCCAGCTCATGGGTGACCACGCGGTACGCCGCACGGCGCACCGTCGCGGTCCAGTAGCCGCCGCGGTCCCCGGGAGGGCCCGCGAAGTCCCGGTAACGGCCGAGCAGGTCGGCCGCGCCCATCGGGTCGGTGAACAGACCGTCGATCCGGTGCAGCGCGTCGTACCCGGTCGTCCCCGCTACGGCCCAGCCGGCGGGAAGGGGCTCGGAGCCGGTGAGGATCTTCTCCACCACCGTCCACCGCCCGCCGCTCTCGTCGCCGAGCTGTCCCAGATACGCGGCCGGGTCGGCGAGCCCGTCCGGATGGTCGATGCGCAGCCCGTCGACGACTCCGTCGCGGACCAGTTCCAGGATCTTGCCGTGGGTGGCGGCGAAGACCTCCGGATGCTCCACCCGCACGCCGATCAGATCGGAGATGGTGAAGAAGCGCCGGTAGTTCAGCTCCGTTCTGGCCAGCCGCCACCAGGCGAGCCGGTAGTGCTGGGCGGCCAGGAGTTCCGGCAGCGGCAGGTGCGCCGTGCCCTCGCGGACCGGGAACTCCAGATCGCCGTAGCGGAGCACGGCGGTGCCGTCGCCGCGGGTACCCGGCTCGAAGCTGTCGCTCTCCTCGCCGACGCGCCCCGCCAGCACGGGCAGCAGCACCTTCCCGCCGCCCGCCGCCCAGTCGATGTCGAACCAGCGGGCGTACGGGGATTGAGGGCCCTCACGCAGCACCTCCCACAGCGGCAGGTTGTGCCGGGGGGCGGCGGCCATGTGGTTCGGCACGATGTCCAGCACGATGCCGAGGCCGTGGGCGCGGGCCGTGCCGGCCAGCTCCCGGAGGCCCTCCTCGCCCCCGAACTCGGCCCGTACCGCGGTGTGGTCGACGACGTCGTAACCGTGCCCCGAACCCGGCACGGCCTCCAGGACGGGGGACAGATGCAGATGGGAGACGCCGAGGTCGGCGAGATACGGCACGGCGTCGGCGGCGGCGGCGAACGGGAAGTCCGGTTGGAGCTGGAGCCGGTACGTGGCGGTGGGCGTCATGGACTCGTACGTACCCAGCCCGGCGCCGCTCTCCCACCTTCCGGGCCACCGGGCACCGGCAGGGCGGTACCCGCCCGGTGCCCGTCACCCCTTCGGCCTACGCCGGACGCTTGAGCACGGTCAGGCTCCGCCCGACGAGCGTCACCCGCTCGCCCGCCGACACCTTGGGCCCCGCGCCCGGCGGCACCCCGTCCGGGACGGCGGTGTCCACGACGACCTGCCACTGCTTGCCGTGGTTCATGGGCACGGCGAACTCCAGGGTCTCGGCACCCGCGTTGAACATGAGCAGGAACGAGTCGTCGGCGATCCGCTCACCGCGCGGGCCCGGCTCGGAGATGGCGTGGCCGTTCAGGAAGACCGTCATGGCCTTGGCGTGCGCCGCCTGCCAGTCCCGCTGGGTCATCTCCTCACCCCGGGGGGTGAACCACGCGATGTCGGACAGCTCGTCGTGCGTGCCCTCGACCGGACGGCCGTGGAAGAAGCGCCTGCGCCGGAAGACCGGGTGGTCCCGGCGCAGCCAGACCATGGAGCGGGTGAACTCCAGCAGGCTGGTGTCCGTGCCACCCGCCTCCTCGTCCCCGTCCTCGGCGCGCGAGGCGGCGGACGGGTCGGGCCAGTGGACCCAGGAGA
Source organism: Streptomyces sp. NPDC005752 (assembly GCF_040630715.1). Lineage (NCBI taxonomy): Bacteria > Bacillati > Actinomycetota > Actinomycetes > Kitasatosporales > Streptomycetaceae > Streptomyces > Streptomyces sp. NPDC005752. The sequence continues at coordinate 157,672 of NZ_JBEXYB010000012.1, read as the reverse complement.
GCTCGTTGTCCTGGCAGTAGCCGTTGTTGTTCCCCCGCTGCGTCCGGGCGAACTCGTCGCCGTGGCTCAGCATGGGCACACCCTGGGAGAGCATCAGAGTGGCGACGAAGTTGCGCATCTGACGGCTGCGCAGCTCCAGGACCTCCTTGTCCTCGGTCTCGCCCTCCGCCCCGCAGTTCCAGGAGCGGTTGTGGCTCTCGCCGTCCCGGTTGCCCTCGCCGTTGGCGTCGTTGCGCTTGTCGTTGTACGAGACCAGGTCGTTCAGTGTGAAACCGTCGTGGCAGGTGGTGAAGTTGATCGAGGCCAGCGGGCGTCTGCCGTCGTCCTGGTAGAGGTCGGAGGAGCCCGTGAGGCGGCCGGCGAACTCCGCGAGGGTCCGGGGCTCGCCCCGCCACAGGTCCCGCACCGTGTCCCGGTACTTGCCGTTCCACTCGGTCCACAGCGGTGGGAAGTTCCCCACCTGGTAGCCGCCCTCGCCCACGTCCCAGGGCTCGGCGATCAGCTTCACCTGGCTGACCACCGGGTCCTGCTGTACGAGGTCGAAGAAGGAGGACAGCCGGTCCACCTCGTGGAACTGGCGTGCCAGGGTCGCGGCGAGATCGAAGCGGAAGCCGTCCACGTGCATCTCGGTCACCCAGTACCGCAGCGAGTCCATGATCAGCTGCAGGACGTGCGGTGACCGCATGAGCAGCGAGTTCCCGGTGCCCGTGGTGTCCATGTAGTACTTCGGGTCGTCCGCCAGGCGGTAGTACGAGGCGTTGTCCAGGCCCCGGAAGGAGAGCGTCGGACCGAGGTGGTTGCCCTCCGCGGTGTGGTTGTAGACCACGTCGAGGATCACCTCGATGCCCGCCTGGTGCAGCGCCTTCACCGCCTGCTTGAACTCCAGTACCTGCTCGCCCCGGTCACCCCAGGACGCGTAGGCGTTGTGCGGGGCGAAGAAGCCGATGGTGTTGTAGCCCCAGTAGTTGGCCAGGCCGGCGTCCGCGAGGCGGTGGTCCTGGACGAACTGGTGTACCGGCATCAGCTCGATCGCGGTGACACCGAGCTCCGTCAGATGGGCGATGATCTCCGGATGAGCGAGCCCCGCGTAGGTGCCGCGCAGTTCCTCGGGGAGGCCGGGGTGGAGCATCGTCAGGCCCTTCACATGGGCCTCGTAGATGACCGTGCGGTGGTAGTCCGTACGCGGGCGGCGGTCGTCGCCCCAGTCGAAGTACGGATTGACCACGACCGAGCTCATCATGTGCGGTGCCGAGTCGAGGTCGTTGCGCTCGTCCGGCTTGCCGAACGGATAGCCGTACACCGCCTCGCCCCACCGGATCTGCCCCGAGATCGCACGGGCGTACGGATCGAGGAGCAGCTTCGCCGAATTGCAGCGCTGCCCGTGCTGCGGCTCGTAGGGTCCGTGCACCCGGAAGCCGTAACGCTGTCCGGGCATCACCCCGGGCAGATACGCGTGGCGCACGAAGGCGTCGGTCTCGCGGAGCTCCACCGCCGTTTCTGAACCGTCGTCGTGCAGCAGGCACAACTCGATTCGGTCGGCAGCCTCCGAGAAGACCGCGAAGTTGGTTCCGGCGCCGTCGTAGGTGGCGCCGAGCGGATACGCGTGTCCCGGCCAGACCTGCATAGATAGGACTCTTCCACTTCGGATCCGGGTTCTGGGGGGTTTTCGCCCCGATACTCCCCGAAAGACGGTCCTGTACCTAGTACGTCGGCCGGTGCGGCCGGGTCCCGTCGCCACGATCCCGTCGGCTCGGTCAACCTGGGACACCTGGATGTCGCCCGGACAGGGGGCCCGGGCCGCCGGGCGGCTCCCGCGTCCGGTTCACGGCGTGCGAAGGGGTGCGCAATCGCTATGAACCATCTCACTCCGCCCGATCTCACCGCAAGGAACGGATCCGTCAATCAGGGGAGTTGAGTAAGGACCCTGTGCATCCTGCTGCACCGGCTCCCGCTACCGGAGTACCCTTCCTTGATCGTTGGTGGGGGATTGGAAGGCGGTACACGGGTGAGCTCGGGAGGATTCGAGCTGCCCCCAGGTGACGCAGGTCACGAGGGGGAATCGATCGATGCCCCACCGGGGGCGGTCTCCCTCGCTCAGCCCGTGGAGATCGGTGCTGAGCTGGGCTGGGGAGCGGACTCCTGGAACGAGGTGCGCACACGGGCCCAGCGGGCGGGGCGTGCCTACATCTGGCTGAATCTGGTGGAGCAGCGGCTGCGTGCCGTCGTCTCCTCCGTGATCCGGCCGATCTACGAGCCTGTGCACGGCGAGGACTGGGTGGTGGCCGCCGCGGGACCCGCGGGGCAGGAGTGGGTGCAGCGTGCCGTCGCGGTCCGGGAGGTCTCGCGCCGCAAGGGCTATCTGCTCGACCCGGCCGACGACAACGTCCTGAGCTTCCTCACGCTGCCGCAGCTGCGCGAGCTGATGGTCCAGCACTGGCCCTGTTTCGAGCCGTACTTCGACGACCGCCGAGACGTGGAGCTCGCGCTGGACGAGCTGGAGGTGGCGCGCAACGTCGTCTCCCGCAACCGTGCGCTGAACGAAGCGGTCCTCGCGCAGGCGGAGAGGGCCTCCGCCCGGCTCCTGGAGATCCTCGGCAGCGGGGCCTCCGTCCCGTCGGCCGACCGGTTGCCGGTGGACGCGGTGGAGGAGCTGGTCGGCGACCGCTACGCCGACGTGGTCTCCGTCCACCCTGACCGGGTGCGGCTGCAGCGCCAGCTGCCCGCCGAGGACCTGTTCGGCGGCGCGCGCCGGCTGGACGCGATCGGCATAGGGCTCAATCTCCTCACGCAGAACTTCTCCGGGCGCCGACTGGTGCGGCTCGCCGAGTCGGGCTGCCGGGTCCGGCTGCTGTTCATCAACCCGGCGAGCAGCGCGGTGAAACGCCGGGAGCGTGAACTGGGGCTCAAGAAGGGCGAGCTGAGCCGCTCGGTGGAGATGAACATCCTCCACATGCGGCGGGTCCGCTCCAAGCTCCGTGACCCGGGCGCCTTCCAGATCCACGTCTTCGACGAGACGCCGCGCTTCACCGCCTATCTGGTGGACGGTGACGGGTCCGACGCGGTCGGGGTCGTCCAGCCGTATCTTCGCCGCGCACGCGGCATGGAGGCGCCCGTACTGGTGCTGCGGGGCGGCGGTCGTGCGGTGGTCAGGGCGGGGCAGGACAGCGAGCACGGACTCTTCGAGACGTACCGCGAGGAGTTCGAGTCGGTCTGGACGGACTCGAGGCCCGTCTCCTGACATCCCTTCCGGCGTTGTCAGTGGTGCGTGCGAGGGTGGTCGTCACTTGGGGGAACGCACCACGGAGGGAAGATACGGGATGAGCTGGATGAGCGGGCCGTTGCTGGCGTTCGACCTGGAGACGACGGGGACGGACGTCGAGACCGACCGCATCGTGACGGCGGCGGTCATCCGGCTGGAGGCCGACGGATCGGTTTCAGGGGAGCGGACGTGGCTGCTGGACCCCGGTGTGGCCATACCCGAGCAGGCGTCGGCGATCCACGGCATCTCGACGGAACGCGCCCGTGAGCACGGGGCTCCGGCCGCCTCCGCGGTCGATGAGATCGCGCGGGCCGTCGCCGACGGGCTGCGCTCGGGGACGCCGCTGGTGGTGATGAACGCACGCTACGACCTGTCTCTGCTCGACCGTGAGTGCCGGCGGTACGCGGTCGACTCGGTCAGCGAGCGACTGGGTGGCGCACCCTCGCCCGTCATCGATCCGCTGGTGATCGACAAGCACGTCGACAAGTACCGGAAGGGGAAGCGGGCCCTGCACGCGTTGTGCGCCCACTACAGGGTGCCGCTCGACGACGCGCACGACGCGAAGGCGGACGCCGTGGCCGCCGCCCGGGTGGTGCGACGCATGGGGGAGATGCACCGGCCCGTCGGAGTGATGCCGTTGCCGGACCTGCACGGCCTCCAGGTGCGCGCGGCGGCCGAGCAGTCGCTCTCCCTGCAGGCGTATCTGCGGCGCACCGCGGATCCGGCGGCGGTCGTCGAAGCGGCCTGGCCGCTCATCCCCCGGAGGCGGGAGCCGGCCGGCGGGTGAGGAGGATCAGGCCACCGTGGGCCGTCAGTTCGGTGCGGGTGAAGCCGTCTCATCGGCCTTGATGTCGAAGTTGATCTGTTCTCCGTCGACCGAGGTGACGTCGACCGACACGCCCAGGGTGCTGCCGTCGTCCGCCGTGAGCTCGCACCGGGTGGTGGTACCGACCTTCCCGACGAGGTCCTCGGGGCAGACGACGTCAGGCTCCGGCCGCCCTGTCGTGCGGGCGAGCTTCTCGGAGACCGTGGCGGCCAGCTTGTCCGCGGACAGTTTCGGTTCGGAGCTCCCCACACTGACCGATGCCGAGCAGCCGACGAGCAGCGCGGCGGTGGCCATGACCGAGAGGCTCCATGTGGCTGCGGACAGGCGGGCAGTGGTCATGGGGACTCCATCCGGATGATCAAGGCGGTCGTGGGAAGCATACGGGGCGGCGACGTCCCCGGGATCCTGCCGGAGGACGCCGACGGGCCGGTCCACGCACCACGCGGGGAACAGCCCGGGCCGGGCCTGTGCGGGCATGCAGGCGGCCGCGGAGTGCGGCCGGAAGCGCCGGGCGGAGAGAGTGCGGCGGGCCCTGACCGCCTCACAGCTTCCCGACCGCCTCACAGCTTTCCGAAGATCACTCCGCGCCACGTCCAGCCCGAGGTGAGGACGGTGTCGCGCAGGGGGCCGGTCAGCTGCGCACTGTCGAAGCTGAAGGTCTCCGTCGCTTCGAGGCGGCCGTTCTCCCCGCGTCGAAGCGACCAGCGGCGTGAGACGGTCCGGCCCGAGCCGCGCGAGTACTCCGCCGAAGTCCGGAGCCGCTGCGGATTCCCGACGCGCTCGACCTCCCACTGCTCCTCGACGGCGCGCACCTCATGGCTCTCCTCGGCCAGACGCATCCGGATCCGGACGGCGTGCGTCAGCTGGGACCCGATGAAGAAGGTCTGCCAGGCGGGCTCGGCGATCCGCCACTCCGCCACCAGATCGGCGTCATGCGCCGCGCCGTCACGGATGACGTAGGGGACGTCCGACTCACCGAGGCCGAGCAGGGCCCTCCGCAACTCCCCGGCCGCGCGTGCCGCCACTCCGGATTCGGGGTGCCTGGTTCCGGTGATCCTGTCGAGAAGTCGCATGAAGTCAACCTGGGAGGGGTCGGGTTGCCGGTGCTGGACGGTCGGAGCCGGCCCGCCGTACGGTACCCGGCTTCGCGCGAGGGGGCGGGCGTTTCAGAAGGGGTACCAGCGCACCTCGGGGTCGTCCTCCCGCAGTGACGCCACCCTGCGCCGGAACTCCTCCAGCGCCTTGGGGTTCGCCGGGGCGTGCTGCGAGACCCAGGCGCAGCTCGCCGTCTCGCGGGCGCCGCGCAGCACCGCGCACCCTTCCCAGGTGCGCACGTCCCAGCCGTACGCCTCAGTGAACGCGTCGTAGGCGGGGGCCGGGAGACCGTAGCGGTCGCGGGAGAGCGCGAGGACCACCAGGTCGTGTTCGCGCAGATCGGCGGAGAAGGTCTCCAGGTCGACCAGCACCGGCCCGTCCGGGGTGACGTGCACGTTGCGGGGAAGCGCGTCGCCGTGGACGGGACCGTGAGCCAGGTGCGGGACGAGGGCCGCCGCGGCCTTCGCGAAGCCGTCGCGCCGGCCGCGCAGATAGTCGGCGTCGGCCGGATCGATCGCGTCGCCCGCGATCCGCAGCCAGCGCTCGACTCCGCCGAGCAGCTCACGGCGGGGCAGTGTGAAGTCCTCGGGGGCGGGCAACGCGTGCACCTGGGTGAGCAACGGGGCCAGGTCACGCGGTTCGGACGGGCGCACGGCGTCGGGCAACCGGTGCCACAGGGTGACCGGGTGGCCCTCCATAAGGCGGGCCCGGGATTCGGCGGCGCGTACGGCGGGTACGCCCGAGGCGGCGAGCCACCGTGCGACGGCCACCTCACGCTCGGCGCGCTCCAGCAGCTCGGGGTGGTGTGTGGCGTCCCGGCCGATCTTGGCCACCAGACCGCCGACGGCGAACACCGCGTTCTCGCCCAGCGCGAGGAGCTCCGCCCCGCCGGGCAGTCCGGCGGCGGTCAGTACTTCGCGTGCGCGCATCTCGTCCATGGCCCGATTTTCTCATCCGCGCAGGCCACCTTGACGAACGGGCGGCCCGTCAGCACGATGACGGGGGCCGCCCGGGCGGCAATACAGGGATGAAACCGATCCAAGGGTAATGAAGAGGTCGAATTCATGACACTGGCGACCGCAATGACGCGGTCCGGGCGTAAGGCCCCCCAGGGCGGACGGGGTGACGGCCGCCGACGGGACGGTGCCACCTGGTTCCTGGTGCTGCCCGCTCTGATCCCGATCCTGATCCTGAGCGTCGGCCCCCTGCTCTACGGCATCGCGCTGGCCTTCACCGACGCGCAGTCGGGCCGCACCCGCTCCACGCAGTGGGTCGGTCTCCTCAACTTCCAGGACCTGCTGCACGACACGCTGTTCTGGGACTCCTTCCGGATCGGCCTGCTGTGGGCGGTCGGGGTCACGGTGCCCCAGTTCGTGCTGGCACTCGGCCTCGCCCTGCTGCTCAACGCGAACCTGCGGATGCGCTGGCTCGCCAGAGCGCTGGCGATCATCCCCTGGGCCATGCCCGAGGTCGTCGTCGGCATCATGTGGCGCCTGGTCTACAACCCCGACGCCGGCATCCTCAACGAGACCGTCCGCGATCTCGGCCTCGGTGACGGCAGGGACTGGCTGACCGGACTCGCCACCGCGCTGCCCGCCGTGATAATCGTCGGCATCTGGGCCGGAATGCCGCAGACCACCGTGGCACTGCTGGCCGGGCTGCAGAACACCCCGCACGAACTGCACGAGGCGGCCGCGCTCGACGGAGCCGGTGCCCTGCGCCGCTTCCGCACGGTCACCTGGCCCGCCATCAGGCCGGTGGCCCTGGCCATCAGCGCGCTCAACTTCATCTGGAACTTCAACTCCTTCGCCCTGGTCTACGTCCTGACCAGCGGCGGACCGGGGGGCCGCACCCGGCTGCCCATGCTCTTCGCCTACGAAGAGGCTTTCCGCTACGGCCAGTTCGGTTATGCGGCCGCGATGGGATGCGTGATGGTCGCCGTCATCTCGGTGATCCTCGCCGTCTACCTCGTCGGCCGACTCAGGGGAGGTGAGGACGCATGAGCCTCCGTACGGGCAGAACCGCGCGCGCCGGACAGTACGCCGCGCTCCTGTGCTATCTCGTCTTCCTGGCCTTCCCCTTCCTCTGGCTGATATCGACCGCCTTCAAGCCGGCCCGTGAACTCGGCTCGCTGCACCCCACGTGGATTCCACAGGATCCGACGCTGGACAACTTCCGGCAGGCCTTCGACGAACAGCCGCTGCTCCGGGCCGCGGCCAACTCGCTCACCGCCGCGCTGTGTGCGGCCCTGATCGCGGTCGTCATCGCCACGCCCATGGCCTACGTGATGGCCCGGCACCGGGGGCGCCTGGCCGCCGCCGCCACCGGATGGGTCGTGGTGAGCCAGGCGTTCCCCTTCGTCCTGGTGATCATTCCGCTGTTCCTGGTCCTCAAGTACCTGCACCTGATCAACTCGTTGTGGGGGCTGATCCTGGTGTACGTCGTCTGGTCACTGCCCTTCGCCCTCTGGATGCTGGCCGGCTACGTACGGGCGGTGCCGCCCGAACTGGAGGAGGCCGCCGCCGTCGACGGGGCCGGGAAGGTGCGGATCCTCGTCTCGGTCACCGCACCGCTGCTGGCCCCGGGGATCGTGGCCACCGCCCTCTTCGCGTTCATCACCGCATGGAACGAGTTCTTCTTCGCGCTCGTCCTGCTCAAGACACCGGAGAAGCAGACCTTGCCGGTCGTACTCACCCATTTCCTGGGCGCGGAGGGCGTGGCCGACCTCGGGCCGCTCGCCGCCGCCGCCTTCCTCGCCACCCTCCCCTCGCTCGTGCTCTTCGCGATCATCCAGAAGCGCATCACCGGCGGTCTGACGGCCGGGGCGGTGAAGCACTGATGGGCCGCCGACTGCCCTCACTCGCCGCCGCGGTGACCACCGCGCTCGCTCTCCTGCTGACCGGCTGTTCGGGAGACGGTGGCCGCGGCACGGACACCGGCGGTCCGATCCGGCTCAGCTTCCAGTCGCTGGCCTGGCAGAAGGAATCCGTCGACGCCAACAAGCAGCTCGTACGCGAATGGAACGCGGCCCACCCGGACGTCCAGGTGGACTACGTCCAGGGCAGCTGGGACAACGTCCACGACCAGCTGCTGACCTCCTTCGAGGGCGGTGAGGCGCCTGACATCATCCACGACGCCTCCGACGACCTCGCGGACTTCGCGTACGGCGGCTACCTCGCCGACCTGCGGCCCCTGCTGCCGGGCCGGCTGACCGGGGACATCCCGCGGCAGTCGTGGGCGACCACCACCTTCGGCGACGGCGTCTACGGAGTCCCCTTCCTCCAGGAACCCAAGGTCCTGATCGCCAACAAGAAGATCCTCGAGTCCTCGGGGGTCCGGATCCCGACCCCCGAGAAGCCCTGGAGCTGGGCGGAGTTCCGTCAGGTCACCCAGGAGCTGACGGGGAAGGGGACGTACGGGGTCGCCTGGCCGCTCAAGGAGCCGGTATCCGTCACCCTCAACCTGGGCCTCTCCACCGGCGGGCAGCTCTTCCACCGCGGCGCGGACGGCAAGGTGGACATCCGCTTCGACGACGGTGACCGGGTCATGCCCGGCACGGTCCAGGAGCAGGTCAACTCCGATCGAAGCGCCGCGCGTTCAGCGCTCGGCATGGGCGGTTCGGACACACTTCCCGGCTTCTTCGGCGGCAAGTACGCCATGGTCCCGCTGGGATTCTCCTACCGCCAGCAGGTCGTCGAACAGGCCCCCGAGGGCTTCGAGTGGACGGTACTGCCCACCCCGGCGGGCAGCGGAGGGACCGCCCAGGGGGTCAGCCCGCAGACCCTCTCCGTCGCCGAGGACAGCCCGCACAAGAAGGAGGCCGTGCAGTTCATCGACTTCCTGCTGCGTCCCGCGAACATGGTGCGGCTCGCCAAGGGGGACTGGATGCTGCCGACCGGAACCGAGGCGCTGGCCGATCCCGCGCTGCACACCGAGGAGAACGGCTGGGCTGCGGGCACCGCTCTCGCCCGGGGGCTGCGTCCCGCCCCCGCGCAGTCCGTGCGCGGCTATCCCGAGTGGAAGGACAAGGTCGCCACGCCCGCACTCCAGGAGTACTACAGCGGGGCCATCGACACCGAGGAGCTGAAGAAACGCCTGGTCGACGACGGGAACCGGGTGTTGGCCCGCTACCAGCGCTGACCGGGCCGGAGCGCGGGTCCCCCGACTGGACGGGTCTCGTCCTGTCTGCCTCGGCGGCATGAGGACGCCGCCGACGTCACCTCGTGCCCCGCCCGCGTGCTTCTCCGGGCTCGACCATCCACCGGGCGCCGACCTGCTGCGCATGCCGGCGCCCCAGTGGCTGGAACGCGCCGGCCTTCTGCGAGCATGTCGGCTGTACGGACGGCTCAGGGGAGAGGTGGAGGCGTGGAGACGTTGGTGGAAGAGGCCGTAGCGACGACCCTCCGCAACGGGGACGGAGACACGGTGCGCCTGTACGTAGCCGCCTGCGTCGAACGCATGGCACCACTGTTCGTGGGGCTGCGGGCGGGCGGAGGAGGCAGGGAAGGCGACGTCGACCTCTACGCGGAGTCCGTACACGACCTCTGGCACGTCGACCGCCCGTTGTCCGACGCCGAGGAGCGCGTACGTGTGCTGGAGCGGTTTCCGGAGCTGAGGCAGAAGGACGACGAGGTGATCACCGACGTCGTCGGCATCTACGCCTTCTTCGCCGCCCTGGTCCTGCGCCATGCCTTGCCGGCCAACGGGTCGGGGAATCCCGAGGACGCGGTGTCCTGCGGGCATGCGGCGCTCACCGCGATGGGGATGCTGGACCAGAACGTGGTCGGCACCGGCTTCCGCGCGCAGGAGCACCGGCTCCAGTCCCTCTCGGTGTCCGGTGACACCGCAGGGCTGTGGGAAGCGAGCACCGAGGCGGGGCGGGAACGGTTCCGCGCCGTACTCGGTCATTCCGCCGGCAGCCCGGGCTGAGGGCGGCGGGCCGCGTGCGGCTCAGCGCCGCCCGGCGGCCGCCCGTGGCGGCGGCGTGCCCCGGGGGAGCGGACCGCTGCGGTGCCGAGTCGGCAGACGAAGGCGGCGGCCCGCGAACCGGTCGCTCCGGCCGGCACTGACGCCTCCGGTCCTCGCGCCTTCCCGGCTCCGAGTGCCGCCTGCCCTCGGTCCGGCCGCTCGGACCCGCCGCGTGGCGCATGTGCGGGGACCGAGGGCGGGCCGCGGGCCCGTCGGGGCTCGGGCGGGAGGCGGCCGCGTAAGGGGCTGACCGCCTGACATCCCGTCATCCCCATATGTCATGCAAGCGGTGGACCACGCGTCCCCGCCCGGGGAAGGCGGGAGCTGCCATCGACGCACACAACCGAAGCATGCCATTCCGCTCCCTCGTTCCGGAGTTCCTGCTGGTAGGGCGGGGGGCATTCGTGTCTGATCTGGCCAGGTTCACTCGTACGTGAATTCTGAGGCGCTCTCATGCTGCGGAATCGCACGGCGTTTTGGACTGATTCGCAGTGAAGCGCGCATTTTATCTGTGTCGAAAGCTTGCCGAGTCCGTGACGGCTGCATGAAGGTCTTGATCTGCGCGCGTCAATCGAGCAGTGTTTCGAACCAGCCCCCGGAGAATTTCCGGCCGAGGGCCAATCCCCCCACAAAGAATGACGAGGAGCCCCCTCTTCATGGCAATTCACAAGCGCGCTCGTTCGGTCAAGCTCACCGCCGCGATCACCGCAGTCGCTGCGGCCGCCGGTGTCACCCTGCTCTCCACCTCGTTCGCCGGAGCCGCCCCGGCTCCCGCGATGGGCACCGTCTACGGCGCGGACGCGGCGACGGCCGTCTCCGGCAGCTACATCGTGATGCTGGACCAGAAGGCCGACAAGGCCGGGCTGGCGAAGGAGTACGGCGGCAAGCTCCAGCGGAACTACAAGTCGGCCATCAACGGCTTCTCCGCCAGCGGGCTTTCGGAGACCGAGGCCAAGCGGCTCGCCGCCGACCCGGCCGTCTCCAAGGTCGTCCAGAACAAGAAGTTCCACATCGACGCCACCCAGGACAACCCGCCTTCATGGGGGCTGGACCGGATCGACCAGGCCGAGACCACCGGTGACGGCGCGTACAACTACCCGGACGCCGCGGGCGGGGACGTCACGGCGTACGTCATCGACACCGGTGTCCGCGTCACCCACAAGGACTTCGAGGGCCGCGCCACTTCGGGCTTCGACGCCGTGGACAACGACGACGACGCCGACGACGGCAACGGGCACGGCACCCACGTGGCCGGAACCATAGCGGGCGCGGCCCACGGGGTGGCCAAGAAGGCGAAGATCGTGGCCGTCCGGGTCCTGGACGACGCCGGCTCGGGCACCACCGAGCAGGTCGTCGCGGGCATCGACTGGGTCACCACGAACCACGAGGGCCCGTCCGTCGCCAACATGAGCCTCGGTGGATCCGCGGACCCGGCCCTCGACGCCGCGGTGCAGAAGGCCATCGCCTCCGGCGTCACCTTCGCCGTCGCCGCGGGCAACGAGTCGAGCGACGCCGGCGAGGGCTCCCCCTCCCGCGTCCCCGAGGCCATCACGGTTGCCTCGTCCACCGTGGACGACGAGCAGTCGTCGTTCTCCAACTTCGGCTCGGTCGTCGACATCTACGCTCCCGGCTCGGACATCACGTCGGCCTGGAACGACAGTGACGACGCCACGAACACGATCTCGGGCACGTCCATGGCGACGCCGCACGTGGTCGGTGCGGCGGCCGTCTACCTCGGTGGACACCCGGACGCCACCCCGGAGGAGGTCGCCACGGCGCTCTCGGACGGAGCCACCCCGGATGCCATCTCCAACGCCACCGAGGGTACGGCGAACAAGCTCCTCAAGGTCGTGGAGTAGGACGAACAGGCACGACGGAACAGGCACGAGGCCGCCGCGCCCTCCCCCACGGGGCGCGGCGGCCTCACGCCGTCAAAAGCCCTAGGGTGAGGTCATGAGCACGATGTACGCGGCACTGCTGCGCGGGATCAATGTGAGTGGGCACCGCCGGGTCCCGATGGCGGAACTCCGCACGCTGCTCGGGGAACTGGGGCACGAGGACATCGCCACGTACCTGCAGAGCGGCAACGCCGTGTTCCGCAGCGCGTCCGGCGACGAGGGGACCCTGGCCGCCGGGCTGGAGCGGGCGATCGAGGAGCGGTTCGGCTTTCCGGTCGACTGTCTGGTCCGATCGGCCGGCTATCTCGCCGACGTGGCCGGCGCCTGCCCCTTCCCGGCCGCCGAACTCGAGGCCAAGCAACTGCACGTCACCTATTTCGACAGGGCCGTCGACGCCGCACGCTTCGCCGCGCTCGACGCCGAGGCCTTCCGCCCCGAGGAGTTCCGGCTCGGGGACCGTGCCCTCTACCTGTACGCGCCCGAAGGGCTCGGACGCTCGAAGCTCGCGGTGGCGCTCGGGCGGCCCGCCTTCACCCGTGACCTCATCGCCACCAGCCGCAACTGGAACACCGTGGTCAAGCTTGTGGAGATGACACGTGACTGAGTCCTCGCCCGCCGTTGCCGCAGCCGTCGAGGGCGAGCTCCGCCTCCTCGATCCCGGGGTGCGGGCCTCGGCGGATGTGCTGGCAACGCTGCTGCACCCCGACTTCCGGGAGATCGGCACCAGCGGCCGCCTCTGGCAGCGGGACACCATCATCGCCATGCTCACGGACCCGGACGCGCCGCATCCAGGACCGCTCACCGCGTCACGGATGAGGGGCGACCAGCTCGCGCCGGACCTGGTGCACCTCACCTTCGACACGGAGTCCAAAGGGCTGCGTTCACACCGCAGTTCCCTGTGGCGGCTGACCGGGAGCGGCTGGCTGCTCTATTTCCACCAGGCCACCCCCTTCATCGACGACCCGTTCGCCGAGGCCTGAGCCCCCGGTTCCACCGACATCCCGACACACCCCCTCCGGCAGCACACTCCGGGGCGGCACCACAAGAGTGCCGCCCCGGTCTGATCTGCGCCCGGAGTCCGGCCGGTTCTCGCCCGAAGGGTTAATTCCAGCCAACTGGAGAGCCCGGGCAAAACGCTGGTAAAGCGCCTGAACGGACGGGGCTCCGAGGGGCCCGGTCCGGGCCGCCGGCGCCCTTGTGTGCCCCGTTCCCCGGCGGCTGCGGCGTGTGTGAACGCGATGCGCGTAGACAGGTTCCGATGTCCTCCGCCCGCTTCGCACTTTGCTGCAATTCGCAGGCACCATCCGTTCGGTGAGCGGACGTCGGCGTTCGGAGGGCACCCGCACGCATACCGGAGTTCACGGTCCGTTCTTCGCCACGGGCCGGAAGGGGACCTTGCCACAGACTCAAGCGGAGTCAAGGATTCGAGTCGTGCGGTTGGCAGGTCCACGACCAGAACCCACCTGGTCGCGGACAGCCGTACGTCCTCGGCCCGCCCACCCAGCGGGCCGGACACCCCCAAAGACGGAGGATCCTGTGACCTTCAAGCGCTTCGCCCCCCTCGGCTCGATCTCCAGACGTGCTCGCCTCATCGCCGCGACCTCAGGTCTGGTCACCGCCGTGGCGCTTGCGGCACCGACCGCGGTCGCTCAGGCGGCACCGGACACCACCGTGACGAAGGCCGAGCTGGCCGACGCGAGTACGGCCGTGCGCGGTGCCGACATCGCGGGTACCGCCTGGTACACGGAAGCGAAGACCGGCAAGGTCGTCGTCACCGTCGACAGCACGGTCTCCGCCGCCGAGATCGCCACGATCAAGAAGTCGGTCACCGACTCGGGCGCCAAGGCCGACATCAACCGTACCGAGGGCAAGTTCAACAAGCTCATCGCGGGCGGACAGGCCATCTACGCCGGCGGCGGACGCTGCTCCCTCGGCTTCAACGTCCGCAGCGGCAGCACCTACTACGCGCTGACCGCCGGGCACTGCACCGAGATAGGCAGCACCTGGTACACCAACTCCGGCCAGACCGCGGTCCTCGGCTCGCGGGCCGGCAGCAGCTTCCCGACCAATGACTACGGCCTGATCCGGCACTCCAACTCCGCCAACGCGGACGGCCGGGTCTACCTGTACAACGGCAGCTACCAGGACATCACCTCCGCCGCGACCCCCAGCGTCGGCCAGTCCGTCAAGCGCAGCGGCTCCACCACCGGCGTCCACAGCGGCACCGTCACCGGCCTCAACGCGACGGTGAACTACGGCGGCGGCGACGTCGTCTACGGCATGATCCAGACCAACGTCTGCGCCGAGCCCGGCGACAGCGGCGGCTCGCTCTTCTCCGGCTCCACCGCGCTGGGCCTCACCTCGGGCGGCAGCGGTAACTGCAGCTCGGGTGGCACCACGTTCTTCCAGCCGGTCACCGAGGCCCTGAGCGCCTACGGCGTCAGCGTCTTCTAGGACCACCTCCCGTACGTCCTGCGGGCCGCGCTCTCCCCGAGCGCGGCCCGCAGCCGTACGTCCGGACCGGCCCGGTCACCCGCCCCGGGCCGGTCACCGCCGGAGAACGGTCACCATCGCCGGTGCACGGTCGCCTTGCCTCCGGTCACCAGGCTTGCTGCCGGGACGTCTTCGGCCACGACCGCCCCCGCGGCGACCACGGCGTCACGGCCGATGCTGACGCCGGGCAGGATCGTGGCGCCGGCCCCGATCCACACGTTCTCCGCCACGTCGATGGGCCCGCCGCTGAGCCACCCACGTCGCTCCTCGGGATCGACCGGATGGCCGACGGTGATGAACGTGGCCTTCGGGCCGACCATCACACGCTCGCCGAGCCTGATGCCGGCGTAGTCCAGGAACGTGCAGTTCTGGTTGATGAACACCCGCTCCGCCAGGTCCAGATGAAGGCCGTGGTCCGTGTAGAAGGGCGGATGGACCGTGGCGCTCGTCGGCAGCGGCCTGCCGAGGATCTGTTCGAACAGTTCCGCCTTGCCCGCCTCGTCCTCGAAGGGCAGGACGTTCAGGCGCGAGGTGAGTTCGGTGGCCCGCAGCACCCTCTCGGCCATGGCCTGGAACTCGGGGCTGCGGATGCGCATGAGGTGGTCGCTGGACATGTCACGATCCTTCCTGTCGTACCGGTGAGGACGTGACCCGCCGGGCGCGGGTGGAGGCGGACCGGCAGCCGGTCGGGTCACCGGTCGGCGATGATTCCACGGAGTCCTGGACGGGGATCCGTCGGGGGAAGGACACGGCCGATTCCTGCGACGACGAGCACGATCACCGCGGGGGAGCCCATCGGGCGACCCGATGCCGGCCGCGCCCGCTCGGCGTGATGCGGCGCGACGCCTCAGGCGCTCATCGCCCCGGTCGCCGGGACGCGCGCCTCGTCGTACCGGGTCAGCAGCAGCCGGGCGAGCGCCGGGGACGGGCCCAGGACGTCGGCCAGCACATCGGCCCCGGCCTCCTCGGCGCCCGTGGCGATGCGGTCGGGGAGCCGCCCCGGGGCGATGACGTACGGGGCCACCGCGACCCGCTGTGCGCCGTCCGCCCGCAGGTCCCGCACCACGTCCGCGGTGCGGGAGAAACCCCCCGCACCGACAGCGGAGGCGAACGCGGGCCGCACGGCGCACCAACCGGTGTGCCGCAGCTCCCGCGCGATTTCAGCGATCACCGCGCTCGCCTCCGGGTCCGTCGAGCCGGCCGAGGCCAGTACCAGCCCCGTCGAACTCCTGTCGCCGGGGCTCAGTCCGGCCTCGTACAGCCTCTGTTCCAGCGCGGCGTTCAGCAGCGGGGACGGGCCGAGCACGCCGGCCTGGCTGATCCGCAGCCGCGGCAGTCGCGTACGGGCCTCGCGGAGCACCGAGGGGATGTCCGACTTGGCGTGGAAGGCCCGCGTCAGCAGCAGGGGAAGCGCGACGACCTCATCGGCTCCCTCCGCGGCCAGGCGTTCCAGCACCCTGGGCACCGACGGGGCGTTGAAGTCCAGGAATCCCGTCTCCACGCGCAGGCCCGGCCGCAGCGACCGTACCCGCGCGGTGAGCGCGTGGACGGTCGCCGCGTGCCGCGGATCGCGGCTGCCGTGGGCGATGACGAGGAGGACCGGAGCCGACATGGGGACTCAGCTCTTCACGAGGAGACCGCGGCCACGCAGCACCCGCCGCTCCAGCGGACTGAAGATCAGCAGGTCGATCGCGATGCCGACGAACAGGATGAGCAGGATCGCCAGGAAGATCCCCGGCATGTCGAAGTTGTTGCGGCCGTTCTCCAGCAACTGGCCGAGTCCCAGGCCCAGGTCGGGCGAGGACGCGATGATCTCCGCGGCCATGAGCGAGCGCCAGGAGAACGCCCAGCCCTGCTTGAGCCCCGCCAGATAGCCGGGCAGCGCGGCCGGCAGCACGATGTGGATCGTCCCGCGCAGTCCGGTGGCACCGATGGTGCGGCCCGCCCGGAGGAACAGTGGCGGCACCTGGTCGACACCGGAGACCAGCCCGTTGGCGACGGACGGGACGGCGCCCAGCAGGATCACCGCGTACATCATCGAGTCGTTGAGCCCGAGCCAGATCACGGCCGGTGCCACCCATGCCACCGACGGCAGGGACTGCAGCCCGGACAGGATCGGGCCGATCGCCGCACGGACCACCTTCACCCGTGCCACCAGCAGACCCAGGGGCGTACCGATCGCGACGGCCATGACGAAGCCGAGCAGACCTCGCGACACACTGGTCCAGATGACCTCCAGCAGCGTGCCCTGCAGCCACATGTCGGTCAGGCTGTTCCAGACCGCGGCCGGTGGCGGCAGCTTGTAGTCGTCGGTGACCTTGGCCCAGACCAGCAACTGCCAGACCAGGACCACCAGGACGACCGCGACGACCGGTGGCAGGACCTTGCTGAGCAGGACCTCGCGGGCCGGTGTCCTGCGTACCTGTACGGCGTCGAGCGCGTCCAGGCCCGCCTCGAGACCCGCCAGGTCGTCGGCCTTCGTATCAGTGCTGGCCATGTCGGCGGATCTCCCCACGCAGTTGTTCGGTGATCTCGACGGACAGTTCCGCCACGGCGGTGTCCTCGATGCGGCGAGGCTGCTCGATGTCCACGGTCCACTCCCGGGCGATCCGGCCGGGACGCGACGACAGCAGGACGACGCGCTGCGCGAGCCGCACCGCCTCGCGCACGTTGTGGGTGACGAAGAGGACGGAGGCGTTCGTCTCGCGCCAGATCCGGGTCAGTTCGTCGTGCAGCACGTCGCGGGTGATGGCGTCGAGCGCGGCGAACGGCTCGTCCATCAGCAGCAGTTGGCTGTCCTGCGCGAGTGCCCGGGCCATCGCCACCCGCTGGCGCATACCGCCCGAGAGCTCGTGCACCCGCTTCCCGTAGGCCCCGCCGAGGCGCACGAGCTCGAGCAGCCGTTCCGCCTCGGGCCTGCGCTCCGGCCTGGGCACCCCGCGCAGCCGCAGGGCCAGTTCGATGTTCTTGCCCGCGGTCAGCCACGGGAAGAGGGCGTGCTCCTGGAACATCAGGGCCGGACGTCCGCCGGGGGTCTCGATGGACCCCGCGGTCGGGCGGTCGAGTCCGGCCACCAGGTTGAGCAGGGTCGACTTGCCGCACCCGGAGGCTCCCAGGAGGGTGACGAACTCGCCCGGAGCGACATCGAGCGTGATGTCGTCCAGGACGAGCTGCTGCCCCGTGGGTCCGGCGAAGGACTTCGAGACGTTCGCGAGACGAGCGGCGTGCTCGACCGTTGCACGGTCCTCGGCCTTGGTGAGGGTGGTGGTCGCCATGGTCGTCACCTCCTGGGAATCTTCAGGGTTCCTGGTGCGGTCGGGTGGGCTACTTGGCGCCGAGACCGGCGTCGGCGACCTCGGGCTGTCCCTCGGCCCTGAGGATCTTGTTCAGTGGCTTCAGGTCGTAGATGCCCTTGAGGTCGGGCTTCTCCAGCAGGCCCGCCTCGACCGCGTGGTCGGCCTGCGCCTGGAGCGTGGCGGCCAGCGGGTCGTCGGTGATCTGGATGGACTCCCACGCCGGGTCGAGGACCGCTGGGGGCAACGCCTTGCCGCTGAGCTTCTCCAGCGCCGAGTTGGCCGAGGCCTTCGCCTCATCCGGGTTGGCGTTGATCCACTTGTTGGTCTTCACCGTGCCCCGCAGAACCGCGTCCACGACGTCGGGGTGCTCGGAGAGGAACTTCTGCGACACGATGATGTTCGTGATGACGAATTTGTCGTCCGGCCACAGCGTCGACTCGTCGAGCAGGACCTTGCCGCCCTCGGCGACCAGCTTGGAGGCGGTCGGCTCCGGGACCCAGGCACCGTCCAGCGAACCGGACTTGAAGGCGTCCGGGGTCACCTTGTTGTCCGAGCGGACCACGGAGACGTCGCCCTTGCCGCTCTGGGCGTCGACCTTCCAGCCCTTCTCGGAGATCCAGTTCAGGAACGCCACGTCCTGGGTGTTGCCGAGCTGCGGGGTGGCGATCTTCTTGCCCTTGAGGTCGTCAAGAGTCTTGATCTTCTTCGGGTCGACGACGAGCTTCACCCCGCCGGAGGCCGAGCCGCCGAGGATCCGCAGGCTCTGGCCCTGGGACTTGGCGTAGCCGTTGATCGAGGGGGAGGGGCCGATGAAGCCGATGTCGATCGAACCCGCGTTGAGCGCCTCGATCTCGGAGGGCCCGGCGTTGAACGTCGAGGGCTTGACCGTGGTGCCGCCCAGCTCCTTGGCGATGAGGCCTTCCTGGATACCGACCAGGGCGGTGGCGTGCGTGAGGTTCGGGAAGTAGCCGATCTTCACGGAGTCCGCGGAGAGCTTCTTCCCGCCGGCGGAGACGTCCGCCTTCGCGGCGTCGTCGTCCTTCGACTCGGAACCGTAGCCGCAGGCGGTGGCCGCCACGGCGAGCAGCGGCAGAGCGGCGGCAGCGGCGAGGCCGCGGCGGAGAGTGTTACGGGTGGCACGCACGGGAGGCGTTCCTCTCGTCGGCCCGGTGCTCACGTCCCCCTGGGATCAGGTGGCGCGGCCGGGCGATCGGCAGGTCTTCGTCTGAACTGGCGGTGCGGGTGGCACGAGCGGGCGCGCAGGCAGTGCGCGTACGTCATCACGCACATCGCCCGACCCCGCCCTTGCCTCCCCCGAGCTCTCGACTTCGCTCGACCAGGGGGCACCCCCACCCGAGGGCGCCGCTGCCGACCCGGCCGCCCTCCTTCGCGAAGGTGGAGAAGAAGTCGGTGATCATCAGAAGTCCCACTCCGCGTCCTCGGCGGAGGTGTCCGCGTCGGCGTCCGCCTCGGCCGCGAACGAGGCGCCCGCCATGCCGGCCGTCAGCGTCGTGCCGTCGGCGGGGTCGATCAGCAGGAACGATCCGGTGCGCCGCGAGTCCGCGTAGGCGTCGAGCGCGAGCGGCTCGGCGGTACGGACCACGACCCGGCCGATGTCGTTGGCCACCAGCTTGCCGGGGGCCGGGTGCTGGGAGAGGTCGTCCAGCGTGAGGCGCGACGGGATGTCCTTGACGATCGCCTTGACCGTGCGGGTGGTGTGCTTGAGCAGCACCCGCTGGCCCACGGTGAGCGGCTGGTCGGCCACGTGGCAGACGGTCGCCTCGACGTCCTGGGTGACGGTGGGGGCGTCGTCCGCGGGGGCGATCAGGTCGCCGCGCGAGACGTCGATGTCGTCGGCGAGCCGGATCGTCACCGACTGGGGTGCCCAGGCGAGGTCGACACTCTCGCCGAGCGCGTCGATCCCCTCGATCGTCGTGGTGCGTCCGGACGGCAGCACGGAGACGCTCTCACCGACCCGGAAGACCCCGGCGGCGATCTGACCCGCGTACCCCCGGTAGTCGGGGTGTTCCGCGCTCTGCGGGCGGATCACGTACTGCACGGGGAAGCGCGCGTGGCACTCCGTCAGGTCGTGGCTGACCGGGACCGTCTCGAGGTGCTCCAGGACCGTCGGGCCGCCGTACCAGTCCATGTGGGCGGACGGTTCCACGACGTTGTCGCCGGCCAGCGCGGAGATCGGGATGGCGGTGATCTCCGGGACGCCGAGCGAGGCGGCGTACGCGGTGAACTCCTTCGCTATCGCGGCGAACACCGGCTCCGCGTAGTCCACCAGGTCCATCTTGTTGACGGCGAGGACGACGTGGGGGACCCGCAGGAGGGCGGCCACGGCCGCGTGCCGCCGGGTCTGCTCGACCACGCCGTTGCGGGCGTCGACGAGGACCACGGCGAGCTCGGCCGTGGAGGCGCCGGTCACCATGTTGCGGGTGTACTGCACGTGGCCGGGGGTGTCGGCGAGGATGAACCGGCGCCGGGGCGTGGCGAAGTAGCGGTACGCGACGTCGATGGTGATGCCCTGCTCGCGCTCCGCGCGCAGGCCGTCGGTCAGCAGCGCCAGGTCGGGCGCCTCCTGACCGCGGTTGGTCGAGGCCAGCGCGACGGCCTCCAGCTGGTCGGTGAGGACCGACTTGGAGTCGTGCAGGAGGCGTCCCACGAGGGTCGACTTGCCGTCGTCCACGGACCCCGCGGTGGCGAACCGCAGCAGGGTGGTGGCCGAGAGCTGCTCGGTCGTTGTGATGCTCATGTCTAGAAGTACCCCTCGCGCTTGCGGTCTTCCATCGCGGCCTCGGACATCTTGTCGTCGGCGCGGGTCGCGCCCCGCTCGGTGAGCCGGGAGGCGGCGATCTCGGTGATCACGGCGTCCAGGGTGGTGGCGTCGGAGTCGACGGCACCGGTGCAGGACATGTCGCCGACGGTGCGGTAGCGCACCTGGCGGGTCTCGGTCCTCTCGTGGTCCTTGGGACCGCCCCATTCGCCGGCCGTGAGCCACATGCCGGAACGGCTGAAGACCTCACGCTCGTGGGCGAAGTAGATCTCCGGGAGCTCGATGCCCTCGCGCTCGATGTACTGCCAGACGTCGAGCTCGGTCCAGTTGGAGATCGGGAAGACCCGGACGTGCTCGCCGGGTGCGTGGCGGCCGTTGTAGAGCTGCCAGAGCTCGGGCCGCTGGCGGCGCGGGTCCCACTGGGAGAACTCGTCGCGGAGCGAGAAGACGCGCTCCTTGGCGCGGGCTTTCTCCTCGTCGCGCCGTCCGCCGCCGAACACGGCGTCGAAGCGGTGCTGCTGGATGGCCTCGGTGAGCGGAACCGTCTGCAGCGGGTTGCGGGTGCCGTCGGGGCGCTCGCGGAGCTTGCCCGCGTCGATGTACTCCTGGACGGAGGCCACGTGCAGCCGTAGTCCGTGCTTCTCGACGGTGCGGTCGCGGTATTCGAGGACCTCGGGGAAGTTGTGCCCGGTGTCCACGTGCAGGAGCGTGAAGGGGACGGGCGCCGGCGCGAACGCCTTCAGCGCCAGGTGCAGCATCAGGATCGAGTCCTTGCCGCCGGAGAAGAGGATCACCGGCCGCTCGAACTCACCCGCCACCTCACGGAAGATGTGCACTGCCTCGGACTCCAGGGAGTCCAGATGGCTCAGCGCGTACGGATTGACGGTGCCTTCCGGCACGGTGGCGACGGTGCTCACGCCAGGCCCCTCTCGGTGAGCAGCGCACGAAGCGCCGCTGCGGACTCCTGCACGGTCTGCTGGTGCGACTCGATCCGCAGATCCGGCGACTCGGGTGCCTCGTAGGGGTCGTCGACCCCGGTGAGGCCGCTGATCTCGCCCGCGGCCTGCTTGGCGTACAGCCCCTTCACGTCGCGCTCCGAGCACACCTCGACCGGGGTCGCGACGTGCACCTCCAGATACGCGGTGCCCTCCTGCTGATGACGCCTGCGCACCGCGTCGCGGCTGTCGGCGTACGGCGCGATGACCGGGACGAGGACCTTCACGCCGTTGGCGGCCAGCAGTTCGGCGACGAAGCCGATCCGTCCCACGTTGGTGTGCCGGTCCTCGCGGGAGAAGCCGAGACCCGCGGAGAGGAACTCCCGGATCTCGTCACCGTCCAGCACCTCGACCCGGTGCCCGTCTCCGCGCAGCCGTCCCGCCAGTTCGTAGGCGATGGTGGTCTTGCCGGCGCTCGGCAGACCGGTGAGCCAGACGGTGGCTCCCGTCTCCGTCACGCTCATCGATATCTCCTGATCAGTCGTCATCAGCCGTGCAGCCCGCATTCGGTCTTGCCGCGCCCGGCCCAGCGGCCGGCCCGTGCGTCCTCGCCCTCCAGCACCCGCCGGGTGCAGGGCGCGCAGCCGACGGAGGCGTAGCCGTCCGTGAGCAGCGGGTTGGTCAGTACGCCGTGTTCGGCGACGTAGGCGTCCACGTCGTCCTGGGTCCAGCGGGCGATGGGCGAGACCTTCACCTTGCGGCGCTTCTCGTCCCAGCCCACGACCGGGGTGTTCGCCCGGGTGGGGGACTCGTCGCGGCGCAGTCCGGTCGCCCAGGCCGCGTACGCCGTCAGTCCCTCTTCCAGGGGCTTCACCTTGCGCAGGGCACAGCACAGGTCGGGGTCGCGGTCGTGCAGCTTCGGCCCGTACTCGGCGTCCTGCTCGGCCACCGACTGCCGCGGCGTCAGCGTGATGAGGTTGACGTCCATCACGGCGTCCACCGCGTCCCGGGTGCCGACGGTCTCCTCGAAGTGGTAGCCGGTGTCGAGGAAGACGACGTCCACACCGGGGAACACCTGGGAGGCCAGGTGCGCGACGACCGCGTCCTCCATGGAGGAGGTGACGCAGAAGCGCTTGCCGAAGGTGTCGGCCGCCCACCGCAGGATGTCGCTCGCGGAGGCGTCCTCCAGCTCGCGCCCGGCCCGCACCGCCAGATCCTTCAGGGCCTCGTCGGTGAGCCCGGCCGCTTGCAGAGTGTCCGTCATGTCCCGTCCCCTTCCACGTCGTCGCGCTGGAGCCCCTGGGCCAGCAGGCCCAGGAACTTCAGCTGGAACGCACGGTTGCAGGAAGCGCATTCCCAGGCGCCGTGACCGGCCTCGTGCGGGCGCAGGTCCTCGTCGCCGCAGTACGGGCAGTAGAACGGCGCGGCTCGCTCGCTCATGACAGCGACTCCGCGTCGGCGCGCGCCGCCCACGTCGCGAAACGCTCGCCGTCCTCGCGCTGCTCCTGGAAGTTGCCGAGCACGCGCTCGACGTAGTCCGGGAGTTCGGCCGAGGTGACCTTCAGACCGCGGACCTTGCGGCCGAAGCCGGCCTCCAGGCCGAGTGCGCCGCCGAGGTGCACCTGGTAGCCCTCGACCTGGTTGCCCTCGCCGTCGAGCATGAGCTGGCCCTTGAGGCCGATGTCCGCGGTCTGGATGCGGGCGCAGGCGTTGGGGCAGCCGTTGATGTTGATGGAGAGCGGCTCGTCGAAGTCCGGCATCCGGTGCTCGAGTTCGTCGATGAGGGCGGCGCCGCGCGCCTTCGTCTCGACGATGGCCAGCTTGCAGAACTCGATGCCGGTGCAGGCCATCGTGCCGCGCCGGAAGGGGGAGGCCTTCACCTGGAAGTCCAGGGCCTCCAGCCCCGCGGACAGGGACTCGACCTGGTCCTGCTCGACGTCCAGGATCAGCATCTTCTGCTCGACGGTGGTGCGTACCCGCCCCGAGCCGTGTGCCTCGGCGAGATCGGCGATCTTGGCGAGGGTGGAACCGTCCACCCGGCCGACGCGCGGGGCGAAGCCCACGTAGAAGCGGCCGTCCTGCTGGGCGTGCACACCGATGTGGTCGCGCCAGCGGGAGGAGGGCTGCGCGGGCGGCGGACCGTCCAGCATCGGGCGCTTGAGGTACTCGTCCTCGAGGATCCGGCGGAACTTCTCCGGTCCCCAGTCGGCCATGAGGAACTTCAGGCGGGCGCGCGTACGCAGCCGGCGGTAGCCGTAGTCGCGGAAGATCCCGACGACACCGGCCCAGACGTCGGAGACCTCGTCCAGCGGCACCCAGGCGCCCAGGCGCTCCGCGAACCGCGGGTTGGTGGAGAGCCCGCCACCGACCCACAGGTCGAAGCCCGGGCCGTGCTCGGGGTGGTCGACGCCGACGAACGCGATGTCGTTGATCTCGTGCACCACGTCCTGGACCGGCGAACCCGAGATCGCGGTCTTGAACTTGCGGGGCAGGTTGGAGAACTCCTTGCTGCCGATGTAACGCTCATGGATCTCGTCGACTGCGGGCGTACCGTCGATGATCTCGTCGGCGGCGATGCCGGCCACCGGTGAACCGATGATCACACGGGGGCAGTCGCCGCATGCCTCGGTGGTCGAGAGCCCGACGGCCTCGAGCTTCTCCCAGATCGCCGGGACGTCCTCGATGCGGATCCAGTGCAGCTGGACGTTCTGCCGGTCGGTGATGTCGGCCGTGCCGCGCGCGTACTCCTCGGAGATCTCGCCGATGACGCGCAGTTGCGCGGTGGTCAGCCGCCCGCCGTCGATGCGCACGCGGAGCATGAAGTAGCGGTCGTCCAGCTCCTCCGGCTCCAGCACGGCGGTCTTGCCGCCGTCGATACCCGGTCGGCGCTGGGTGTACAGGCCCCACCAGCGCATGCGTCCGCGCAGGTCGTTGGGGTCGATCGAGTCGAATCCGCGCTTCGAGTAGATCGTCTCAATGCGCGTCCGCACGTTGAGACTGTCGTCATCCTTCTTGAACTGCTCGTTCCCGTTGAGCGGGGTGAAGTGACCCATGGCCCACTGACCTTCACCACGGTGACGTCCGGCCTTGCGGCGGGGCGTGGCGGTAGCAGGCTTCTCGGGGATGGCGGCCATGGCTATACGTCCTTCGGGACTGCAGGAGGGCGGCTCTGAACTGCACACTCGCGTGAGGCGCGGCGGTGCGCAGGGGTGGAGCGGGCTTCAGGAAATCGCGGTGCTGGAAACTCTCAGCGGACCGGACAGATGGCGCTGGACATGCGGCCGAGGTCGACGTGCCGCCGACTCACCAAGGCAATTCCAGTTCCGGACATGGGGGAAGCGTGTCACGCGCATCTCGGGCCAGTCCACCACTATCCATCATGTGGACGAGATGGTCCCGAAATGTGGGACACTATGGGATCCGTCACGTTGTGCTGTCGACAAGGCGACATGACGGGTGTGCGGTCAGACGCGCGCGCCGGGCCACGGACCCGGGTTCGCGACATCGGGCTCCTGCTCGATCTTCGTGTCGAACAGACGGAAGCCGCGCCGCAGGTAGTTGTCCATCGCGTGCGGGCCGTCGTCGGAGCAGGTGTGCACCCATACCCGCTCGGTCGGGATCCGCCACGGGTGCCGCTCCGCGAGGTCCCAGGCGCGCGCCACGCCGTACGACAGCAGATGGCCGCCGATCCGGCGGCCCCGGAAGGCCGGGATCAGGCCGAAGTACGCGATCTCCACCGCCCCGTCGTCCTGGGCGTCGAGCTCGATGAACCCCGCCGGGGTCCCGTTCTCGTACGCCACCCAGGTCTCGGCCCCCGGGCGCTCCAGGATCTCGCGCCACTGCGCGTAGGTGAGGCCGAGCCGGTCGGTCCACCGGACGTCCCCGCCCACCGCCGTGTAGAGAAACCGGCTGAACTCCGGCAGCGGCCTCTCCGAACGCGTGACCGTCACTCCGTCCGCGGGTGCGGCGGCGGGGCTCAGATCGGCGGGCGACGTCTGTTCCAGAGACCAGACGGTCACGTCGGAGACGGCGGGCGCGGAGTGGGTGGAGTGCGTGGAGTCGCTCATGGCGGTCAGGGAACCACGGCCCGCGCACCTCGCCCAAACGCGGGGCCGCTCAGACCGTCCCGGCCGGCATCCGTGCTCTGAGCACCACCGGAGCCGTCGAGCGGGGCAGCAGATCGGCCGGCACCTCCGGGTGGACCACCTCCACCTCGACCGCCTCGCGGAAGCGGTACGGCCGATGGGCCAGCACCTCCGCGAGGCTGCGGCGCATCCGCGACACCTCGGCCCGCACCGTCACCGTCCTGGTCGCGTCACCGAAGACGTCCTCGGCGAGCTCCGCCGCGGTGCGACCCTCCCGGTGCAGGGCCAGCGCGTAGAGCAGCTCCGCGTGGCGGGGCGAGAGCCGGCGCGTCCAGCTGCCCACAGGTCCCGCCACATGGACGGCGAGCCCCCTCTCCCGGCTCAGGTCGAGCACCACCCGGCGCGGCGCGCGGTCGTGCGCGCCCTCCGCGACCTGTACCAGCCAGCCTCCGGGCAGCGTTTCCACCCGGCACATCCCCAGCGAGGCCAGCCACACCGTGCCCGGCTCCAGCGACTTCGGCAGCGGAAGCCGGTCCACGGGAGGCATCCCGCTGACGGCGGCCAGCCAGCCGTGGGCGTCCACCACCAGCGCACGGCCGCCGAGCCGGCACAGGATCGGGGCGGACACCGAACGCAGCCGCTCGATCGCCACCAGGTGCCGGCCGCGCAGCTCTCCCTCCGCCAGCGACGCCACCGAACCGACCAGCGCCAGTGTCGCGGGGTGAAAGGTGGAGGCGGGCCCGCTGATGTCGACGATGCCCATCAGCCGGCCGTCCCGCGGGTCGCGCACCGGCGCCGCCGCACAGGTCCAGCCGTGCAGGGCGCGGACGAAGTGCTCGGCGGAGTGCACCTGGACGGGGGTGCGCGCGGCGAGCGCGGTGCCGATGGCGTTCGTACCCGTCGTGGACTCCGTCCAGGCGGCACCCTCCTCCAGGCAGATGCCCCTGGCCCGGCGCATGACGGCAGCATGACCCTGGCGCCACAGCACGCGGCCCTCGGTGTCGGTGACGACCATGATCTGCTGTGCCGCGTCCGCGATCGATGCCAGCCCCTCCCGCAGCAGGGGCATGACCTCACCGAGCGCCGTGCTCCGGCGCCGGTGCTCGATCTCGTCCGTCTCCAGCAGCCTGCTCTCCGTCGACTGCTCGGGATCGATCCCGCTGCGCACGGCACGGTCCCATGAGGCGTCGATCTCCGCGCGCGGGGCCAGTGCGCTGTGCTCGCCCGCCAGCCGGGCCTCCCGCGCGCGGTGGATCTGGCGTTCGGTCACCGCGGGACGCGGCTCGTTCCCCGGCCGCGCCGACGCGGCGGTGCGTGACTCCATGACGGTCCCCCCAGCAAGCGTGGGCCCGGTCCGGAAGAGGGGAACGAGGCCCGGAGGACACATTTTGCCGTGCAGCGTGTCCGTTGGCTCGTACTCCACGCAACGGTTGCAACCCTTTGCAACTCTGGTGAGGGGGTGCGGACCGCACAACAGTGGAGGAACACCGTGCGGGGAGTCCTCGACCCGCCGTGCGGTGGTGCACGAGCGTGGAGGGTGGTGCCGTGTCGGCGCAGCACCACCCTCCGTCGTTCGCCGCCCCGCCGCCGGAGCGTCAGCCTTCCTGCGCCCGGGCACGCTCCACGACCGCGGCCAGATCCAGACTGTGCGGCAGCGTGCCGAAGGCCGAACCCCAGTCCCCGCCCAGCCGCGAGGCGCAGAACGCGTCCGCGACCTCGGGCGGCGCCCAGCGCAGCAGCAGCGAACCCTGCAGCACCAGCGCCATCCGCTCCACCAGCCGCCTGGCACGTGCCTCCACGGAGTCCAGATCCGCCAGCTCCGTCAGCAGGTCCTTGATCGCGGCGTCGAGCCGGTGGTCCGCGCCGCGCGCCTTCCCGACCTCCTGGAGGAAGGCGTTGAGCGCCTGCGGCTCACGCTGCAGCGCACGCAGCACATCGAGTGCCTGTACGTTGCCCGAGCCCTCCCAGATCGAGTTGAGCGGCGCCTCGCGCAGCAGCCGGGGCATCCCGGACTCCTCGACGTAGCCGTTGCCGCCGAGGCACTCCAGGGCCTCGCCCACCACCGCGGAGCACCGCTTCGTCACCCAGTACTTGGCGGTCGGCACCGCGATGCGGAGGAAGGCCCGCTCCTCCTCCGTGTCCGCGTCGTAGGCGGCGGCCAGCCGCAGGGCGAGCGTCGTCGCCGCCTCCGACTCCAGGGCCAGGTCGGCCAGTACGTTGCGCATCAGCGGCTTCTCGATCAGCAGTCCGCCGAACGCGCTGCGGTAGGCGCTGTGATGGATCGCCTGGGCAACCGCCTGCCGCATCAGCGCCGCCGAACCGACCACACAGTCCAGCCGGGTCGCCGCCACCATCTCGATGATGGTGCGCACCCCGCGCCCCTCCTCGCCGACCCGGCGGGCCCACGTCCCGTCGAACTCGACCTCGCTGGAGGCGTTGGACCTGTTGCCCAGTTTGTCCTTGAGACGCTGGATCGCGAACACGTTGCGCGCGCCGTCCGGCAGGACCCGCGGCACCAGGAAGCAGCTCAGCCCGCCCGGGGCCTGGGCCAGCACCAGGAAGCCGTCCGACATGGGCGCCGAACAGAACCACTTGTGGCCGGTGAGCAGGTACTCCCCGTCGCCGGCCAGCGGTTCGGCCCGGGTGGTGTTGGACCGTACATCGGTGCCGCCCTGCTTCTCCGTCATGCCCATCCCGAAGAGCACACCGGCCTTCTGCGAGGCGGGCCGCAGCCCCTCCTCGTACACGTGGGAGGTCAGCAGCGGCTCCCACTCCGCGGCCAGTGCGGGATCGGTCCGCAGCGCCGGGACCGCCGCGTGCGTCATCGACAGCGGGCAGCCGTGGCCCGCTTCCGCCTGCGTCCAGACCAGGAAACCGGCCGCGCGCCGGACATGGCCGCCCTGCCGGCCCCAGGCGTCCGTCAGCCCGGCCGTGACCGCGTGCCCCAGCAGCCGGTGCCAGGCCGGGTGGAAGTCCACCTCGTCGACGCGGTGCCCGTAGCGGTCGTGCGTGCGCAGCTTCGGCGGGTTCTCGTTGGCCTGCGCACCCCACTCCTGGGCCTGGAGGGAGCCGGCGGACCGGCCCAGCGTGCCGAGTTCCTCCCGTGCCTCGTCGATGATCGCGGGCGCCAGGTGCCGTTCCACGGCCTCCGTCAGCGCCCGGTCGCCGGCGAAGACGTCATAGCCGACCAGCGGCGGAACCTGGTTGGTCACTGTGTGGGTGCTTGCTGCCATGCCGATACGGTAAGGAGGTGCAGGCAGCAAATGAAACACCCGAACGGCCATCGGGCCGGCTCCACCGGGCGCGAGTCCTCTACCGCAACGTCTCGAAGCGGCAGATGGCGTGGCAGTTGCTCAAGGACACGGTCAATTCGTGCATCGAGTACCGCATCCTCGGCCTCGCGGCCGAGGCGGCGTTCTTCACCCTGCTGTCCCTGCCGCCGCTGCTGCTCGGTCTGATCGGGCTGCTCGGATACGTCGACGACTGGACGGCCACCACCACCGTCGCCTCCATCGAGCGGAACATCCTCGGGGCGGTCCAGACGGTGCTGTCCGAGCGGGGTGTCAACGACATCGCCAAACCCCTCATAGCCGACGTCACCACCGGTGCGCGCCCCGACGTCATCTCCCTCGGTTTCGCGATCGCCCTCTGGTCGGGCTCACGGGCCGTGAACGTCTTCATCGACACCATCACCGTGATGTACGGGCTGGACGGCCACCGCGGCATCGTCAAGACCCGGCTGCTCGCCTTCCTGCTGTACGTCGTCGCGCTGCTGCTGGGCGCGGTGGTGCTGCCGCTGCTGGTGGTCGGTCCCGACCGGGTGGTGGAGTTCGTCCCGTGGGGCACCGAGGTGCTGGCGGTCATGTACTGGCCGCTGGTGATACTGCTGTCCATCGCGTTCCTGACGACGCTCTACCACGTGTCCGTCCCCGTCCGCTCACCGTGGATAGAGGACGTTCCCGGGGCCCTCGTGGCGCTCGGGATGTGGGTGCTGGGGAGCTTCCTGCTGCGGATCTACCTCACGAGCACGGTCGAAGGTCCCACCATCTACGGCTCGTTGGCCGCACCCATCGCCGTCCTGCTCTGGATAGGGATCTCCGCCTTCGCCGTGCTCGTCGGCGCCGCGGTGAACGCGGCGATCGACCGGGTCTGGCCCTCACTCGCCACCGCCGCGGCCCGTGCCGCCAGCGACCGGCTGAAGGCCGCCCAGGCCGCGGAACTCGTGGCACGCACCGAGGCGGCGAACTGGGACGCGTACGCCGACGACGACGAGGAGGACGACGACGTGTCCATGCCCTCCGAGTTCCCCGAGCGCTGGTCGCGCTTCCTGCCCCCGGACGACGTGAAGTCCCGGTTGCACGGCAACCGGGACAAGGACGCCCCCTGAGGCAGCCCTTAGCCTGGTGTCATGGGCGCACGGTACGAGGAGCGGGTGTCGCGCTTCGGCAACGCGGTTCTATGGACCTGGAGCGGGCCCCGGGAACCCACCCGTCCGGTACTGCCCGACGGCTGCATGGACCTGCTGTGGATCGGCGGCCGGCTGATGGTCGCGGGCCCCGACAGCCACGCGTTCGCCCCCACCGAGGCGCTCTCGGGCAGCTGCGCCGGCATCCGCTTCGCCCCCGGTACGGCGCCCTCCCTCCTGGGCGTACCGGCGGACGAACTCCGTGACCGCCGGGTCCCGCTCGACGCCCTCTGGCCCGGGTCCACGGTCCGAGGGCTCACCGGGCGGATGGGCACGGCCGACGACCCGGCCGCCGCGCTGGAGGACATCGCCCTGCGCAGGGCGGTCGGCGCCGAAGCCCCGGACCCGCTCACGGCGGCCGTCGCCGCGCAACTGGCGCGGGGCCGTTCCGTCGCCTCCACCGCCCACACCGTCGGTCTCGGACCCCGACAGCTGCACCGCCGTTCGCTGGCCGCGTTCGGCTACGGACCGAAGACACTGGCCAGGATCCTGAGACTGCAGCGCGCCCTGGCCCTCGTACGCGCGGGCACGCCCTACGCCGAAGCCGCGCACACCGCGGGCTGTACGGACCAGGCGCACCTGGCCCGTGAGATGCGGGACCTGGCCGGTACGACGCTCGGCGGCCACCTGGCCGCGACGGGTCACGCCGGGCCGGCGGCGAACAGCGAGACCGCGCAGCCGTCGGGGTCCAGGACGACGGCGTAGCGCTGGCCCCAGACCGCGTCCCAGGGCTCGAGGTGTCCCTCGTACCCCGCGCCGGTCAGATCGGCGTACACGGAATCGACCTCCGCCGGGCTGTCGCAGAGGAAGGCGAGCCCGAGGCGCTCGCCGCCCTTCGAACCGGCCCATGAGGGGTCGAAGGAGCGGACCACGTCCTCGGTGTCCCACAGCAGGCGCAGCCCGCCCGGAAGAGCCGCCTCGACATGAGGCGACGATTCGGCTCCGGCGGGGATGTCGAGGCCGAGCCTGCGGTAGAAGGCGAGTGATGCGGCCAGGTCGGCGGTGGTGACGGAGATGGCGTCGAGTCGTGGAGTCATGGAACGACCGTATGCCGGGGGCCGCGACCGGGTCTTGTACGAAACGGTCACGGCCCCCGGACCGGTCTCCGCTACGCGCAGTCGGCCGGCGAGGTTCCCGGGTCCGTCAGCGCCAGCCCCAGCTGGGCGCGTTCGGTGAGCCAGCGGGTCGGCCGGTTGCGCGGGTCGCCCGTCGTGGCGTGCAGGGACCGCTGCAGCTCCAGCATCCGCGCGGCTCCGATCCGGTCGCCCCAGGCCAGCGGCCCCACCGGGTAGCCGAGACCCGTCGTCACGGCGAGGTCGATGTCCGCCGGGGTGGCCAGCGCGCGCTCGGCGATCGACGTGGCGACCGACACCACCGAGGCGAGCAGCCGCTGGGCCACCGAACCCGCGGTGTCCCGCGTCACCGACACGGCCCACGGCTCCCCGCCGTCCGCCGCGCGGGCCAGCACCGCGCGGGCGTCCCGCGCGGCGGCCGGGTCGGCCGACGGCGTCACCGCGAGCACCCGGCGGCGGCCGGCCGGGGGAAGCGGGTCGACGCCGAAGGTGCGCGACGGGGGCAGCCCCAGCGCGGCGACGGAGGCCGCCACCGTCGTGCCCCACACCGGGACGAGGACCAGGGCGGTGTCCGAGGGGCCGGCGCCGTTCTCGACCGACGCTCCGGCCGCGGTCAGCGCGGCCCGCAGCCCTGCCGCGCCGTCCGCGTGTTCCGCCGACGCGCCGCCGGCCACGAACACCGGCCGGTCCGCGTCACCCGTCACCGGCGCTTCCGGGGCCGGGGCGGGCGCGTCCGGGCCGTACGCGAACCAGCCCTGTCCGGTCTTGCGGCCGTGCAGGCCCGCGGTCACCCGGTTCGGGGTGAGGAAGGAGGGGCGAAGCCGGTCCTCGTGGCGGAAGCCCTGCCAGATCGAGTCGATCACCGCCGCCGTGACGTCGAGCCCCGTGAGGTCCATCAGCTCGAACGGGCCCATCCGCAGCCCCAGGACGTCCCGCGCGATCCGGTCGATCCCGGCCGGGTCCGAGACCGACTCCTCGAGCAGCGCCAGGGCCTCCGTCACCAGCCCCCGGCCGGCGTGGTTGACGAGGAATCCGGGAGTGTCGGCGACGGTGACCGCGCGGTGGCCGCAACTCTCGACCAGCGCGGTGAGAGTCTGCGGGATCCCGGGACGGGTGGCGGCGCCCGGCACGAGCTCGACGATCTTCATCAACGGTACGGGGTTGAAGAAGTGCAGCCCGGCGAGCCGCCCCGGGTCCCGGAGCGAGGCGGCGATCCTGGTCACCGGGAGGGACGAGGTGTTGGTCGCGAAGACGGCCGAGTCCGGCAGGGCCCGCTCCAGCTTCCCGAAGACCTCGGCCTTGGTGTCCAGGTCCTCCCGCACGGCCTCGATGACCAGCTCGACGTCCGGTCCCGGCGCCCAGGGGACCTCCAGCGGGACGATCCGCTCCAGGGCGGCGGCGGAGTCCGTGGCGGACATCCGGCCCTTGTGGACCGCGCGATCCAGCATCGACCGCACGAAGTCCACGGCCGCTGTCACCGCCTCGGTCCGGACGTCGCAGAGCTCGACGGTGTGCCCGGCCACCGCGGCCCACTGGGCGATGCCGCGACCCATGGCTCCGGCGCCGACGATCCTGATGCGCATGACGGTGATGTCCTCTCGGCAGATGCGGTCTGTGCCAGTGAAGGTAGACGCGGTCGTGCCGGCGAAGGTAGACGGGGCCGCGCCGGCGAAGTCGGACGAGGTCGTACGGGAGAGGCGGGCGCGGCCGTGTCAGCGCAGGTAGACGCGGTCGGGGTCGACGTCCTCGCGCAGCAGCCGCAGCTCCGCCTCGGACGGTGGCGGCACGGTCTCGACGGTGTCGGCGACCCGGAGGTCCCAGCCGGTGGCCTCCCGTACCTGACGCACCGTCATGCCCGGCTGTACGGCGACGAGCCGCAGCTCCTCCCCGACGCCGGTGCGTGCCAGGATGCCCAGTTCGGTGATGACCCGGGTGACTCCCGCGCCCAGCGGCCGGATGCCCTCGGCGAGCGCGCGGTCCGGGCCAGGCGTGGTGCAGAAGTCCAGGGCCTCGGTGAAGGAGCGGGGGTTGTGACGGCGCATCACGACGAACACCTCGCGGGAGTTGGCCATCACCTCGATCGCGCCGCCGGAACCGGGGAGCCGCACCGTGGGGTTCTCCCAGTCGCCGATGACGGAGGTGTTCAGGTTGCCCCACCGGTCGATCTGCGCGGCTCCGAGGAAGCCCACGTCGATGTGGCCGCCCTGGAGCACGCAGCCGAACAGCGCAGGCATCGACAGCACCGCCTCCGCGCCCGAGATGAGTACCGCGTCCGCGATGGTCTCCGGCAGATGCGAGGGGTGGGCCCCGCACACCCCGGACTCGTACACGACCTCGATCTGCGGCGCGACCGTCAGACGGGCGAGCTCGGTGGCCAGTGTGGGCAGTCCGATGCCGGCGAACACCGTGCGGCGGGCGGCCAGTTCGCGGGAGGCGACGACGGAGAGCAGCTCGGACGAGGTGGCGGCGGCCTCCGGTGCGGTGGTGGTCATGGTCCGTTCCTTCCCCTGCGGCGCGCTCACAGCCGCCGTCCGTAGTTCACCGGTTCGCTGAGCGCCTCGCCGACGGCGAGCCCCGCCCAGAAGTCCTCACCCAGCTTGTCGACGTACTCGGAGTGGTCTGCCGTTCCGTACACCCACTCCGCCAGCCAGTCCCGCAGCCGCTCCGGGTCCTTGCTGATGTGCGACCAGGCCCGGTAGAAGTCGTTGTCGCGGTCGTAGTAGCCCTGCGCGAAGGACGGGTGCGCCCCGCGCGGGCAGACGACGACGGCGTCCACGGCATGGGACGGGACGAGCGTGCGGTTGGGGTCCGAGCGGACCACCTCGTCATCGACGATCTCCTCGACGACGACGACCGCCTTGCCGGCCGCGTACACCGCCTCGGCCTGGATGCCGGTCAGCCCCCAGATCTGGGTGTTGCCCCGGCGGTCGGCACGCTGGGCGTGGATGATCGTCACGTCAGGGTTCACGGGCGGTACGACGTAGATCTGCTCCTGCTCCCCGTCGGGCCCCGGGTAGGGCGACGCCACCTTGCGCAGATCGCTGTTGACGCCGGGCAGGTCACTGCCGCCGTAGCTGCGCAGCGGGTAGAACGGCAGCCGCTGGGACCCCGCGAGGTAGCGGCAGACCATTCCGTAGTGGCTGTACTCCTCGAAGACCAGCGGGGCCGGGTCGGCGCGCTCGATCCGACGGCGCAGCTCGCCGAGCGAACCGGCTGAGGAGTTGCCCACGAAGGAGGAGACCAGCCGCGAGACACAGCCCGCGGCGATCATCTGGTCCACCACGATGTCCGCCGTCATCCGTACGACGGTGAGGTCCTTGCGCCCCTGCCGGATGATCTCGTGCCCGGCGGCGGTGGGGACGAGGTGGGTGAAGCCTTCGATGCAGACGGTGGCGCCGTCGTGCACGAAGGCGGCCATGGCCTCCTTCATCGACATGACTTTGCTGGGCCCGTCGGCCGTATCCGTCCGCTCCACGGTGCTCCTCGGCGAGTGTGTGCTGGTCGCCCTCACCGTGTCAGCGGCCATTGATTGCTGTCCAATACCAAATTAAGGTCGGATCAAGACCCCTGGTTAATGAATGGAACTCCGATGGAACTGCGTCATCTGACGGCGTTCACCGCTGTCGCCGAGGAACTGCACTTCGGCCGTGCCGCGAAGCGGCTGCAGATGGCCCAGCCGCCGCTCAGCCAGCAGATCCGCCAGCTGGAGAAGGAGCTCGGCGTCCAGCTCTTCGAGCGCAACACCCGCTCGGTGCGGCTCACCAGCGCGGGGGAGTCCTTCCTCGAACCCGTGCGGACCGTGCTCGACGACCTCGACACGGCGGTACGGGCCGCGAAGGCCGCGGGGCGCGGGGAATACGGCCGGGTCACCATCGGCTTCGCCGGAGCCTCCAGCCACGAGACGCTGCCCCGGCTGACCCGGGCCGTGCGGGCCGCCCACCCCGGGATCGAGCTGGTCATGAAGGGCCAGACGTACGCCAACGTCGCGCTGTCCCGGGTCGCCGACGGTTCCCTCGACCTGGGCTTCGTCCGGCTGCCGGTCACCCAGCCCGGGGTGGCCTACCGGGTGATCGACGAGGAGGAGCTGCTGTGCGCCCTGCCCTCCGACCACCCGCTCGCCCGCCTGGAGAGCATCCCGATCGGGATCCTGGCCGAGGAACCCTTCGTCTCCTTCCCCGCGAACGCCGGCTCCACGGTGCGCGACGCCATGGTCCAGGCATGTGAGGCCACCGGCTTCAACCCGCGGGTGGTGCAGGAGGCCCCCGACTCCTACACGATCCTGGCCCTTGTCGCCGCGGGCGTCGGCGTCACGCTCACGGTCTCCTCCGTCCGCCACATCCAGCAGAACGGGCTGGTCTACCGGTCCCTCGCCGGCCCGCCCATCCTGCGCCGGGCCGCGCTGGCCTGGCGCACCGACAACCCCTCCGCGGCGCTCCGCGCGGTCCTCGCCGTCGCCGAGGAGGCCCTGCCGACGCCCTAGCGGTCGATTGAGACGCGTGGCGTCTTGAACGTGAGGTAACTCGATATTGGACCGACTCAGTGGTCCGTGCGAAGGTCGCCCCACACATCCGAACCCGCCGAAAGGTGTTCCGCCGTGCCCGATCGCACCGATGTCGTCATCTGCGAGCCGCTGCGTACACCCATCGGGCGTTTCGGCGGCGCGTTCGCCCAGCAGACCCCGGCCGCCCTCGCCGCTCACGTCATCGCACAGGTCGTCGCCCGTACGGGGGTCGACCCTGACCGGGTGGACGAGGTGATCCTCGGACACGCCTACCCCTCGTCCGAAGCCCCTGCCATCGGCCGGGTCGCCGCCCTGGACGCCGGACTCCCCGACACCGTCACCGGTGTCCAGACCGACCGGCGCTGCGGCTCCGGCCTGCAGGCCGTCCTCGACGCGGCCATGCAGATCCGGGCAGGCTTCAGCGACGTCGTCATCGCGGGCGGCGTCGACGTCATGAGCGCCGCTCCCTACTACACGCACGACGGACGCTGGGGCATCAAGGGCCCCGGCCTCCAGCTCCACGACTCGCTGGCCCGCGGCAGGGTCACCGCCGGCGGGGTCCACCACCCCGTACCCGGGGGCATGATCGAGACCGCGGAGAACCTGCGCCGCGCGTACTCCGTCAGCCGCGCCGACCAGGACGCCCTCGCCCTGCGCTCCCAGGCCCGCGCCGCCCGCGCGACGCAGGAGGGGCGCTACGACGCGGAGACCGTCCCCGTCACCGTGAAGCACCGCAAGGGCGAGACGGTCGTCACCGCCGACGAGCACCCCCGGCCCGACACCACCGCCGAACAACTCGCCGCGCTGCGCCCCATCATGGTCAGGTCCGACCCGGAGGCCACCGTCACCGCAGGCAACGCCAGCGGCCAGAACGACGCGGCCGCCGCCTGCCTGGTGACCAGCGCCGCCACCGCCGAACGGCTCGGGCTCACCCCGCTCGTCCGTCTGGTCTCCTTCGCCCGCGCGGGTGTCCCCGCCGCGACCATGGGCCTCGGCCCCGTCCCGGCCACCCACGCGGCGCTCGGCCGTGCCGGACTCACCCTCGCCGATCTCGACCTGATCGAGATCAACGAGGCCTTCGCCGCCCAGGTCCTCGCCTGTACCCGGGAACTGGGCCTCGGCGAGAAGGACCACGAGCAGCGGATCAACATCAACGGATCCGGTGTCTCCCTCGGCCACCCGGTGGGCGCCACGGGCGCCCGCATCCTCGCCACACTCAGCCGCGAGATGCACCGCAGCCAGGCGCGCTACGGGCTGGAGACCATGTGCATCGGCGGCGGCCAGGGCCTCGCCGCGGTCTTCGAACGCATCGCCGCCTGAACGCACGTCCCCCCTCCGTCCCCTTTCTTCTCACCGTCCCCTCTCCACCACGCGACCCAGGGCGTCTCGGGCGACGCCGGGTCAGTCGTGCCCCCATCCGCTTGATCAACGATGTTCACGGGAGCCACCCATGAGTGCGACCACCGCAACCGCACGCGAGCGAACGAAAGCCGCCAACCGCGCAGGGTTCGGAGCCTTCATCGGCTCCACCATCGAGTGGTTCGACTTCTACATCTACGGAACCGCGGCAGCGCTCGTCTTCGACAAGGTGTTCTTCCCCGAACTCGAAGGCCCCATAGGCACCCTGGTCGCCTTCGCCACCTTCTGGGTCGGCTTCCTCGCCCGCCCCATCGGCGGCATCATCTTCGGTCACTACGGTGACCGGCTCGGCCGCAAGAAGACGCTCGTCATCACCCTGCTGATGATGGGCATCTCGACCACCGCGATCGGCCTGCTGCCCGGCTACGCCTCCATCGGCATCGCCGCCCCGATCCTGCTGGTCTGCATCCGCATGATCCAGGGCATCGGCCTCGGCGGTGAGTGGGGCGGCTCCGTCCTGATCGCCTCCGAACACGCGCCCAAGGGCAAGTCGGTCCTGTACGGGGCCTTCGCGCAGCAGGGCTCGCCCGTCGGCAACACCCTCTCCACTCTGAGCTTCCTCGCGATCAGCCAGCTCCCCGACGACGCCTTCGTCTCCTGGGGGTGGCGCGTGCCCTTCCTCGCCTCCGCCGCCCTCGTCATGGTCGGCCTGCTCGTCCGCCTGAAGGTCGCCGAGTCCCCGGCCATGGCCAAGCTGATCGAGAAGAAGGAGGTCGTCAAGCTCCCGCTGACCGAGGTCCTGCGCAGCCACCCCATGCTGATCGTGCTCGGCATCGGCGCCTGCACCATCGGGCTGTCCGCCACGTACTTCAAGTCGACGTTCGCCCTGTCCTGGGCCACCACGTCCCTCGACTTCGACCGCAGCTCGTTCCTGACGATCATCCTCGTCGCCAACGTCACCCAGATCATCGTCCAGCCCTTCGGCGCCCTCCTGGCCACCCGGATGAAGAGCTGGTCCCGTGCGGTGACCGTGATGCTGCTGCCGGAACTCATCCTGATGCCGCTGATGTTCGTCCTCATCAGCACCGAGAACTACGGCCTCGCGATGCTCGGCGTCGCTGTCGCCACCATCCCGCACTGCCTCTACTACGCGGCCCTCGCCGGCATGCTGGCCAGCCGCTTCCCGGCCCATCTGCGCTACACCGGCATCTCGCTCTGCTACCAGCTCTGCGGCACTCTGCTCGGCGGCACGACTCCGATCATCGGCCAGTTCCTGCTCAACCGGACCGGCTCCATCACCGCCGTCATCGCCTACGCCGTCTTCCAGGTGGCGCTGACCCTGGGCTGCATGCTCCTCCTGCTCAAGCGCCCCAACCACGACGAGCTCGCCGCGGAGCCGGTCACCGCGGCGCGCACCGCGCCCGTCACCGCCTGACCGCCCGCACACGCAGAACGGAGTACCGCCCATGCCGCTGACCGCGCACGGCATCCCGGAGATCCTCGCCCTCGGCGGGCGCGACCTCGGGCGCTCGGAGTGGAAGGAGGTCACCCAGGATCTGATAGACGCCTACGCGTACGTCTCGGGGGACCACCAGTGGATCCACACCGACGTCGAACGCGCCGCCGCCGGACCCTACGGACGCACCATCGCCCACGGCTACATGGTCCTGAGCTGGGGCATCCCGATGTTCGGTGAACTGCTCCGGGTGAGCGGCGTGGGACGCGCGCTGAACTACGGGGTCAACAGGGTCCGCTACCCGGCCCCCGTCCCCGTCGGCAGCCGGGTCCGCCTGCACGCCACCGTCACCGGGGTGAACGAGGTCGCGCGGGGCGGCGTACAGATGACGCGGGGCTTCACCTTCGAGCTGGAGGGCTCCGAGAAGCCGGCCTGCGTCGCCGAGTCGTTGACGCACTTCTATCCCTAGGGGTGTCCACCAGCCCCCGCGCGAAGGCGCCCGCCCGGAATCCCGGGCGGGCGCCTTCGGCGTGGAGGAGCGCTATCCGACGCGGTCCGCCTCCTCCGGCTCCGCCGCCGGCTCCTGCGCGGCCAGATAGTCCTTCTGCGCGTCGGGGTCCGTCAGCCGGTTCAGCCGCGCCGGCACGTCGAAGCCGACCAGGAGCGCCACGATCACCGTCCCCCCGAACGTCAGCACGGCGAGTGCCTGTCCCAGGTCCATCCCGGACGCCAGATGTGCCCCGAGCACCGGGGCCACGGCACCGCCGAGCGCCCCCACGTTGTACGTGAAGCCGAGTGCGGCCCCTCGGCTCGCCGTCGGGAAGTGACCGCCGATGTACCGCGGCAGCAGCCCGGAGATGCCGAAGCTCGTGGCCTGCAGCAGGAACAGCAGGCAGCCGAGGACCAGCAGGTCGTCCTTGACCGCGAACACCGGGTACACGAAGGCCAGCGAGGCCAGCAGCGTCAGCGCGTACGCCTTCTTCGCCCCGATCCAGTCACCCAGGAAGCCCGCCGCCCAGCAGCCGGCCATGGTTCCGAAGCCCGCGAAGTAGAGGACGTCGGTGACCTGGTCGGTGGTGTACCCCAGCTCGGTCTTCAGATAGGTGGGCAGCAGCGCCTGGATGGGCCAGGAGTAGAGGAACGCGAAGAACAGCGTCACGATCATCGACACGTACAGCAGCCAGCCCCGGCGTCCGCCCAGCTGCACGGCGAACGCGGCGAGGGAGAGGCCCGCCACCACCGACAGCACCGGCACGAGACCCTCGCCACCCGGGGAGAAGACCAGGAAGAGCGAGAGCGTGGCGGCCACCACCAGGACGGTGTTGACCAGGGCGAGCCGCGGGGTCCGGAACAACGGCCGGAACGGGTTGGGCCTGGCGTCCCGCTCCGCGACGTCCGCGGTCCACTCCTCGGCCTCCGGCAGGGCCCTGCGCATCCACAGCGCGACCGCGATGGGTATCAGGCCCAGGTAGAACATCCACCGCCAGCCGAGCGAGGGGACCACCCAGTTGTAGACCTGGGCTGCGAGGACCGAGCCGACCGAGAACCCCGAGATCAGAAAGCCGCTCGCGCGGCTGCGGACACGAGCCGGCCAGCTCTCCATGACGTACGTGGCGCTCGCGCTGTACTCGCCGGCCATGCCCATGCCGATGGCCAGCCGGGCGACGAAGAGACTGTTGTAGTCCCAGGCGAACCCGCAGGCGAAGGTGCCCAGGGAGTAGAGCAGGATGCTCAGCACCATCGAGATCTTGCGGCCGTACCGGTCGCCGATGGCTCCGAGGACGGCCCCGCCGAGCCATCGGGTGATGAAGGCCCCGGAGATCAGGCTGGCGGCCTGCACCGTACTCAGCCCGAAGTCGTCGCTGATCTCGGTGAGGACGAGCGTGATGAGAACGAAGTCGAAGCCGTCGAGGACGTAGCCGATCCAGGCGGCGAAGAAGGACTTCCACTGGGTACCGCTCACCTCGCGGTACCAGGGGAGCGTGGAGGGGGATTTCTGCACGGTGCGCTCCTGGTGCGGGGACGGTTTCCCGTGGCCGGGTTTCCGTCCCTCGGGGGTGAGGGCTGCTCAGGACCGGGCGAGGCCGGCGACGAAGCGGGAGGTCAGAACGGTGGGAGCGGTGATGGCCGTACCGACCACGACGCTGTGGGCGCCGCGGGCCATGGCCTCGGCAGCCTCCTCCGGGGTATTGATACGTCCTTCGGCGACGACCGGTACAGGGACCGCGGCCGAGAGAGATGTCACAAGGTCCAGGTCAGGGCCGGTCTGCACCGGTGTCCCCGGCACGTAGCCGGACAGGGTCGTCGAGACGAGGTCCGCTCCCTGCCCGGCGGCGGTGATCCCCTCGGCGAGCGTGGAGACGTCGGCCATGACCAGGGCGCCCGCCGCGTGCACGGCGGTGACGAGCTCGGCGAACGTGGAGCCGTCGGGACGCGGCCGGTCGGTGGCGTCCGCGGCGACGACGGCCGCACCGGCCGCGACGATCGCCAGGGCGTGCCGGACGGTCGGGGTGATGTAGACACCGGTGTCGCCGTCCTTCCACAGACCGATGACCGGAACGTCCACGGCGTCCGCGATCGCGGCGACGACCTCCGGTTCGTTCGCCCGGATCGCGCAGCCGCCGCCGGCGACGGCGGAGAGGGCGAGACGTACGAGAGTGGAGGTCTCCCGCATCGGGTCGCCGGGGGGTGCCTGGCAGGAGACGATCAGCCGGCCCCGGAGGGCGTCGGCCAGGTCCTGAGCGGTCATCGGAGTGCTCCCGGGTGGTGGAGGGGAAGGGTGGTGGTCAGGGCGGCGGCGCCGAGTACGGCGGCGTCGTGGCCGAAGAGAGGGGGCTCGGGGACGAGCCCGCGCAGCGGCGGCATCAGTTCGGCGGTGAAGGCGGCGGTCAGCGCGTCGCCGTAGAGGGCGCCGATCCGGGGCACCCCGCCGCCGACGACGACCCGGTCGGGGCCGAGTGCGTTGGCGAGGCCGCCGAGGACCCGTCCGGCCGCGGTCGCCCCCGTGGTGATGGCGTGTACGGCGGCCCGCTCACCCTGGGCGGCGCGGGCGGCGACCGCTTCCAGCCGGCCTGCCGGTGAGCCGGTGAGCCGCTCGTAGTGCGCGGTGATGCCGGGACCCGAGGCGATGACCTCCAGATGTCCGCCCGCACCACAGGTGCAGGGGAGACCCGCTGCCTCCGCGCTGGGCAGATGCCCGAGGTGGCCGGCGATGCCGGACGCTCCGTGCAGCATCCGCCCGTCGACGGCGAGGGCGCCGCCCACGCCCGTGCCGACGGCGGCGAACAGCAGCGAACCGTGGCGGCCCGCCAGCGCGGCGAGCTCCGGCCCGGCGGTGGCGCGCACGTCGTTGTCGCAGGCCACCGGCAGGCCCGTACGGTTCGCGAGGCCAGGGCCGAGCGCGGTGCCCGCCCAGCCGCTGATCGAGTCGGTGGCACTGGTGACCATGCCGCTGCGGGGGTCGATCACCCCGGCCGCGGCGATGCCGAGGGCCGTGGCCAGCCTGTCGGGGTCCACCTCCGAGGCCGCCGCGGCGAGCGCGTCGAGCACCGCCGCCGCACCGTCCCCGGCCGGGGTGGGCCGGGTGTGGCGGGCCAGCACCGTGCCGTCGGAGGCGAAGAGCGCGGCGGCGATCTTCGTGCCGCCGAGGTCGAGGCCGATCACCACGGCCCCGGTCGCCGCCGCGCTCCTCGGACCGGTGCACTCGGGGCGGGTGCCTGTCGGACCGGTGTTCATCGGACCGGCGGCAGACCGGCGCCGCGCAGCCGCTCCGCGACGAGGGCGACGGACTCGGCGGAGAGCGGGATCTGCGGGAAGGCGGTGGCACCGTTGTCGATGACACCGAGCAGATGCAGCGCGGCCTTGAAGGACCCGAGAGCCGACGAGCTGCGGCCCATGTCCGGCTCCGGACCGACGTCGACCATGGCGAACAGCTCGACGAGCCGCTCCTGCTCCCGGGCGGCGAGCGCCCAGTCGTTGGCCCGCGCGGCGTCGTAGAGCCGGACGTAGCCGGCCGGGTCCACGTTGCCGATGCCGGGCACGACACCGTCGGCCCCGGCCAGGAGCGCCGCGTCGACGGTGAGCTCGGAACCGGTCAGCACGCTGAAGTGCGGCACGGGGCCCTGGGCCCGGCCCTCACGTCCGCCGAGTTCCACGACGAGCCTGCGCAGCCCGCCCTCGTCACCGCTGCTGTCCTTGAGGCCTGCGAGGGTGCCGTCCTCGGCGAGCTCGCGCACCAGGGCGGCGGAGAGCCTGGAGTGCACGGCCACCGGGATGTCGTAGGCGAACAGCGGCAGGTCCACCGCGGCGCGCAGCCGGCGGAAGTGCCCGGCGGTCTCCTTCGGGTGCGTACGGGTGTAGAAGGGCGCGGTCGCCACGAGGGCGTCCGCGCCGAGCTCGGCGGCGGTCCGGGCGTGCTCGGTGACCCGGGCGGTGGTCGTGTCGATGACCCCCGCGAGGACCGGGACGCGCCCGGCGGCGGTGTTGACCACGGTCTCCAGGGCGGTGGCGCGCTGGGCGTCGGTCAGATAGGCGACCTCGCTGGTCGAACCGAGGGCGAAGAGTCCGTGCACACCGCCGTCGACGAGGTGGCCGACGAGCCGGGTGAGGGAGGCCGTGTCGACCTCCCCGCGGTCGTCGAGCGGGGTGCATACCGGCGGTACTACGCCGTGCAGCGGTGCGGTCAGGGACATGGTGATGGGCTCCAGCTTGTTCGGCGCGCCCGGTCCGTCGTCGGAAGGGAAGACAGGACCGAGACGTGGGACGTAAGATGTCCTATGTCTGGACTCACCATAAACAGATGCCCCGGCGGCCGGTCAAGAGGTGCCGGTGGCCGGCGACACCTCAGGAGGACCGCTGTGGCCCGCCCCACCATGGCTCAGGACATCGAGCGAAGAATCAAGGAACTGATCCTCGAACGCAGGCTCGGACCGGGCGACCCGCTGCCCACCGAGACCGAGCTGATGGAGCATTTCGAGGCCGGACGCGTCTCGGTGCGCGAGGCCCTCAAGGCGCTCCAGGCCATGAACGTCGTCGAGATCCGGCGCGGCTACGGGACCTTCGTCGGCTCGCTCTCCCTGTCGCCCTTCGCCGAGGGGCTGGCCTTCCGTGCCGCCGTACGGCACCGGCAGGGCGAACCCGGGCTGCTGGAACTGATGAAGGTGCGGGAGGCGCTGGAGACCGGACTGGTCGGCGCCGTCACCGCGGGCGTCCCGGCGGAGGACCTGGCCGTGCTGCGGGCCCTCGTGGTGACGATGGAGACCGAGGCCGCGCAAGGCGGCCGGGTCGCCCGGGCCACCGACCGCGCCTTCCACCTCGCGCTCTACGCCTCGCTCGACAACCACCTCCTCAGCGAGGTGCTGGACGCGTTCTGGGCGGCCATGGACCGGGTGCGCGAGGACGTCGACGACGGCCACCAGGACCCGGCCGTCACCTGCTCCCAGCACCACGAGATCGTCGAGGCGGTCGCCGCTGCCGACGGCGCGCGAGCGGTGCGCGCGATGCGCACCCACTTCGACGGCATCCGGTGCCGCCTCGAACCTCAGTCCGTGTCCGCGTAGAGGTAGCTGCTCGTGCCCGCGAGGGTGGCGCGGCACCACGCGTCGACCGAACCCTGGTCCATGGCGGTCCAGTCCGGTGTCACCTCCACCTGCGCGCGGCCGAGCCTGCGGCCCAGCTCGACCAGCCTGGCCCCCTCCGGGGTCCGCTCGCGGGCGTAGCGCCGCAGCGCGTCGGCGGGTGACGCGGACGTCCGCAGCGACTCCTCCAGGCAGAGGGCGTCCTGCAGTGCCTTGACCGCTCCGCTCGCCGTGTGCGGGCGGGTGACCCCCGCCGCGTCGCCCGCGAGCAGGAACGGCGGGTCCGCGGCGAGGGGCGCGTGCAGATCGGCGACGGGATGGCAGGTCATGGCGGTGTGCTCGCCGCGGGCCACGATGTCCGCCCACTCCCGGGGGAAGTGTTCGTCGGCCAGCTGCCGTACGTGTCCGCCCTCGTCCGGGGACCCGGCGGGTGGGGTCGCGTAGATCGCGTAGGCCAGCAGACGTTCTTCCGGCCCGGCACCCCCGCCCCGGGGGATCAGGTAGAAGATGCCGTGCCCGCCGGGGAAACCGATCGTCACCCAGGAGGTGCGCAACAGTTCCAGAGGCCCTCGGTGTTCCGTTCCGCCGTCGGCCGGA
Source organism: Streptomyces sp. NPDC005752 (assembly GCF_040630715.1). NCBI lineage: Bacteria > Bacillati > Actinomycetota > Actinomycetes > Kitasatosporales > Streptomycetaceae > Streptomyces > Streptomyces sp. NPDC005752. The sequence continues at coordinate 113,011 of NZ_JBEXYB010000012.1, read as the reverse complement.
AGGGTGCCGCGCCACACCGCGTACCCGGCGGGTGAGGCCCGCAGGTCCGGGGCCAGGACCCTTCGGGTGAGCGAGCCGTGGCCGTCCGCGCCCACGACGATGTCGTAGGCGTCCTCGCCCTCGGCCGTGCGGACGAGGGCGCCCCCGGTCCGGTCACGTGCGACCGAGGTGACGGGGCGCCCCCGGTGGTACCGCGCACCGGTGGTCGCGGCCCGCAACGACTGCCACAGAAGGCCCCAGTTGCACGGGGTCACCGCGCTGGGCTGGCGGGCGAACTCGCGCGCCGACCGTTCCCCGGGCACCCTGGTCAGCCAGACCCTGGTCGCCACGGGGGCGGTCGGCATGGCGGCGTCCAGATAGCCCGTGTCGACCAGTCGGCGGTGCAGCGGGGGAGGGATGACGATGCCGAGCCCCCGGCTCCGGAGTTCGCCGTCGCTGCGCTCGTAGACGGTGACCTCCGCCCCCGCCCTGACACCGGCGACCGCCATCGCGCACCCGGCGATGCTGCCGCCGACCACGCCCATCCGTGAACCCGTCACCGCCATGCCGCTGCCGCCTGTCCGTCGTCCCGGGAGGTGCCGCCCCCATCCTGGCAGTCGGCCGGGTGCGACCGGGGCGACAACACTCCTGCGGCGAGCGGGTGTTACGGGGTCACGGTCACCGTGCGGCTCCCCGAAGCCTGCTTGCCGTCGGCCTTGTAGGTCACGGTGAGGCCGGCGTTCCCCGAGGCGCCGGCCGGGATGGTGACCGGGACCTTGATGTTCGCGCCTTCACCCGGACGTGTCGCCGGGAACGCGACCCGCTTGGTCGTCCAGCCGCCGGGCACCGTCAGGTCGAGCGTTCCGGCGTTGCGGGTCACGTCCATCCGGTTGACGACCCGGACGGTGACCTCCGTGGTGGTCCCCGCCTTCATGGTGGTGGGCGGGGTGATGGTGATGTCGGCGCAGGTGCCGCCGAGCCACTGGAGGTCGAAGGAGGAGTAGGTGATGTGCTTGTAGTCGTCCCGCTCGTAGAGCAGGCCGAGCCGTCCGTCCGGCAGCCGCGTCAGCGTCGAGTACGCCGCGCTCCCGGAGTCGACGACCTTACGGATCGGCCAGGTCCTCCCGTTGTCGCAGGACATCTTCACGGTGAGGTTGCTCCGGGAGGAACTGCTGTCCGTGTTGCTGAACAGCAGCCACGAGGCCTTCGGGTCCGATGCCGCCGCGTCCGGGGCGTACCGCGTGAGCGAGCCGTTGTTCGCCGGGTCCCGCAGGGCGGTGTCCTGGGTGAAGGGGGTGTAGTTCGCCCCGCCGTCGGTGGAGTGGGCGATGGTCCGGTAGGGCGCCGAACGGTTGTTGAGCATGATCCGTCCGTCGCTGAGTTCTACCGTCTTGTTCTCGTCCCCGCCCGGACCGACCGGGTTGCCGGTCTTCCAGGTCGCGCCGTGGTCGTCGCTGTACGCGCTCACCGCGTAGTTGGCGCCGTTGTTCCGGATCGCGTACTGCTGGATCAGACGGCCCTTGTACGTGCCGTTGCGCACCTGGATACCCTCGCCGGACGCCGCGAACATGCCGCCCCAGGCGGGGTTCTTGATCTGCCGGGTGATCCGGCGGTGGGTCCAGGTCACCCCGTCGTCGTCGGAGTAGCTGTAGTCGGCCTGCAGGACGTTCGGGTCGGTCTCGTCGTTGCCCGTGCCCGACCCGGAGAAGCCCTGGTTCACGGAGCCGGCGTAGAAGACGAAGATCCGGCCCGTGGTGCGGTCCACCAGCAGGCTCGGATCGCCGAACCCCTTCGGTGCCGCCTCCTTGCGGACCACCTGCTGTGCCTGCCAGGTCGCCCCGCCGTCGGTGCTGCGCCGCAGCACGATCCCCAGGTTGCCGGGCAGGTCCCCGAGCGAGGGGCGGGAGTCGTAGGCGGCCAGGAGGGTGCCCTTGACCGAGGTGGTCAGCGCCGGGATGCGGTAGTAGGGGGAACCGGCCCCCTGGGTCGCGATGTCCTGGGAGGTGAGTTCTCCGGGCGCGGCCGCGACGGTGGGGGCGCCGTGGACGGTACCGGCCGTGGTGGCCACCAGGACGGCGGCCGACAGCATGGCGAAGGTGACTCTGCTCTGCATGGACGGTCTCTCTTCTCGTGAGGGGGAGAGGTGCGGAGATGGAGCGGAGCGCTCGGCGCGATCGGCCGGCGCATCAGGGGGCGAGCACCCGGCTGCGGGTTCCGAGGGCCTGGGGGAGGCGTCCGGGCGGCGGTCACGAGGGGGCGGACCGCCCGGCCGGAAGGCCGGCGAACAGGGCGTGCACCCAAGCCGGTTGCTCAGCCCGGTGGTACGCGGTGCCGTCCTCGTGCCCGCTGGACCCGTAGACGCGCAGATCCCCGGCCAGCCCATCCACCAGCCCCGACACCGCCGGCGCGATGCCGCCGCCCTGGCTCACCCCGGTCACCGCCCCGGCCGCTCCCGGACCAGTGTCCGCGGCCATTCCTCGATCGGTGGATCGGCCGACGGCATGGCTGTGCCCTCCTGGCGTAAGGGAAGCGGCTGGACAGCAGACGTCAGATGTCCTGCTGGCAAACTGGACCCTAGGGAGCGCTGCGGCCGGACGTCAAGGGTGTGCCGGGGGTGGCATCTCCCGCCCCGGACGACCCGGTGGCGGGGCGGGAGGCGGGACGCGCGCGGTCAGGCCCGGCCCTCCCCGCGCGACCTGGCCTCGGAGATCCGCCGCCTGACGGGCGCGTAGTGCTCGTCGAGCGCCTTCAGGAACGCGGTGACGTCGCCGGCCCGAGCCGCGTCCACGATGTTCTGGTGGGCGGCGATCGTGGCGGTCTCGTCGGCGTGCGTGAAGCCGTCGAGGTGCGGCGCGACGATCGTGTAGACGTCCCAGAAGGCCATCGAGAGCTGGCCGATGAGGTCGTTGCCCAGGGGTGCCACGAGCAGGGCGTGGAACGCGCGGTCCGCGGCGACGAAGCCGTGTCCCTCGCCGGCGCCGGTGGCGCGCATGGTCGCCACCAGGCTCTCCAGGCCGTCGAGCTGCTCGGTGCCGAGGGAGGAGATGATCCGGTCCGCCATGCCCCGCTCGAAGAGCTCGCGCACGTCGACGAGGTCGGCCATCACCTGGAAGTCGTCGTCGGGGGAGAGCAGGCCCCGGAAGGTGAGGCTCTCCACCAGGGCGGACAGGCTCAGCCGCCCGACGTACGTCCCGTGGCCGTGGCGTACCTCGACGATGTCGAGGGCCGCGAGGATCTTGACGGCCTCCCGGACGCTGGAGCGGCTGGCTCCCAGCGCCTCGCACAGGGCGGGCTCCGTCGGGAGCGGGTCCCCGGGGCGCAGCCGCTCATCGAGGATGTAGCGCTTGATGCCCTCGACCACTTCCTGCCGCAGCAGGGTGCGGCCGGGTCGCGTGCCGGACATATGTGAACTCCCCACCTCTTGACCCCTCTCGATTGTCAAGCTACGTTCCCACGCTATCAAGGCATCAGACATCTGACGTCTGATGCTTGACCGTTCCGGAGGCATTCCGAAAGCAGTCGAAACGGTCGCCATCCCCTCATTCCGAGACCTCAACGTCCCTTGGAGGACCCGTGCCCGAGCTGAGGCCGGCCGGCGTCGAGCGCCGCACCTTCCTGCGTTACACCAGTGCCATCGGCGCGGCCGCAGCCATCACGGCGGGCCTTTCCGCATGCGGCGGGCCCTCCTCGACCGCCGACGGCGCGGCGGGCAAGGGTGACGGCGACGGCACCATCGAGGCCGGACTGTCGTACCCGCTGTCGACCGGCTTCGACCCGATGATCACCTCCGGTGCCACGCCCTACGCGGCCAACATGCACATCTTCGAGGGCCTGGTCGATCTCGACCCGGCCACGCTCGTGGCACGCCCCGCCCTCGCCACCGAGATGCCGAAGAAGATCAACGCCACCACCTACCGGGCCACCCTCCGCGACGGGGCGACCTTCCACGACGGCTCCCCGGTCACCGCCGAGGACGTGGTGTTCAGCTTCGAACGCATCCTGGACGAGAGGAACGCGTCGCTGATGGCGCAGTTCGTGCCCTTCATCGACACGATCACCGCCGTCGACGCGAAGACGGTCGAGTTCAAGCTCACGTACGCCTTCGCGCTCTTCCCCTCCCGCATCGCCGTCGCCCGGATCGTGCCCAAGAAGATCGTCGAGGCGGACGTCAAGGGATTCGACGCGAAGCCCGTCGGCTCGGGGCCCTACAGGTTCATCGAGGCCACGCGCGAGGACAAGATCGTCTTCGAGAAGTACGACACGTACAACGGACCCCACCCGGCCAAGGCCAAGAAGATGATCTGGCGCCTGATGTCGGATCAGTCGGCCCGCGTCAGCGCCATGGAGTCGGGCCGCGTCCAGGCCATCGAGGACGTCCCGTACATCGACGTCAAACGGCTCTCCGCCACGACGAAGACCGAGTCCGTGCAGTCCTTCGGCCTTCTCTTCCTCATGTTCGACACCACCGACAAGCGGTTCGCCGACAAGCGGGTCCGCCAGGCGCTGCACTACGCGCTGGACACCGAGAAGATCATCTCCACCGCGATGGTCGGCAACGCGGCGGCCGCGACCGGGTACGTCCCCTCGACGCACCCCGACTACCACAGGGCCGCCACCGTCTACACGCACGACGTGGCCAAGGCGAAGAAGCTGCTCGCCGACGCGGGCGTGGGCAAGCTCAAGTTCACCGTCCTGACCACCGACACCGGCTGGGTCAAGGACATCGCCCCGCTGCTCAAGGAGAGCTGGGCGGCCGCCGGCATCGAGGCCACCCTGAACATCGCCCAGTCCCCGGCCCAGTGGGCCAAGGTCGACGCGGGGGACTTCGAGGTCATGGTGGCCCCCGGTGACCCCTCGGTGTTCGGTAACGACGTGGACCTCCTGATGCGCTGGTTCTACTACGGCTTCTGGCCGGAGAAGCGCTACGGCTGGTCCGGGACCGCCGAGTACAAGCAGGTCAAGCAGCTCCTCGACAAGGCCGCCCAAGCCGCCGACGAGGCCACGCGCAAGCAGCTGTGGGGACAGATCACCGACATCGTGGCGGAGGAGGCGGCGCTCTACCCGATCCTCCACCGCAAACTGCCCACCGCCTGGAACGAGAAGGCCCTGCCCGGCTTCGAGCCGTTGCCGACCACCGGCCTGTCCTTCGTGGACGTCAGCCGCGCCTGACGGCCACGCCCGGTGCGGACCGCCCTCCCGGCGGGCCCGCACACCGGTCCGGGCCGCCCTCCGGTGGCCCGGACCAGCCGCCCGCCCAATCGCAAGGAACCCGACGATGGTTGCTTTTCTCCGGCTCGCGCTGCGCCGCGTCGTGATGATGCCGGTGATGATCCTCGGCATCGCGCTGCTGGTCTTCGTGGTGCTGCAGTTCTCGCCGGTCGACCCCGCCTTCAACGCGCTCGGGGAGAGCGCCACCCCCGAGGCCCGCGCGGCCTTCGCCGAGGCCAACGGGCTCAACGACCCACTGCCCGTACGCTACTTCGACTTCCTCGGCCAGTTGCTCCACTTCGACCTCGGGATGACCGTCCCGCCGAGCCAGCCCGTGATCGACCGGATCACCGCGGCCTTCCCACTCACCCTCCAGCTCACCTTCCTCGGCCTGCTCCTCGCCGTCGCCCTCGCCGTCGTCGGCGGAGTCCTCGGCGCGATGTACCGCGACCGCTGGCCCGACCAGCTCTTCCGGATCCTGTCCATGGCCGGGGTCGCCGTCCCGTCGTTCTGGCTCGGCGTCCTGCTCATCCAGCAGTTCGCGCTGAACACCCGGATCTTCCCGACCGGCGGATACACCAACCCCGCCGACTCGTTCGGCGGCTGGCTCACCACCATGGTCCTGCCGGCCGTCTCGCTCGCGGTGCCCGTCGCCGCCTCGCTCGCCCGGCTCGTCCGCACCTCCATGGTCGCCGAGCTCGACCGCGACTACGTCCGCACGGCACAGGGCAACGGCCTCCCGGTCCTCCTGGTGATCCGCTCGGTGCTGCGCAACGCGCTCGTCACCCCGCTCACCGTGCTCGGGGTCAAGGTCGGCTACCTGCTCAGCGGAGCCGTCGTCATCGAAGCGATCTTCGACCTGCCCGGCATGGGCAAACTCATCCTCGAAGGTGTCACCGGCGGCGACGTCGCCCTGGTCCAGGGCACCGTACTGACCATCGCCATCGCCTTCCTGGTGGTCAACGTCATCGTCGACCTGCTCTACCTGCTGGTCAACCCGCGCATCAGGACGGTGTGACATGTTCGCCACGGGCCGTCTGGCCACCGCACTCTCCCGACCGGGCATCGCCTTCCGTGCCCTACCGGTCACCTCCCGCATCGCCCTCGGTGTACTGATCGGCGTCGTACTCGGCGCCGTACTCGCACCCCTGCTCACCCAGGACCCGCTGACCACCGGTACCCCCGTCCAGGCACCGAGCGGTGACCACTGGTTCGGCACCGACCGCGCGGGCCGCGACGTCTTCGCCCGCGTGGTGCACGGCTCGCGCTACTCGCTGGTCATCGGCCTCGGCGCGACCGCCGTCGCCCTGGTCGCCGGAGCCGTCCTCGGCTCGCTCGCCGCCACCTCGCGCAAGCTCGGCGACGAATCCGTCATGCGCACCCTCGACATCGTCATGTCCTTCCCGCCGATCGCGCTCGCGGCCGTCCTCGTCGCCGTGTTCGGCACCAGCGTCCCGGTGATCATCTTCACCATCGCCTTCGTCTACACGCCCTCGCTCGCCCGCGTCGTACGCGCCAACGTCCTCGCCCAGTACGGGGAGGACTACGTCGCCGCCGAGAAGGTCATCGGGGCCCGGCGCGGCTACATCGTGCTCCGCCACGTCGCCGTCAACTGCATGGCGCCCGTCATGGTGTTCGCGACCGTGATGGTCGCCGAGGCCATCATCTTCGAGGCCAGCCTCTCCTTCATCGGCGCGGGAGTGCAGGACCCCGACCCCAGTTGGGGCAGCGTCCTCGCCTACGGGCGGCAGATCCTCCTCGCCGGCGGCTGGTGGGCCACGTTCTTCCCCGGCCTCGCCCTGCTGATCACCGTCCTCGCGCTCAACATCCTCTCCGAGGGCCTCACCGACGCCTCCGCCGCACCCAGGAGCGCCCGCGCCGCCGCCGGCCCCGTCGCCACCACCGCACCGGACCCGGTCGAGGCCGCCTCCACCGTCGACATCGACGCCGCGCTCGCCAAGCTCGCCCGGCACATCGAGGCCACCGAGCCCACCATCACACCGGTACGGGAGGACGCCGACGCACTCCTCGTCGTACGCGACCTGGCCATCCGCTTCCCCGACCGCTACGGCGACACCCCCGTCGTCGACAAGCTGAACTTCACCGTCCACGAGGGTGAGACCCTCGGCCTGGTCGGCGAGTCCGGGTGCGGCAAGTCCATCACCAGCCTCGCGGTCATGGGGCTCCTCGCCCGCAACGCCGAAGTCAGCGGCGAGATCCTCTACCGCGGCCAGGACCTGCTGAAGCTCCCGCCCAGGGAACGCCGCGCACTCATGGGCCCCGAGATCGCGATGGTCTACCAGGACGCGCTCTCCTCCCTCAACCCGTCCGTACTCGTCGGCACCCAGCTGCGGCAGCTCACCTCGCGCGGTGGCACGAAGACCCCGGCCGAACTCCTCGAACTCGTCGGCCTCTCACCCGAACGCACCCTGCGCAGCTACCCGCACGAGCTCTCCGGCGGCCAGCGCCAGCGCGTCCTCATCGCCATGGCCCTGTCCCGCAGCCCCCGACTCCTGATAGCGGACGAACCGACCACCGCCCTCGACGTCACCGTCCAGGCACAGATCGTCGAGCTCCTCGTCAGGCTGCGAGACGAACTCGGCTTCGCCATGGTGCTGGTCTCCCACGACCTCGCTCTGGTCGGTGACCTCTCGCACCGGGTCGCCGTGATGTACGCGGGACGCCTGGCGGAGGTCGGCGACACCCGCTCGGTCCTCACCGACCCGGCGCACCACTACAGCCGGGGCCTCCTCGGCTCCGTCGTCTCCCTGGAGGCGGGCGCCGACCGGCTGCACCAGATCCGCGGAGTCGTCCCCGCACCCCAGGGCTTCGGCGCGGGCTGCCGTTTCGCGGGACGCTGCGCCTTCGCGAGCGAAGTCTGCCGAGGCACGGCACCGGCCCTCACGGACCGCGGCACCACGAAGGACCACGGCTTCGCCTGCCACCACCCGGCCGGAGCCCCCGTACAACAGCTGGAAGGGAGCCCGCTGTGATCAGGCTCGACGGTGTCCACGTACGCCACAAGGCACGCAGCGGAGGGCTCTTCAGCCGCGATGCCGTCCACGCACTCACCGACGCGACGCTCGAGGTCCGTCGTGGCGATATCGTCGGCCTGGTCGGCGAGTCCGGCTGCGGCAAGTCCACGCTCGCCCGCGTGCTGACCGGCCTGCAGAGGCCCACCGAGGGCGAGGTCCTCTTCCACGGCCGGGACCTCTGGGCGATGCCGGGCGCCGAGCGGCGCAACGACTTCGGATCGGCTGTGGGCGTCGTCTTCCAGGACCCCTCCACCGCCCTCAACCCGCGCCTCACGGTCCGCCGGATCCTGCGTGACCCACTGGACGTGCACCGGCGCGGTACCCGGGAGTCCCGCGAGGCCCGCGTCGAGGAACTGCTCGGCCTGGTCGGTCTGCCCGGTCACACCCTCGGCGCCCTGCCCGGCCAGCTCTCCGGCGGCCAGCGGCAGCGGGTCGCGATCGCCCGGGCCCTGGCCCTCGAACCGGAACTGATCGTCGCGGACGAGCCCACCTCGGCGCTCGACGTCTCCGTACGCGCCCAGGTCCTCAACCTCCTCGTCGACCTGCGTGAACGCCTGGGCCTCGGCATGGTGTTCATCTCGCACGACATCCAGACCGTGCGCCACCTCGCCGACCGCATCGCCGTCCTCTACCTCGGCCGCATCGTCGAGGAGGGCCTGGCCGCCGACGTCGCACAGGCGCCCAGGCACCCGTACACCAAGGCGCTGCTCTCCGCCACACCCAGCCTGCTCGAGGCGACGGACCGCGTCGTGCTCACCGGCCCGGTGCCCTCCGCCACCAACCCGCCGCCCGGCTGCCCCTTCACCACCCGCTGCTGGAAGGCCGACGACACCTGCGCCACGGCCTTCCCGGCGGAGACCTCCGGACCCGGCGGACACCGCTGGCACTGCGTCCACCCCGAACCCGCGACGCCGGCCGGGGGCCCGATCCCCGTACAGCCCGCAAGGAGCACCGCATGACCACCTCCACCACCTACTCCGGAGTCATCCCGCCCGTCGTCACCCCGCTCACCGCGGACGGCGAACTGGACACGGCCTCCCTCGAACGGGTCGTCGGCCACCTCCTCGACGGGGGCGCCAGCGGACTCTTCGCCCTCGGCAGCTCCGGAGAGACCGCCTACCTGACACCGGCGGAACAGGACGAGGTCATCAAGGTGATCACCTCGGCCGCGGCGGGCCGGGTACCGGTCCTCGTCGGCGCCATCGAGACCACCACCAACCGGGCGATCGAGCGGGCTCGCGCCGCGGCCGGTCTCGGCGCCGACGCTGTCGTCGCCACCGCGCCCTTCTACACCCGCACCCACCCCACGGAGATCGACCGCCACTTCCGGGACATCGCGGCAGCCGTGGACGTTCCGCTCCTCGCGTACGACGTGCCGGTGTGCGTCCACAGCAAGCTCGACCCGGAGATGCTGCTCGCACTGGCCGCGGACGGGGTGCTCGCCGGCGTGAAGGACTCCAGCGGGGACGACGGATCCTTCCGCCGGCTGGCCATCGGCGCACGGGGGCTCCCGGGTTTCTCGGTCCTGACCGGACATGAACTGGTGGTGGACGCGATGATGCTGAGCGGGGCGGACGGGTCGGTACCCGGCCTCGGCAACGTGGACCCGCACGGCTACGTGCGGCTCCACCAGGCCGCCGTACGGGGGGACTGGGCTGCCGCCACGGCCGAACAGGACCGTCTCGTCGCGCTGTTCGACATCGTCGGAGCCGCCGCACCGGGTACCGCCTCGGCGACGGCGGCGGGACTGGGCGCCTTCAAGACGGCCCTGATGCTGCGCGGTGTCATCGCGACCAACGTGATGAGCCCGCCGATGCGCAGGCTGGACGCCGCGGAGACGAGTGCGGTCGCCGCGCACCTGGACCGGGCGGGCCTGTCCCGCGCCTGACACCGTTGCCCGCACATGCGGAAGGGCCGCCCCGCAGCATCTGCGCTGCGCGGCGGCCCTTCCGTACCGTGCGGAACTAGTTGCGCGAACCGCGGGTGCGGCGCATCAGCACCGCGCCCCCCAGCAGCAGTCCGGCGCTCGCGCCGGCGGCCAGGCCGATGTCGGCGGCACCGGTCTGGGCCAGCTGCGTGTCAGGCGTGTTCGGGCCGGGGTTGCCGGCCGGCGGCTCCTCGACGGGGGGCTTCGAGGTCGGCGGGGTGACGGTCGGCGGCTCCTCGGTGGGGGGCTCCTCGGTCGGCGGGGTGACCGTCGGCGGCTCCTCGGTGGGCGGCTTCACCGGCGGGTTGCCGTGGTCGTAACCGTCCTCGTTGGCGCAGGAGTTGCCGAACGCGGGGTTCAGCGCACCGACGAGGTTGACACTGTTGCCGCAGGCGTTCACCGGGACGTGCACCGGAGCCTGCACCAGGTCGCCGGAGAGGACGCCCGGGGAACCGACCGCCTTGCCGTCGGCGCTCGCGCCGGAGCCCTTGTGGCCCCGCCCTTCACCGTGCTCGTCGCCGTACGCGTCGTCGTCGCCGTGCCTGTCGTTCGAGCTGACGTTGGCGCAGGCGTTGCCGAAGGCCGGGTTCAGCAGGGCGATCACGTTCACGGTGTTGCCGCAGAGGTTGACCGGGACGTGCACCGGGACCTGCACTGCGTTGCCCGAGCCGACACCGGGCGAATTGGCGGCGACCCCGTCGGCCGAGGAGTCGGCGTGCGCGTAACCGCCCGCGGCGGTCAGGATGCCCGACGCCGCCGCCATGACGATCATGCTTTTGTTCAGAACCTGTCGCATTACATGCCCTTCTCCGGGAAATTCGCGTGGGCGGTGACCCTGATGGCGGTCATTCCATCGACGCGGACGACTTCATAACGACGCGAGGGTTGCGGGGGAAACTTGGAGATCGGTGCAAATTCTGTAACCACCCGAAAGGGTCACGTACGGGTGTTCGCCGCGAGTCGGTTGCGGGCATTCGGGTGAACCGGGGAAACCAATCGACCAGTGCCGAGTTGATCAGGGCGCTCCGCTGCGGGGCACTCGGTACGACACTCGGTATGAGAAGGATTCATCGTGATCAAGAAGGTTCTGGCTACGGGCGCCGTCGCCGCCTCCATCCTCGGCCTCTCGGCGTCCAGCGCCATGGCGATCGGCGACGACACGGGTACGACGTCGATCAACGGCAACGGTGCCGAGGCCGCGTACGGCAACAGCTCCACCAAGGGTGACCAGAGCCCGCAGCTCAGCCTCGTGCAGGGCTCGCTGAACAAGCCCTGCATCGCCCTGCCGGTCAAGGCCAACCTGGCTTCCCTCGCGCATCTGGCCAAGGTCGCGGTCCAGGACGTCAACGTCCTGTCCAACCCGCAGAACCAGCAGTGCGCGGACAACTCCACCCAGGCGAAGGGTGACGAGCCGCTCTCGCACATCCTTTCGGACATCCCGGTTCTCTCCGGCAACGGTGCGGGCAACCGCTGACCGAGCCCCATCGTCCGGTCCGGGCCGCCGACACTCCTCCATCGTGCGGCCCGGACCTGCAGCATTCGGGCGGTTTTCCGGAAAACAGCCGTCACGGTGTTCCGCTGCCGCCCATAACTCGCTACGGATGACAACTCCGGAGTCACGAGCGCATTCAGACGATCGCTCGTGCGGCACGAAAGACGTGTCCGTCCAGGACTCCGCTGCAGAAAGGGACGAACGTGAAGTACACCAAGGTTGCCGCCGTCGCCGCCGGAACCCTGCTCGCGCTGGGTGCCGCTTCCCCGGCCATGGCCGACTCCGGCGCCGGTGCCGTTGCCGCCCACTCCGCGGGATTCCTGTCCGGCAACGTCGTGCAGGCCCCGATCCACATCCCGATCAACATCTGCGGTAACACCGTGAGCATCATCGGTGCGCTCAACCCGGCGTTCGGCAACGTCTGCGTCAACCGCTGACCTCTGCCGACCGAGCCGACAGCTCGTCATGAGAAGGCCCTGGAGCCCAAGTGGCGCTCCAGGGCCTTCGCTGTGCACGGGAAAACCCGTCGCTCCCAGTTTCCCCGTGCACCGCTCGGCCGTTGTCCAGGGCAAAGGCGGCGGATGCCGCCGGAGAAGGGATTTGGGAAAGTGAAGTACGCGAAGACCGTAGCCCTCGTCGCAGGTTCCGTGGCCGCTCTCGGGGCAGCCGCTCCCGCTGTGGCGGCGACCACCCCGACAGCCCCCCGGATCAGCCTCACCGGGGGCGTGAACGAACTGACCTCCACGGTGCCGACGGTCCCCGACCAGGTGGTGAACCCGTTGGTGGACGCGGTCGGGGAGACCGCGGGGCAGGTCCGGGATGACGGCACGGTCAGCAGGTCGGCGAAGGCGGTCACCGGTGTCGCCGAGGGGGCCGGCCCGCTGATCGGTGGGCTGCCGCTCGGCGGCTGAACCGCGGCGCCACCCTCTCGTGGCGCCGGTTCACCGGGCGGAATCCGGTGCGGGGCGCTGATCGCCTGCCTGGGGAATCGTTCGGGTGAAACGGCGCAACCCAAACCGTTCGGACGGAGTTGTTCAGATTGCTCCGGACAGGCGGGCAACAGAGAAATTCCAGAAGGGCACGTTCATGATGAAGAAGATTCTGGCGACCGCGGCAGTCGCCGCCTCCGTCGCAGGTGTTTCCGCCGCTGCGGCCCCCTCGGCCATGGCGATCGGCAACGACACCGGCACGACGTCGGTCAACGGCAACGGCTCCGACCAGTACTACGGCAACAGCAGCACCCACGGCGACATGAGCCCGCAGATCGGCCTCATCCAGGGCTCCTTCAACAAGCCCTGCATCGCCCTGCCGGCGAAGGCCAACGTGGGCTCGCTCCTCGGACTCATCCCGGTCTCCGTCCAGGACATCAACGTTCTGTCCTCCCCGCAGAACCAGCAGTGCACCGAGAACTCCACCCAGGCCAAGGGTGACGAGGCGCTGTCGCACATCCTCAACGACATCCCGCTGCTCTCCGGCAACGGCGCGGGCAACAACTGACACCGCGCGACACCGGCACCCCCTGTGCCCCTCCCGGCCAGGGTGCACCGTTGCACGCCTCGTCGTAGTTCGTGAAGACGCGTGGGGCCGCTCCGTCCGTGCCGCGACCGACCGTTGGTCGGCCGCCCGGACGGAGCGGCCCCACGCGTCTGTCCTATGCGTCCCGACCCCTCGCCGGTCTGCCCGTCGGGTAGCCCGATAGTGCGGGAATTGGGCCGGTTGCCGCAGTCGCGGCCGACGCCGCACGTGCGGCCGGGTAGGTGCGCCTCATGGACCCGTACGACAGTCATCACGCGTCCGGCCGCGACCGGTTGCCGGAGAGCTCCACACCCATCTACGACCGGCTGCTCGCCGAATGGCGGGACGCGGAGCGGCGTGAGGCCGGGCCGGGCCGGACGGGTACGTCGTCCGGCCCGCCGGTGGCCGCCGGTCCAGGGCGAGGACGGGTGGGTGTCTTCGTCCCCGCCGCCCGCGCGGAGGGAAACGGCAGGTAACGGCCCCGTGGCCCCGTCGGATCCCACTCGTTCGAGTGGCGTAGCGGAACTAAAACCTCCGCTTGAGGTTGATCAGTACGTTCCACAACGGGACGCTCCGAAAGGTGAAGCGCAATGAAGAAGATTATGGCCGGCGCCGCTGTGGCTGTGTCCCTCCTCGGTCTGTCCGCCGCCGCGGCTCCCTCGGCGATGGCGATCGGTGACGACCACGGCACCACCACCATCAACGGCAACGGTGCCGAGTCCGAGTACGGCAACAGCTCCACCAAGGGTGACCAGAGCCCGCAGCTCAGCCTCGTGCAGGGCTCGCTGAACAAGCCCTGCATCGCCCTGCCGGTGAAGGCCAACGTGGGCTCGCTGATCGGTGCCATCCCGATCGCGGTCCAGGACGTCAACGTCCTGTCCAACCCGCAGAACCAGCAGTGCACGGACAACTCCACCCAGGCCAAGGGTGACGAGCCGCTGTCGCACATCCTGAGTGACATCCCGGTGCTCTCGGGCAACGGCGTCGGCAACAACTGACACCACTGAGTGCGGGCGGCCGGGGCGTATCGCCGCGGACCGCCCGCACTCTGCTGTGAGGCCCGAGGCCCCTCGTCCGCTCACACGACGATGCCCACCACTCCACGGGGGTGGTGGGCATCGCCGTGCGGGAGGGGTACGCGGGCCGGATCAGCCCAGGCTGCGTACCGGCATGAGGCAGTGGGCGGAGGTTCTGATGGTCTCGGGGTCGCCGACGAACGACCGCAGCAGCTCCTCGGAGACCGGCTGTCCGGGGACGGCCGTCGGCCACGGGCGCGTGGCGAACATCCCGTGCACCTTGCCCTCCGACAGCGCCGCGTCCAGCCACTCACGCGGCACGGTGTACTGCGCCTTGAAGTGAGGCATCGTCAGGACGGCCTGTCCGGCCTGGACGAGGAGCTTGACGGGAAGGTTGGGCAGGTCCGAGGCGTCCAGTGTCTCGCCTCCCACCCGCAGGCCGCTGCGCTGCAGGGCCGTGCGCATGGCGCTCTCGCCGACCTCCGGTCCGTCCGGGCCGTCGCCGAGCGAATAGGTGAGCAGGAAGGCGGTCTCACGTCCTGTTCCGGGATTCGACCCGCTCCAGCCGATCAGGATCTGTGTGCCCAACTGGGCTGGGGAATAAGGGGTGGTGGCGGCTTTGGGTGAGGTCATGTCCGGCACACTAACGGCCCGGGACCGGTCCTTGTGTACGCGTATCACCTGTTCGGGTACATCTCTTCCAAGTCGGCACAATCCGCTGTTGCGGACGCCGCTCCTCGGAAAACCTGTTGACGGTCCGGGGACCCGCGGGACTAGGGTGTGCGCAGTTCAAGGAACCAGGAGGTGAGGACATTGATGACTGTCGTCGCGGTGGGCACGGCCCACGACCCGAAGTGCATCGTTCCCACCCCTGCGGCTGCCGGCTGACCTTCATCAATTCTCTCCGCGCCTGAACGCGCGGTGCCGGGGCCGCCCTTGTGAAGGGTCTCCCTTGTCTTTCTCGATTTCCCAGGCTTCTGCTCCGTCGCACCCGCTGGCACTGTACGGCTGGGACGACGCGTGGGCCGCCACCTTCGCCCCGTACGCCGAGCAGGGACTCCTGCCGGGGCGCGTGGTGCGGGTGGACCGCGGCCGGTGCGACGTCGTCACCGCGGACGGCGTCATCAGGGCGGACACGGCGTTCGTGGTGCCCCGTGACCCGATGCGTATCGTCTGCACGGGCGACTGGGTGGCCGTCGACCCCGACGGCGACCCGCAGTTCGTCCGTACGCTCCTGCCCCGCCGCACCGCCTTCGTACGCTCGACGTCGTCGCAGCGCTCCGAGGGGCAGGTGCTCGCCACCAACATCGATCACATCGTCATCTGCGTCTCTCTCGCGGTCGAGCTGGACCTCGGGCGGCTGGAACGGTTCCTCGCCCTGGCCATGTCCAGCACCGCCGGCGCCGCCCTGCTCGGCGACGGGACCCGGTCCGCGGGTCACGAGGTGCACCCGGTCGTGCTGCTGACCAAGTCCGACCTGGTCCCGGACGCCACCACCCTGTCCCACCTCGTCGAG
Source organism: Streptomyces sp. NPDC005752 (assembly GCF_040630715.1). Taxonomy (NCBI): domain Bacteria; kingdom Bacillati; phylum Actinomycetota; class Actinomycetes; order Kitasatosporales; family Streptomycetaceae; genus Streptomyces; species Streptomyces sp. NPDC005752. The sequence continues at coordinate 97,323 of NZ_JBEXYB010000012.1, read as the reverse complement.
GACATCGAGCGCAGCGCGCCCGGGGTGCAGGTCCTCCCGGTCAGCTCCGCCACGGGCGACGGCGTCGACGTGTTCGGCGCGATCGTCGGCGGCGGTACGAGCGTGCTGCTCGGGATTTCCGGCGCCGGCAAGTCGACCCTCGCCAACGCGCTGCTCGGCGAGGACGTCATGCAGGTCCAGCAGGCGCGCGAGGTGGACGGCAAGGGGCGGCACACCACCACGACGCGCAACCTCCTCGTGATGCCGGGGGGCGGTGTCCTCATCGACACCCCCGGGCTGCGGGGGGTGGGTCTCTGGGACGCGGACGCCGGAGTCGGCCAGGTCTTCTCGGAGATCGAGGACCTGGCGCGACAGTGCCGCTTCCACGACTGCGCCCACGCGTCCGAGCCCGGCTGTGCCGTGCTCGGCGCGATCGAGGACGGGATGCTGTCCGAACGGCGTCTCGACAGCTACCGCAAGCTGCTCCGCGAGAACCACCGCATCGCTGCGAAGACGGACGCCCGGCTGCGCACCGAGAGCCTGCGCGAATGGAAGCGCAGGGGCGCGGAGGGCCGGGCCGCCATGGAGTTGAAGCGGGGCAGGACGCGCTGACGGGTACGGCCTGGAGGTCCGGGCGGTCAGAACCGCCCGGGCCCCCGGCCCTCAGCCCCAGATGACGGCGCCCAGCCACGCCCCGACCGCCAGAAGGCAGCAGAAGAGCTCCACGAGCACCGAGTATCCCGTCGCCCGCATCACCGACCTGAGAGAGGTCCAGCCCGCGGCGCGGCTGCCGAGACGAAGGCGTTCGGCGCCGTACACCGCGCCCACGTATCCCAGGACCCCGCCCACCACCGGGACCACGAAGAAGCCGACGATGGCTGCGATCCCGCCTGCCATCAGCGTCTTGCGCGGCGCCCCCGACTCGCGTGGGCGCCGCGAGGGCAGCAGAGCCTTCAGCGCCTGATTCAGCAGCAGCAGGCACGTCGCGCCGATCAGTACACCCCAGGCGACCGGGGTCGGGTCCGTCAGTGCCCACCACAGCACCGCGGCCCAGACGATCGCCTGACCCGGCACACCCGGCACCAGCACGCCGACCAGGCCGAGCAGCATCACCGCCCCGACGGCAACGAGCTGCCACACACTCATTCGACCAGCGTGCAGGAGTGCGCGGGGTCCCGCCCGTCAGCGCGGCCCCCTGAGCGGGCGGAGCCGCAGGCCGGAGGGCTGGGAGCGAACGGTCAGCGTGGCGCGCGGGCCACCCAGCCACGTTCGTACGCGTGCCAGCCGAGCTGCAGACGGGTGGTGACCCCGGTGAGCTCCATGAGCCCCTTCACCCGCCGCTGCACGGTCCTCAGCCCCAGATCAAGCTGCTTCGCCACGCTCGCGTCGGTCAGACCGGCGAGCAGCAGCGAGAGGATCTCCAGATCGGTCGGATCCGCACCCGGACCGTTCTCCTCGCAGATGCCGCTCCCGCCGAGCCGCAGCGGCATCGCGTCCCGCCACACCGCCTCGAAAAGTCCCATCAGGGATTCCAGCAGCCCGCTGGCGTGGATCACCAGGGCGGCAGGCTCGGCTCCCCGGCCGGTCAGCGGCACCATGGCCAGCATGCCGTCGGCCACCACCAGCTTCGTCGGCACCCGGTCGACCACCCGGCACTGTTCGTCGCGGCTCAGCGCCGCCGACAGCTCCACGATTCCGGACGGCAGCGAGAGCACGTCGCGCTCGACCACCACGCGGTAGGACACCCCCCGCATCGCCGCCCGTTCCTCGGACTCGTTCTCCATCCCGGTGACCGCGATCGGCTTCCCCGTGACCAGCGCGCAGACCTCGGACGCGGCTCCCAACTGGAGCTGATGGAACCGGTGTGCCACCGCGCTCGCACCCGTCACCACCTCCACCAGGTCGTGCACCGCGGGTTCGGCAGCCTGGGCCCGGTACTCCTCGGCGAGCAGGGCGGACGCCAGCTCCGCCTGTTCGAGCTCATGGCGTTGCTGGGTCAGCAGGGCGCCCAGCGCGACCCCGGGAGGCGCGGCGACCCAGCGGTCCGCCCGCGACGACGACTGGGCCACGAGCCCCTGCTGTTCCAGCAGGCGCAGTGCCCGTTCGGTGTCCGCCTCCGGCAGGGCCAGCCGGCGTGCGAGTCCGGTCAGCTCCGCGGCACCCGCCGCGACCAGTGCCCGGTAGGCCGCTTCCTGTCTCTCGTCGAGACCTATCGCTGACAGCATGCTCGGCCCTCCCCGGATCGTGCTCGCGCGTTCCCGCGCCCGTCGGACGGAAGTGCGCGGTGGCGGAAAACGGCCACGGCGTAAACCCGCCGGGCTCATCATGCCCCGTGGCACCCGTCTCTCTGACAATCTGTCGCCACCGCGGTGACGACCGCCCCGCGGGCGGTCGGCTGATCACACGGACCGGCCCGCCGGACGACCTTCCCGTGGGGGGTGGGGACGTCCGGCGGGTCACCCCGCGGTGCCGAATCCGGGCCACTTTGCCGGTGACCCGTTTCGTACGCCCCGAGCGGTCGACACTATGTGCATGAGCCAGCAGGGGGAGAGGCCCGCCGCCCACGAGGACCACTGGTGGCGCAGGCTGTACGACGAGACCGCGCCGGACACCGGGCCGGGCAGCGCGGCCGACAGTCTCGACGACCGCTTCGACTCGGTGTCGGACACCGTGACCGGTCCGGACGCCGACCGGGCGGACCACGCGGTCACGGTGGTGAAGCTGCCAGATCCACGCCCCCCGGAAGCGGACCGGGCCACAAAACCGCCGCCCCCGCGCACCGTGCCGGCCGGCCGCGCCCCCTGGGAGACCCCGGCCGGGCCCTCCCGGCCGCAGACCTTCGCCGGGCCGCCGCCCGCCACGCCTCCGCTCCCGGAGCCACAGGCCGCAGCGGTCACACCCCAGCCGGCTGCGCGCCCTGTCGTCGGTCACGTCGGGGACCGGCCCCCCACCTACGACGCCGATCCCGTCGCACTGCCCGAGTCGGGCACCGACGACCTCGACGGCCTCGTCCCCGACACCGTCCTCGACGGCGCCCGGTACGGGAGGTACACCCTGCGGGCCGCGTCCGTGCGCGGGGACTCCGCGCGCACGTGCGGTGAGCCGCGCCGGGACGCCCTGCTCACCGCGCGCTTCGGCAACGGGGACAGCGCCCTGGTCCTCGTCGCGGTGGCCGGCGGAGCCCGGGACGCCGGACACGCCCGCCTCGCCGCCGACGCCTGTCGCTGGATCGGCGGAGCCGTCGCCCGCAGCCACGACCGGCTCTCCGACGACGTACGGGCGGGCCGCAGGGGCGATCTCAGGTCCGGGCTGCACCGTCTCACCGACCGCACCTGCGGCAGGCTGCGTGCCCGCGCCGCGGAGCTCGGCCTCGAAGCGTCCGCGTACAGCACCGGGCTGCGCTGTCTGCTGCTGTCGGCCGACCCGGAGTGCCGCACCCGCGTCTTCTTCGGCGTGGGGCCGGGCGGTCTCTTCCGTCTCCGTGAAGGGGCCTGGCAGGACCTCGACCCCGTGACCCCTCCGACCGGCGGCGGCGCGGGCGAGGAGAGCCCGGACGGGGCCCGCCTGACGATGGACCTGCGGATCACCACCGCGCACTCCCCGTACGCCGGGGACGCGCCGCGACCCCCCGCGGAGCCCTTCCGCTTCCGCGCCTCCGTCGCCCGGCCGGGGGACACGCTGCTGCTCTGCGGAACCGGCCTGGCCGAACCGATGCGCGGTGAGCCGGAGCTCGCCGCAGAGCTCGCCCGGCGCTGGGCCGGCGGTCCGCCGGGGCTGCCGGCCTACCTGGCCGACACCCAGCTCAGGACCACGGGGTACGCCGACGACCGTACGGGCGCCGCGGTCTGGGAGGCGTAACCCGGCCCGCCGTGGGTTGATGGAGACAGGGACAGCCGGAGGCAGAGAGGGTGCTCACCCATGGCCAAGCAGAACGTGTCGGAGCAGTTCGTCGACATCCTCGTGCGGGCGGGGGTCAAACGGCTGTACGGCGTCGTCGGTGACAGCCTCAACCCCGTCGTCGACGCCATCCGGCGTAATGCCGCCGTCGAGTGGGTCCAGGTCAGGCACGAGGAGACCGCCGCGTTCGCGGCAGGTGCCGAGGCCCAGATCACCGGGACCCTCGCGGCCTGTGCCGGATCCTGCGGGCCCGGCAACCTGCACCTCATCAACGGCCTGTACGACGCCCACCGCTCGATGGCACCGGTGCTGGCGCTCGCCTCGCACATCCCGTCGAGCGAGATCGGCCTCGGCTACTTCCAGGAGACCCATCCCGAGCTGCTCTTCCAGGAGTGCAGCCACTACAACGAGATGATCTCCAACCCCCAGCAGATGCCGCGGCTGCTCCAGACGGCGATCCAGCACGCGATCGGCCGTGGTGGAGTCAGCGTCGTGTCGATGCCCGGTGACATCGCCTCGCAGCCCGCTCCGGAGAAGTCGATCGAGCACGCCCTGGTCACCTCGCGGCCCTCCGTGAAGCCGGGCGACGAGGAGATCGAGAAGCTCTGCAGGATGATCGACCAAGCCAAACGGGTGACGCTGTTCTGCGGCAGCGGAACAGCGGGCGCGCACGCCGAGGTCATGGAGTTCGCCGAGCGGGTGAAGGCCCCGGTCGGCCATGCGCTGCGCGGCAAGGAGTGGATCCAGTACGACAACCCGTACGACGTGGGAATGAGCGGGCTGCTCGGCTACGGTGCCGCCTACGAGGCCACCAACGAGTGCGACCTGCTGATCCTGCTGGGCACCGACTTCCCGTACAACGCCTTCCTTCCGACCGACGTGCGGATCGTCCAGGTCGATGTGCGCCCCGAGCACCTGGGGAGGCGGTCCAAGCTCGACCTGGCGGTCTGGGGCGATGTCCGCGAGACCCTGCGTTCCGTGACGCCGCGCGTGAAGGTCAAGACGGACCGCAAGTTCCTCGACCGGATGCTGAAGAAGCACGCCGACGCGCTGGAGGGCGTGGTCAAGGCGTACACCCGCAAGGTCGAGAAGCACGTCCCGATCCATCCGGAGTACGTCGCCTCGGTCCTGGACGATCTCGCGGACGACGATGCCGTGTTCACCGTCGACACCGGCATGTGCAATGTGTGGGCCGCCCGCTACCTCACCCCCAACGGCAGGCGGCGGGTGATCGGTTCGTTCAGCCACGGCTCGATGGCGAACGCACTGCCCCAGGCGATCGGGGCGCAGTTCACCGACCGGAACCGGCAGGTCGTGTCGATGTCCGGCGACGGCGGGTTCACCATGCTGATGGGCGACTTCCTCACGCTCGTCCAGTACAACCTGCCGGTGAAGGTCGTGCTGTTCAACAACTCCTCCCTCGGCATGGTCGAACTGGAGATGCTGGTTGCGGGGCTGCCCTCGTTCGGCACGACCAACAAGAATCCCGACTTCGCGGCGATCGCACGGGCCGCGGGGGCCTACGGGGTCCGGGTGGAGAAGCCCAAGCAGCTGGAGGGCGCGCTCAAGGAAGCCTTCAAGCACAGGGGACCGGCACTCGTCGACGTGGTCACCGATCCGAACGCCCTCTCCATCCCGCCGAAGATCAGCGCCGACATGGTGACCGGCTTCGCACTCTCCGCCAGCAAGATCGTGCTGGACGGCGGGGTGGGGCGGATGCTCCAGATGGCCCGCTCCAACCTCCGCAACGTGCCGCGGCCCTGAACGGGGCCCCGGCGGTGCCGGGCGGGCCTGCGAACTCACATCAGCCGTAGCGTCCCCGGCCGGGTCCGGTCCGTGATGATCCCGACCAGCTGGTCGAAGAGCGTCGGACCGCGGCCCGCCCGGGCCTCGGCCAGTTCCCGCTCGAGGCGCGCCCTGTTGGTGGGGTGCGCCCGCGGGAGCAGACGCTCCAGCCGACGGGCTGTCTCCTCGTGGCCGAGCGCCAGGGCGGAGCGTGCGTGGTCACGCCACTCGACGACGAAGTCCCCGTCCTCCGGGGTGCCGAAACCGCCGCCGAGGCAGTCGGCGAAGGCGTCGAGGTTGCGGCCGAAGAAACCGCCGGGGCCGTTCACCGCCTCGCCGAACACATCCCAGAAGCTGTCGAGGCCGGTGATCCCGGAGCCGTCGATCACGTAGGTCACGGTCATGCGTGGAGCGTACAAGCGCGTCTCTCCGAAGGCCCGGTCCGAAGGCCTGCCCGACGGCCGGCCCGATGGTCCGCGCCGCAGGTGGGGGACTGCGGCGCGGACCGGACCGGGGGGTGCGGATCAGCAGTCGTGGTCCACGAGGTCGAACGACTCGTAGTGGTCCGCGGTGTAGTAGTCCTCCTCGGTCTCCTCACCCGTCACGATCCGACGGGCTCCACGGTCCGAGGAGCCGGGCGTGATGACCGTGTACTCGTGGTAGTAGCCGGTGCTCTGGCTCGGCAGCAGTGCTTCCCGGTTCTGGAAGACGGTGCCGTCCTGCTCGTACGGGAACGGGCCGCCCGCATCGATGAGGTCGAGCGTGTCGTGGGCCTGCGAGGGCAGCGCCGAGTAGCAGACGCTGCCGACAGCGGCGGTCGAGGGAGCCGTCGCGGCGGACGCGGTGACGGGCCCGCCGACGAAGAGGACGGACAGGAGGGCGGCGATACCGCCGAGCGTGGTGATCCGTGGGGGGATTCGCATGCCCACCATGATGACGCGCGTAGACACCCATCCGTCAACGCCAACACGAGTGAATTTTTTGGAAGTTAACCGTGAGTACGGAAGCGCGACGCGCCCGTCGTCCGCCGGGGGTCGTGCGCCCGCTCGTTCATATGTTGACGCCCACGGACGCGTGACCGCTCCGCTGTGGGGGCATGCATCCCGCGAAGGTGTTCGAGACATGACGTCATGAAACGGAATCCAGGGAGGCCGATTCAGCGTGCGTGCGGGGGACATGACGAAAAGACAGGAGAGCCCGCCGGTGCGGCTGCGCCGCAGACTCGGGCACACCCATCTGTCGGACGTGGGGGAGGTGCGCGCGGCTCTGCGGGAGTTCCTGCGCTATCGCAGACGGCCGGAGGAGACGGATGTGGCGGAGCTCCTGCTCAGCGAGCTGGTGACGAACGCCCTCATCCACACGCGGAACGGCGCCGTGGTCACGGTCACCTCCGCACCCGCGCGACTGCGGGTGGAGGTGCGCGACTTCGTGACCGGACAGGAGTCCGCACCGTACGTACCCAACGCCGATGACGGCACGCACGGCAGGGGTCTGCTGCTCGTCCAGAGCCTGGCGGACTCCTGGGGGGTCACGATGCAGGCGCTGGGCAAGGTGGTCTGGTTCGAGCTGAACGCCGGGAGGTCCTGACGCTCAGCCGAACTGTTGCTCCAGGTCCTTCAATTTCTGTTCCAGCGAGTCGAGCCGCGGCAGGGCCTGGGCGTCGTCCTCGGCATTGAGGTCGACGACGCCGGGATCACCGCTCATGGTCTGGGCCGGAGTGCTTCTGGGACTCGAGCCGTTCGCTGCTTGCAGCGACGGCCGGGGGCGAAGAGGCAGCTGTCCGGGTTCTGTCGTGGCAGGTTCCACGGTCAGCTGGCCGCCGACGCCCGGTGTGCGTCCCGCGATGGCCTGGGCGTCCATCTGGTGGCCGATCCTGACGCCACGCCCCCAGACTCGGTTCTGCCGGTTCAGGGCCTTGATCTGGGCCCTGTCCAGCTTCGCCTGGTCCCTCCTGCGATGCCTGTCCTGCTCCTTCTCCTGCCGGTCCTCGCGGACGTCGTCCACTGCCGCGTCCAGGGTGCGTACGCCCTCGAGGAGCATCAGCGACCAGGCGCCGAAGGTCTCCCTGGGGGCGCGCAGCCACCGTACGATCCGGATCTGCGGCAGCGGACGGGGCACGAGGCCCTGCTCACGCAGGGCCGCGCGGCGGGTCTGCTTCAGAGCGCGGTCGAACAGCACAGCGGCCGAGAGCGACATCCCCGCGAAGAAGTGAGGTGCGCCCGCATGCTCGATGCCACGCGGTGCGTGCACCCAGTTGAACCAGGCGGCGGCGCAGGCGAACGTCCACACCAGCAGCCGGGATCCCAGCGCGGCGTCACCGTGGCTGGCCTCGCGCACCGCGAGCACCGAACAGAACATCGCGGCCCCGTCGAGGCCGAACGGGACCAGGTACTCCCAGCCTCCGGAGAGGTTGAGGTTCTGCCGGCCGAAGCCGACCAGCCCGTGGAAGGAGAGAGCGGCGGCGACCGCGGCACAGCAGAACAGCAGGACGTACGAGGCGGTGGCGTAGAGAGCCTCCTTACGCCTGCGGCGCTCCTCGCTGCGCTCCCAGTTGTCGTCGGCCGAGGCCTTCTCGGCGGCGCGTTTGCCGCGTGCGACCACCGTCACCGCCGCCAGGACCCCCACGAGCAGTACGGCGCCCGGAAGCAACCAGTCGAGCGAGATGTCGGTCAGTCTCATGCGCGGTCCCTTGCGTCACGTAGGGCATTCCGGGCGCCATTCTGGCTGAAATGCTGCCTCGCTCACGCGCTTTCGGGGTACGCAGACCCTATCGGGGGGATTGGATACCCCGTTGGGTGCAATGAGTCCGAACTCCGTTTCGGAAGAACCGAGTTGTGTTCGAATTATGGTCGCCCGCCCGGGTGGTGTGAGCCGCCGTACGCATCAGGCGGCGGCCGCCAGCTTCCGGACGCGGTCGGCGTCGCAGGTGCGCGGGCACGTGACGCACGTGTCCTCGGGCCGCAGGGTGTAGAAGAGGCAGCAGCTGGCGCGGTCGCGCGTCCGAAGCGACCGGCCGTCGGGTCCGGTCAGCTCCCGGAAGCCCGCCGTGCCCACGTACGGCTTGGTGGTGCCCGGGAGCAGCAGCTCCAGCTCCCGCATCGCGCGTGCCTCCTCGCCGAGCAGGTGGGCGATGTACCAGAGGCCCTCGACGATCTCGTCGGTCGCCATGCCCCACAGGGCACGCTTCCCGCGCCGCATGCGCGGCCGGAAGCCGTCCAGTACCGGGCCGATGTGCTGTGCCACGGAGTCCAGGACCTCGGCCCGCAGCGCCGACTCGTCCGGGACGACCCGGGCGCCGGGCGTACCGGCCGCCGGATCGTCGGGCAGACAGGCGAACTCGCTTACGCGGAGGGTCAGGTGGCCCAGGCCCCGGTGGAAGGAGACGTCCTCGACGGGGATCCGCGGCACCCGGCGGTGCGTGAACCACGGCAGGGTCACCAGGAGGCATGCCGGCCACGCGTAGCGGTGCAGCGCGAAGCTCGCCACCACGTCGGGGCGCGCCCGCACGCCGTAGTCCCGCAGGACCTGTGCCTCGTCCCAGGCCATGAACTCGTCCAGCGCGGCACCGCCCGCCGAGAGCTCCGCGGCGCCGACCCATCCGCCGCCCGAAGGTGCCGCGGCGTCATCCGTCAGCATCTCGACGCGCAGTCCGGGGAAGACTTCGGCCAGGCGGGCGTACGACGTCGTCAGTGGGGACGGGGCTGTGGCGGCGAGCAGAGCGGGCACGGTCATTCAGGGACCACCGAATCACGAGCTTCTTGCAGGTAAGCCTTACCTTACCCGAAGTGATCGGTGTTTGAACTGGGGCCCGCTCCGCCTATCGTGCACGGGGGGCCGGCGCAGGCGAGTCGGCCCGCCGGTCGGAGGAGGTCCCGGTGGAACAGGGCAGAGCGCGTGAGGACGCGCGGCCGTACGCGTCCCCGGGCACCCCACCCGACGCGCGCGTGCCCGAGCAGGCTCGGGGTGAGCACACCCACAGCGAGCCGCCCCCGCCCCGGATCGTCCAGCGGCACTCCGTGCGGGGACAGGTCCTGGACGCCCTGCGTGCCGCGCTCGTCGGCGGCGAGCTGACCCCCGGGCAGGTCTACAGCGCTCCCGCGCTCGGTGCCCGCTTCGGTGTGTCCGCGACCCCGGTGCGCGAGGCGATGCAGCAACTGGCCGCGGAGGGATCCGTCGAGGTCGTGCCGAACCGCGGCTTCCGGGTCAGCGAGAGGGGCCCCCGCGAGCTGGCGGAGCTTGCGGAGGTGCGGGCCCTGATCGAGGTGCCGGTCATGCTGCGGCTCGCCCGCACCGTTCCGGAGGCCGACTGGTGCGCGCTGCGCCCGCTGGCCGACGCCACGGTCGCGGCGGCTGCCGTGGGGCACCGGGCGGCCTACGCGGAGAGCGACCGGGCCTTCCACCGGGCCGTGCTGGCGCTGTCCGGCAACCAGCAGCTCGTGGCGGTCGCCGACGACCTCCACCGCCGGTCCCAGTGGCCCCTGGTGAACGGCCCCGCCGACCGCCGGGCCGACCTGCTCGCCGACGCCGCGGAGCACGTCGCGCTGCTGGACGCCCTCATCGCACGGGACCTCGCGGCGGTGCGGTCCCTCGTCGGCGAACACTTCAACGGCTCGGAAGCCTGAGGCCGCCGGCCCAGGAGCCGGAACGCGGTCCGCCGGACCCGCCGGCGCGTACCGGCACGCCCGGAGGCCCGCCTGCCGTGTGACCGCCCGGCGGGCCCGGCCGTGTCAGTTCGCGTCGGCGGTCTCCGGGGCCGGCGGATCCAGCCGGGGGGCGAGCCAGGTCGGTACGCCGCCCAGCAGCCGGAACAGCCGGCCCGCTTCGGCGCGCAGCCGGGCAGCCGACTCGGGTTCCGGCTCGGCGTCCGCGAGCGAGATGAGCGCCGGCGCCGTGCCCACGAGATAGCCCAGCTCCTCCCTTATGCGCAGGGACTCCGCGAAGCCGTGCCGTGCCTCCGCGAGTTCACCCTCGCGCAGGGAGATCGAGGCGAGATGCCGCCACGTGAAGGAGAGCAGGAGCTCGTCACCCCGGGCCGTGGCGCCGGCGTGCGCCCTGCGGTAGGCGGCGCGCGCCGCCTGGGGGGAGTCGGCGATGTTCTGGGCGATCAGGCCCCGGCGGAAGTCCAGCAGGGGGCGGCCGGGGGCCGCGGGGGAGAGCAGGGCCGCGGCCCTGCTGAGTGCCACGCTGGCCTCGTCGGCCCGGTCGCGCGCACCGAGGAGGGTCGAGGCGTACGCGAGGTAGCCGCGCTCGCAGGCGGCCGCCCCGCGCTCGGAGTCGTCCTGGGCGAGCGCCTCCGCTGTCCGCAGCGCGTCCTCCGCGTCGGTCCAGCCGATGCCTGCGTAGAGACACCGCTCGACGAGCAGCGAGGTCCGCTGGAGTGCGGCAGCGGGGTCGGTGGCGGCCCGGGGGCCGAGCAGTGCGGCGGCGTCCGTCCAGCAGGCGCGTGAGCGCAACCGCCATACCGCTGTCTGGAGCGGCGGATCGTCATCTGCTGTCGTTCCGGAACCAGACATGGCGGTATGCGCCACATTGCCCTCCCCGAGCGCGCCTTCGAGCTGTGGAGGCCGGCCGGCTACCGCCGGTCGGCCAGGGTCTGCGCGCATCTCAGCACGGAATGGCACGCCGGGCCAAGGGGTCGGATCGATCTCAGGTGAAAGATTTCACAATCACCAGGAGCCCGGGAGGTCTCCGGCGGACCCGGGAGGTCAGCTCATACGCAGGGCGAGGAAGAAGTCGAGCTTGTCCTCGAGGCGCGAAAGGTCACGTCCCGTCAACTGCTCGATACGTCCGACGCGATAGCGCAGTGTGTTGACGTGAAGGTGCAGCCGGGCCGCGCAGCGGGTCCAGGATCCGTCGCAGTCCAGGAAGGCCTCCAGTGTCTCGATCAGCTCAGCGCGGTGCCGCCGGTCGTAGTCCCGCAGCGGGTCCAGGAGCCGGGCGGTGAAGGCACGGCGGACGTCGTCGGGGACGAAGGGCAGCAGCAGGACGTGCGAGGCGAGTTCGTGGTGGCCCGCCGCACAGACCGGGCCCGGCCGGGCCGCCGCGACCCGGCGGGCGTGCCTGGCCTCCTCCAGCGCGCCGCGCAGCCCCTCGGCCGAATGGACGGCGGCGCTGACACCCAGTGTCAGACGGCCGTCGTCGGCGAGGCCGGCGGCGAGCGGCGCGCGTACGGCGGAGAGCAGGGCATCGGCATGCAGCGCGGCGTCCCGCGGCTCCGGAGCGTCGGCCTCCTCCGGGGCGTCCGCCCCGTCGGAGCCCCGAGGGGCGAGCGCGGTCAGTGGTACGAGGGCGATGGCCTCGTCATCCGTGTGTGCCACGGCGATCCGGTCCACCGAGTCCGGGCCGGTCACCGCCGGATCGACCAGGATCTCCTCCAGCAGGGCCTGCGCGGCCCGGCCGCCCGACAGGTGCGTACCGTCCGCCGCCCACTCGACCCGGGCGACCACGACCTGCCAGTGCGGTGCCGTGCCGAGGCCCGGCAGCAGGACCGGGGCGGCCACCCGCAGCCTGGCAGCGATCTCGGCGGGCGGGGCGCCCGCCTGGACCAGCTCCAGGACCTCCTGGGCGAGCCTGCGGCGTACCGAGCGGGCGGCGTCGCGGCGGTCCCGTTCGACCGCGATCAGCTGGGTGACCCCCTGGAGCAGGTCCAGACGGGCCGCCGGCCATTCGCCGGCGTCGGCCGCCACTGCCAGCAGCCAGTCCGAGAGCACCGTCTCCCGCACATCGCGGGACGGGGCCGGCAGGGTGCTCCGTGCGGTGTCGCGTACCGGGAACAGGGAGTAGGCCGTGCCGTCCACCTCCGCCCGGTGCGGCCCCGGACGGCCGGTACGGGTCGCCGCGAGATGCCGGCCCGCCAGCTCCGCCCCGACCTGCGGGGGCAGCGGCTCACCGGCCCCGGCGATCTGCCGGCCCGTGGGGGACAGGACCCATGCGTGCAGGTCGAGGTCGGAGGTGAGGAGGTCGAGCACCACGTCGGGACCGCCGCCGGCCGGGCCCGACGTCATCAGCCTGCGGTGGCGGTCGACGACCGCCGCCAGGTCTCCGGCCCGCTCGCCGGAGACCTGCCGCACGACGTGCTCGGTGATCGTCGCGAACGCCACCGTCTCGTCGACGGCGAAGAGGGGGAGCCGGTGCCGCAGACATGCCTCGACCAGATCGTCGGGCACGGCCCCGAGCTCCGCCTCGCCCGCCGCCAGACCGGCGACCCCGGCGTTCGCCAGGATCCGGACGAACGGTTCCGAGTCCGTGTCGTCCCGGCGCCATGCCAGCCCGGTGAGGACCAGCTCCCCGCCGGAGAGGTAGCGGCTCGGGTCGCGCAGGTCGGTCGTCATGACTCCCCGGACCGGCCGGTCGAGTTCGTCCTCGCCGCCGAGCAGCCGCAGCCCCATGGCCTCGGTGTCCAGCAGTGCGCGCAGCCGCATGGTCGATTGCCGCCGATCTCTTCGTGGGTGTGTGGGGGCGGCGGAGGTCACCTGTGAGTTGCGGTGAGGTCACCGGTACCCGCCATTCGTTCGAATCTACAAGACACGGATGAGGACCAGCCAGTTCCTTCATGGTTTCGGTGACTGCACCGAGTGGAGCAAGCCTTGTGTACTGGGTCACACACTGCGTCAACAACACAGGAACGGCCCCCGTCGAAGGCGGGCAGGCCGGCGGGCCGGCCGTCCCCAGCCCCAGCCGAACGACCCGATCGAGAAGAAGAGAGCCGTTCAATGGACTTCCTTCGCCCCGCCAGCTGGGAGGAGGCGCTCGCCGCCAAGGCCGAGCACCCGACGGCTGTGCCCATCGCGGGTGGCACCGACGTGATGGTCGAGATCAACTTCGACCACCGGCGGCCCGAACACCTCATGGACCTGAACCGCATCGGTGAGCTGTCCGAGTGGCAGGTGGGCCCGGACTCCGTACGCCTCGGAGCCTCCGTGCCGTACAGCGCCGTCATGGAGCACCTGCGGGCCGAACTGCCCGGTCTCGCCCTCGCCTCGCACACCGTCGCCTCGCCGCAGATCCGCAACCGCGGCGGTGTCGGCGGCAACCTGGGGACCGCCTCTCCCGCCGGCGACGCCCACCCGGCGCTGCTCGCCGCGGGCGCCGAGGTGGAAGCCGCGTCCGTACGGGGGACGCGGATGATCCCGATCGACGACTTCTACACCGGCGTCAAGCGCAACGCCCTCGCCCCGGACGAGCTGATCCGGGCCGTGCACATCCAGAAGGCCGACGGCCCGCAGCAGTACTCCAAGGTGGGCACCCGCAACGCGATGGTCATCGCCGTCTGCGCCTTCGGCCTCGCCCTTCACCCCGAGAGCCGCACCGTGCGCACGGGGATCGGCTCCGCCGCCCCGACCCCGGTACGTGCGAGGGAGGCCGAGGACTTCCTCAACGCCGCGCTGGAGGAGGGCGGGTTCTGGGAGAGCGGGAAGATCATCACGCCTTCCGTGGCCAAGCAGTTCGCCCAGCTCGCCGCCGGGGCCTGCAACCCCATCGACGACGTACGGGGTACCGCCGCCTACCGCAGGCACGCCGTCGGCATCATGGCCCGCCGCACGCTGGGCTGGACCTGGGAGCAGTACCGCGGAGCGGGACGCACCCTCGAAGGAGCTGCTTAACCATGCGAGTGAATTTCACGGTCAACGGCCGGAAGCAGGAGGCGGACGACGTCTGGGAGGGCGAGTCCCTCCTGTACGTCCTGCGTGAGCGCATGGGGCTCCCCGGCTCCAAGAACGCCTGTGAACAGGGTGAATGCGGCTCCTGCACGGTCCGCCTCGACGGCGTGCCCGTCTGTTCCTGTCTCGTCGCGGCAGGCCAGGCGGAAGGCCGCGAGATCGTCACCGTCGAGGGGCTGGCGGACTACGCCCGGCACCGCGACGACTCCCACCCCGGCGCCGGCTGCGCCGCCGGCACATGCGGCACCTCGCTCGACCGGGCCCAGCGATGGCAGGCCAGGCCCACCGACGGACAGAGCGCCGACGCGGCGGAACTCTCCCCGATCCAACAGGCGTTCATCGACGCGGGCGCCGTGCAGTGCGGCTTCTGCACCCCCGGCCTGCTGGTCGCCGCGGACGAACTGCTGGAGACCCACCCCTCGCCGTCCGACCAGGACATCCGCGAGGCGCTCTCCGGCAACCTCTGCCGGTGCACCGGTTACGAGAAGATCCTCGACGCGGTCCGCCTCGCGGCCGCCCGTCAGGAAGAGGCGGTCCGATAGCCATGGCGCTGCACCCACGAGCCGCGTCCGTACCGGCCGGCACCCCCACAAAGATCACCCAGGGCTCCGAGACCCGGGGCGGCATCGGCGAGTCCACCCTGCGCCCCGACGGCACCCTCAAGGTCACCGGCGAGTTCGCGTACTCCTCGGACATGTGGCACGAGGACATGCTGTGGGGCCACACGCTCCGCTCCACGGTCGCGCACGCCGAGATCCGGTCGATCGACATCGGCGAGGCGGTCGCCACACCCGGTGTCTACGCCGTGCTGACCTACGACGACCTGCCCGCCGAGATGAAGAACTACGGGCTGGAGATCCAGGACACCCCCGTACTCGCCCACGGCAAGGTCCGCCACCACGGCGAACCCGTGGCGCTCGTCGCCGCAGACCACCCCGAGACCGCGCGCCGCGCCGCCGCCAAGATCCGGATCGACTACGCGGAACTGCCGGTCGTCACGGACGAGGCGTCCGCGACCGCCCCCGGCGCGGTGCTCGTCCACGAAGGCCGCGCCGACCACCACATCGGGCACGTGCCGCACCCCAACATCGTCCACCGCCAGCCCATCGTCCGGGGTGACGCCGACGCGGCCGCCGAGCGCGCCGACGTGATCGTCACCGGCGACTACGTCTTCGGGATGCAGGACCAGGCCTTCCTCGGACCGGAGTCCGGCCTCGCGGTACCGTCCGAGGACGGCGGTGTCGAGCTGTACGTCGCCACCCAGTGGCTGCACTCCGACCTCCGCCAGATCGCCCCCGTACTCGGCCTCCCCGAGGACAAGGTGCGCATGACGCTCTCCGGCGTCGGCGGTGCCTTCGGCGGGCGCGAGGACCTGTCGATGCAGATCCACGCCTGCCTGCTGGCGCTGCGCGCCGGCAAGCCCGTCAAGATGGTCTACAACCGCTTCGAGTCCTTCTTCGGACACGTCCACCGTCACCCCGCGAAGCTCCACTACGAGCACGGGGCCACCAAGGACGGCAAGCTCACCCACATGAAGTGCCGGATCGTGCTGGACGGCGGCGCCTACGCCTCCGCGTCCCCGGCCGTCGTCGGCAACGCCTCCTCGCTCGCCGTCGGGCCGTACGTCGTAGAGGACGTGGACATCGAGGCGATCGCCCTCTACTCCAACAACCCGCCCTGCGGCGCCATGCGCGGCTTCGGTGCGGTCCAGGCGTGCTTCGCCTACGAGGCCCAGATGGACAAGCTCGCCGCCGCCCTGGACATGGACCCGGTCGAACTCCGGCAGCTGAACGCCATGGAGCAGGGCACCCTGCTCCCCACCGGGCAGCCCGTCGACTCGCCGGCGCCCGTCGCCGAACTGCTGCGCCGCGTCAAGGCCCGCCCGATGCCGCCCGAGCAGCAGTGGCTGTCGGCCGACGCGGAGGGCAGCTCCGTCGACGTACGAGCGCTGCCGGGGGGCCTGTCCAACACGACCCACGGCGAAGGCGTCGTGCGCGGTGTCGGATACGCCGTCGGTCTGAAGAACGTCGGCTTCTCCGAGGGCTTCGACGACTACTCCACCGCCCGGGTGCGGATGGAGGTCATCAACGGGGAACCGGTGGCCACCGTGCACACCGCGATGGCGGAGGTCGGGCAGGGCGGAGTCACCGTGCACGCCCAGATCGCCCGCACCGAACTCGGGGTCAACCAGGTCACCATCCACCCGGCGGACACCCAGGTCGGATCCGCCGGCTCCACCTCCGCCTCCCGGCAGACGTACGTCACCGGGGGCGCCGTGAAGAACTCCTGCGAGGCCGTCCGGGACAAGGTCCTGGAGATCGGCCGCCGCAAGTTCGGCACGTACCACCCCGCCTGGGCCACCGCCGAACTCCTCCTGGAGGGAGGCAAGGTCGTCACCGACGGCGGCGAGGTGCTCGCCTCGCTCGCCGACGTGCTGGAGGACGAGAGCGTCGACGTCGAGCTGGAGTGGCGCCACCGGCCCACCGAGGCGTTCGACCTGCGCACCGGCCAGGGCAACGGCCACGTCCAGTACTCCTTCGCCGCGCACCGCGCGGTCGTCGAGGTCGACACCGAGCTCGGCCTGGTCAAGGTCATCGAGCTCGCGTGCGCCCAGGACGTCGGCAAGGCGCTCAACCCGCTGTCGGTCGTGGGCCAGATCCAGGGCGGCACGACCCAGGGGCTGGGTGTCGCCGTCATGGAGGAGATCATCGTCGACCCGAAGACGGCGAAGGTACGCAACCCGTCCTTCACGGACTACCTGATCCCCACCATCCTCGACACACCGACCATCCCGGTCGACGTGCTCGAACTCGCCGACGACCACGCCCCGTACGGGTTGCGCGGCGTCGGCGAGGCCCCGACCCTGTCGTCCACCCCGGCCGTCCTCGCGGCGATCCGGAACGCGACGGGCCTGGAGCTCGACAGGACACCGGTGCGCCCCGAGCACATCACCGGTACCTGACGGCCGCCACGACCCTCCGGGCGGTGCGTGCCCGCGGTGAACGTCACACTTCCCCGCACCGCGCGCCGTCCGGAGCCAACGAACAACCTCTCCATCTGCACGCAGAGTTCGCCTCGGGCCGTCCCCCGGGTCGTGCGCCTCGCAGTCATCCCAAATCCCGCAATCACGACAGCTCCACGCGGGTGCCCCTGTGAACCTTGGGAGTCAGGCAACATGACCCAGCAGTCCGTGGAACCCAGGACCGGCGCAAAGGACGCGGGCCCCGGCTCGCACGTCCCCGCCGGACGGTCCTGGCTCGACCGGTACTTCCACATATCCGAACGCGGATCGACCGTCGCACGCGAAGTGCGCGGCGGCGTCACGACCTTCATGGCCATGGCGTACATCCTCCTGCTCAATCCGCTCATCCTCGGCGGCAAGGACGTCGACGGCCAGCTGCTGAGCCAGCCCGGCCTGATCACTGCCACCGCGCTCGCGGCGGCCGCCACCACCCTGCTGATGGGCTTCGTCGGTAAGGTCCCGCTCGCGCTCGCGGCGGGCCTGAGCGTCTCCGGTGTGCTCGCCTCGCAGGTCGCGCCGGCCATGACCTGGCCGCAGGCCATGGGCATGTGTGTGATCTACGGTGTGGTGATCTGCCTCCTGGTCGTGACCGGCCTCCGCGAGATGATCATGAACGCCATCCCGCTCGCGCTGAAGCACGGCATCACGATCGGGATCGGTCTCTTCATCGCCCTCATCGGCCTCTTCAAGGCCGGCTTCGTCCACCAGGGCACCGCGACCCCGCTCTCCCTCGGCCCGGCGGGCGAACTCGCCGGCTGGCCGGTCCTCGTCTTCGCCGTCACCCTTCTGCTGATCTTCATGCTGCAGGCGCGCAACGTCCCCGGCGCGATCCTGATCGGCATCGTCGTCGGCACCCTGGCGGCGATCGTCGTCAACGCCGTCGGCGACATCGACCCGAAGGCATGGAGCAGCGGCCCGCCCGAGCTGAGCGGCAGCGCGGTCTCCTCACCGGACTTCTCGCTCTTCGGCGACGTCGAGTTCGGTGGCTGGGGTGACGTCGGTGTGATGACGGTCGGCATGATCGTCTTCACGCTCGTCCTGGCCGGCTTCTTCGACGCCATGGCCACCATCATCGGGGTCGGCACGGAGGCGAAGCTCGCGGACGACAAGGGCCGGATGCCGGGCCTGTCCAAGGCTCTGTTCATCGACGGGGCGGGCGGTGCCATCGGCGGCGTGGCCGGGGGCTCCGGCCAGACCGTGTTCGTGGAGTCGGCGACCGGCGTCGGGGAGGGGGCCCGCACCGGGCTCGCCTCCGTCGTCACCGGGCTCTTCTTCGCAGCCTGCCTCTTCTTCACCCCGCTCACGACGATCGTGCCCGCCGAGGTGGCCTCCGCCGCCCTGGTCGTCATCGGCGCGATGATGATGCAGAACGCCCGGCACGTGGACTGGGGCGACCGCTCCGTCGCCGTACCGGTATTCCTCACCGTCGTCCTGATGCCGTTCACGTACACCATCACCACCGGTGTCGCCGCGGGCGTCATCTCCTACGCGGCCATCAAGCTCGCCCAGGGCAGGGCGCGCGAGGTCGGCGTCTTCATGTGGGTCCTGACGCTGGTCTTCGTCGTGTACTTCGCCCTCCACCCCATCGAGAGCTGGCTGGGCGTCAGCTGACGCCCCCCTCGCCCTCCGCACCTCAGAAGGAGACACGCCATGCTGGACATCGCCGAAGAGCTGCACCGGTGGGTCGGGCAGGGACGCGCGTTCGCCGTGGCCACCGTGGTGGCCGTCGGCGGCAGCGCGCCCCGGCAGCCGGGCGCCGCCCTCGCCGTGGACAGCGACGGCACGGCCATCGGCTCGGTCTCCGGCGGATGTGTGGAGGGCGCGGTGTACGAGTTGTGCCTCCAGGCGATCGAGGACGGCACGACCGTGCGGACCCGCTTCGGGTACAGCGACGACGACGCCTTCGCGGTCGGTCTGACCTGCGGCGGCGTCATCGACGTCCTGGTGACCCCGGTGCGCGTGGACGACCCCGCGCGCCGGGTGTTCGCCGCCGCGTTCGCGGCCGCCGCGGAGGGGGGCGCGGCGGCGGTCGCCCGCGTCACCGGAGGCCCGGACGAACTGCTCGGCAAGCCGCTGCTGGTGCACTCCGACGGCACGTACGAGGGCGGGCTCGGCGGACATCCCGAGCTGGACCGTACGGCCGCGGCGGAGGCGCGCGCGATGCTCGACACGGGCCGCACCGGAGAGGTCGTCATCGGTGCCGGGGGCTCCCGGTGCGGCAGCCCCCTCACCCTCCTCGTCGAATCGAGCGTCCCACCGCCCCGGATGATCGTCTTCGGCGCCATCGACTTCGCCGCGGCCCTGACGCGGGCCGGCCGTTTCCTCGGCTACCGGGTCACCGTCTGCGACGCCCGGCCCGTCTTCGCCACGGCGGCACGCTTCCCGGACGCCGACGAGATCGTCGTCGACTGGCCGCACCGCTACCTCGCCACCACCGACGTCGACGCGCGCACGGTGCTCTGCGTCCTCACGCACGACGCCAAGTTCGACATCCCGCTGCTGGAACTGGCCCTTCGGCTGCCGGTCGCCTACGTCGGCGCGATGGGCTCCCGCCGCACCCACCTGGAGCGCAACGAGAGGCTGCGCGAGGCCGGTGTCACCGAGCGCCAACTGGCTTCCCTGCACTCGCCGATCGGTCTTGACCTGGGAGCCCGGACTCCGGAGGAGACCGCGCTCTCCATCGCGGCGGAGATCGTCGCGGAGCGGCGCGGCGGCACCGGCCTGCCGCTGAAGGGGGCCCACACGCCGATCCACCACGACACGGGCACACCGCTGGCATCGGTGGCCTGATCCGCTCCACTGGCGCCGTCCATCCCGGGCGGGTTGCCGCCACGGTGGTTTCACGCCAGGGGTGAGGCCGTCCGCAGCACCGGATTTACCGGTAGATCAGCTGCATGACATTTTCCCTCTCCGCCGTTTCCGGCCGGGCGAGACCCGCTCGCGCGGGACGCAGGGCTCTGCTCATAGCGACCTCCGTCGCCCTCCTGAGCGGCGTCATGCTTCCCGCGGCGGGTTCCGCCACCGCCGCCCCGAAGCCGTCGAATGCCGAGGACCGCCGAGGATCCGAAGCCCGCGACTACGACATCACCCTGGTCACCGGCGACGTCGTCCACTACTCGGACGGCGCGGGCAACCAGGACACCGTCACCGTCGACCGCCCCGACGGCGCGAAGGGCGGTGTGCACGTGCGGCAGGCGGGGGAGGACATCTACGTCATCCCCGACGAGGCGACCGCCCTCATCGCGGCGGAGAAGCTGGACCGTCGGCTGTTCAACATCTCCACGTTGGTCGGCATGGGCTACGACGACCGGCGCTCCGGCGGCATTCCGCTGATCGCCACCTACCCGGCGGGCGTGGCGCGTTCGCTGCCCGCCGCCCCGCGCGGCAGCAAGGCGGTCCGCACCCTGGAGTCGGTCCACGGCGTGGCCCTCAAGGCCGGCAAGGACGACGCCCGCACCTTCTGGAACGACATCTCCCGTACGGAGAAGAGCCGTTCGCTGGACAACGGCATCGCCAAGCTGTGGCTCGACGGCAAGGTCGAGGCCGCGCTCAAGGACTCCGTCCCGCAGGTGAACGCACCGCAGGCCTGGGCGGAGGGCTTCGACGGCAAGGGCACCACGGTCGCCGTCCTGGACACCGGCATCGACGCGACGCACCCGGACGTCAAAAACCGCATCACGCTGTCCAGGAGCTTCATCCCCGGTGAGGAGGTCGTCGACGGGAACGGTCACGGAACGCACGTCGCCTCCACCGTCGCGGGCTCGGGCGCGGCCTCGGACGGCGCCGACAAGGGCGTCGCCCCCGCCGTCGACCTGATCGTCGGCAAGGTCCTGAGCAACGAGGGGTCCGGCGCCGACTCGGGCATCATCGAGGCGATGGAGTGGGCGAAGGCCGAAGGCGCCGACGTCGTCTCCATCCCTTGATCTTGCGTGGGTATCCCCTGCTTTGGCTGGGGGTGTTCCTGACGATCCTCACCAGCAAGGCTGAAAGCGCCGGTAGGGAGGTGATCGCGGTGGACCCCCGCAACACCTCCAGGCAGTGCCCCGAATGCGGGCACACCGCCAAGGAGAACCGGCCCACACAGGACAAGTTCCACTGCGTCTCGTGCGGCCACAGCGCGCACGCCGACACAGTCGGAGCTGTCAACGTTCTACGGGCCGGGCTGGTCCGCCGCGACGCCAACCCGGCATTACGAGAAGCCCCCTCATTCATGAGGGGGAGGAGTCACGAGCCTCGGATCCAGCATTCCGGACGACGGAACCGATCCGATGGCACAGGCCGTCGACGCGCTCTCCGCGGACGGAGGCCCGCTGTTCGTGATCGCCGCCGGCAACGCCTATGGCGCCGGCACCATCGGCTCGCCCGGCTCCGCCGCGAGCGCGCTCACCATCGCCGCCGTCGACAAGCAGGACGGCCGGGCCGCCTTCTCCTCCATGGGCCCGCTCGTGCGGTCCCACGGCCTGAAGCCCGACCTCTCGGCGCCCGGCGTCGACATCAACGCGGCGGCCTCCCAGTCGGCCCCGGGCATCGAGGGCATGTACCAGCAGATGTCCGGTACGTCGATGGCGACCCCGCACGTCGCCGGGGCCGCGGCCATCCTGAAGCAGCGTCACCCCGAGTGGTCCGGTCAGCGGCTCAAGGACACGCTGATGAGCTCGTCGAAGCTGCTGCCCGGCTACACGCCGTACGAGCAGGGCACCGGCCGACTCGACGTGAAGGCCGCCGTCGACACGGCGATCGAGGCGACCGGCTCCGTCGAGGTCGCGTCGTACGACTGGCCGCACAGCGCCGAGGACGCGGTCGCCGAGCGCACCCTCACCTACCGCAACACGGGCGACGAGGACGTCACACTGAAGCTGGCCACCGACACGGACGCCGCCGCCTATACGCTGTCCACTCCCGAACTGACCGTTCCGGCCGGCTCCACCGCCCAGGCCGTCCTCTCCATCGACCCGTCGAAGGTCGCGAACGACACCCGGTTCTCCGGCCAGGTCGTCGCCACCGACGCGTCCGGCGCGACGGTGGCCCCACACCGGCTTCGCCGTGAACAAGGAGCGGGAGCTCCACGACCTGACGCTCCGTCTGCGCGACCGCGCGGGCGAGCCCATGGACGGCACCGTGGTCTTCGCCGCGCTCGGCGACACGCAGCTCGGCTTCGTCGAGGTCTCCGGCGAGAGCACACTGCGGCTGCCTCCGGGCAACTACACGGCCTGGACCTCCGCCGACGTGGACGGCGACCGCGCCGACTCGAAGGCCGTGGCGTTCCTGTCGGCCCCCGAGACGATCCTCGACAAGGCGACCACGGTCACCCTCGACGCCTCCGAGGCCCGCAAGGTCAGCGTGCGCACCCCGAAGGAGACCGAGACCCGGCAGCTGCGCTACGACATGGCCCGTACGTCCCCCGAAGGCGTCGTCCAGCGTGACGCCTACCAGATCCCGCTGACCTACGACCAGCTGTGGGCGAGCCCGACGAAGAAGGTCACCCAGGGCGACTTCAGCTTCCTCACCCGCTGGCGCCAGGGCGAGGAACTGGTCGACCTGACGGCCGACGGTCACGACGTCCCGGTCACGGTGCAGAACGGCTCGGTCGTCGCCGAGGACAGCGAGCAGAAGCTCACCGGGGTCTTCGCAGGCAACGGCGCCGCCGCCGACTACAGGGGACGCGGCGTCAAGGGCAAGGCCGTCATCGTGACCCGCAGTGACGCCGTCCCGCCCGCCGAGCGGCTGGCCAACGCACTCGCGGCGGGCGCGAAGGCGCTCTTCGTCGTCAACGACGGCCGAGGGGCGGCGATGGAGAGCTACGCGCCGTACGGCGAGCAGACCACCATCCCGGTCGCCTCCGTGCAGAGGGTCGCCGGCGAGACACTGATCAGGGCGGCACAGCGCGGTGGGAAGCTCACGGTCGACCAGCGGAAGTTCGCCGGTTACGTGTACGACCTGGTGGACCGCCACGACGGCACCATCCCGGACCGCTCGCTGGCCTTCGCCCCGTCGTCACGTCAGCTCGCGAAGGTAGAGAACACCTTCTACGGCCACAAGGCGACCCTGGGCGGCGGCTACCGGTACGACATCCCTGACTACGGGCCGGGCCTCGGCTTCGAGGAGTACGAGAAGTTCCCGGGCACCCGCACCGAGTGGGTCAGCCCGCTCCCGGGCGCCTCCTTCTGGTACGAGAACCACTCCGTGCTCAACGGCGACGCCACCGAGACGGCGCACGAGATGCGCAGCCCCGAACTCGACTACAGGGCGGGCCGCACCTACCGGTCCGACTGGTTCGCCCCGGTCACGGGTCCCCGTCTGGGCACGGGTTACTGGGGCCCCTTCCGTACGTCGTACAACGACATGCAGTTCAACATCACGCCGTGGACGGACTCGGGTGAGGGCCACTCCGGCTCGATGCCCGCGGACGAGTACGACACCACGTCCTACGCCTTCTACCAGGGCGACACCCTGATCAAGAAGGGTGCGGGACGGGCCGGTCACATCGGAAACCTGTCGTCCGCGAAGGTGCCGTACCGCCTGGTGATCGACTCGGTGCGGGACGAGGCCACCTGGAAGACCTCCACGCGTACGCACACCGAGTGGGACTACGTCTCGGGAGCCCTGCCGGACGGCACCGAGCGGGCCGACATCCCGCTGCTCCAGCTCGACTACGACGTGGACACCGATCTGGCCGGTGACGTCAGGGCCGGCAAGCCGGTCGAGGTCGGCATCGAGTCCGGCACCCAGGCATGGCTCGACGGTGCGGTGAAGGCGAACAAGGCCTCGCTGTCCGTCAGCTACGACGAGGGTGCGACGTGGAGCGCGGTGAATCTGCGCAAGGGCGCGGCGGGTGAGTGGACCGCGGAGCTGAGGGCGCCTGCCGAGGGTGCCTCCTCGGTCTCGCTCAGAGCACACACCGAGGGTCCCGGCGGCCTGGCCGTCGACCAGGAGATCATCAAGGCGTTCGGTCTGAAGTGAGCTGCTGAGCCGTCCGGTCGAGGTGGTCCCGCATCCCGTGTGGGGGTGCGGGACCACTCCGTCGCACGGTCCGGCCGCTCCGTCTCACCTGCGGCGGGCCGCCTTCTCCCGGGCCTTGCGCCGCGCGACGGTGTACGTCGACCAGTCCCCGGTGCCGGTCGCACCGCGAGGCGTCCTTCATCGCCGGACGCCCGCAGCGTGTGCCCTTCTGGGTCAGTGCGCCGCATGCCGACTGGGGACATGGGGGGTGGGGTTACCCGGCGGGCGGGCGCGGGGCACCGGAACACGGTGCGGCGGAGATCAGCGCCCGGCCTGCAGCGCGGCCCAGGTGCTGGGGCCGACGCTGCCGTCGGCCGACAGGCCCCGTGTGCTCTGGTAGTCGCGGACGGCCTTGTCCGTGTTCGCACCGAAGGCCCCGTCGACGGACACGGTCCTGCCGAGCGCCGCGGTCAGCGACCGCTGCAGTCGCTTCACGGCGTCGCCCGAGGCGCCCGACACGAGCGTCGGGGTGGTGCCGGCGGAGAGCAGCGCGGTCCAGGTCTTCGGGCCGACGGTGCCGTCGGCGGAGAGCCCACGCGCGGTCTGGAACGCCTGCACCGCGCTCCTGGTGGCGGAGCCGAACACGCCGTCCGCTGTGCCCGCCTCGTAACCCTGCTGGTTGAGCAGCGTCTGCACGGCCTTCACCTGCGGGCCCGTCGAGCCCGACTTCTGGGTCGTGTACGCCCCGAAGCTCAGGCCGTCGGCGCCGCTGGAGCCGCCGACGAGCTGCATGTAGTAGGTCCAGTTCCAGTTGGCGCCCGGGTCGGTGTGGTCGTTCCCGGGGGCCTCACTGTGCCCGATGACGTGTGCCCGGTCCTTGGGGATGCCGTACCGGTCGCACAGATAGGTCGTCAGCGCCGCGGAGGAGCGGTACATCGTGTCGGTGAACCACGACGGGTCGTCGACGAAGCCCTCGTGCTCGATGCCGAGCGACGAGGCATTGGCGCTCTTGGCGTGGTACGCGGTGTCCTTGTCGCGCACCATCTGGGTGATCTGGCCGTCCGACGAACGGACCACGTAGTGGGAGCTGACCTTCGACGTCGCGTTCTGGAACCAGCTGATGGTCCCGGCGTACGAGCCCTGGGTGACGTGGATGACGACCTTGTCCACCGTGGCCGTGCGACCCGTCGCGAAGTTGGCGGAGTTGGCGGCCACCCAGAGCGCCGGAGGGTAGTCGGGGCTCTGGGCGGTGACGTCCGCCTTCGCGAGGGGGCCCTTGTCCGGGGAGACCGGGCGGGAGGTGACGGATACCCGTTCGCCGCCGGCCACGGTGGCCCGCAGGCCCTGGGCGAGGAAGGTGTAGACGGTGTCGGCGTAGAGGGCGGAGACAGCGCCCTCGGTTCCGCTGTAACGGGCCACGGCCGGATACCAGGCGTTGATGTCCGACCGCTCCGCCGTGTCCAGACCCAGTGCGTCCGCGTGGCTGCGCAGGACGGCCGCGCCGCCCAGGATGTTGGACCCGGTGTCCTCGCGCAGATCGGCCGTGGACTCACCCGTCAGTGCGGCGGCCTTCTCCAGGGAGTGGTTGACGGGGTTGCTGACGAGGTGCATCACGCCGTAGCCGTTGTCCTGGCTGGGCCGTCCGGAGTGTCCGTTCAGGTGCGTCTCGCCGTAGCCGACGGCGGCGAGCAGGTCGCGCGGTACGCCGTACTCCTCGGCGGCCTGCTGGAAAGCCTGGTTCATCGAGTCCGTGCCGGCGGAGTCGGCGCCGGCCGGCTGGCCGGTGGTGACGAGGGCGGTGACGGTGAGAGAGGCAAGAACGGCTGCGCGGCCTCGGGTGTGGCCGGCGGGGCGTCGGGGCATACCTGCTCCAGGTCTGTGGGGGAGAGGAAGGCCGCCGGACCGGTGGGGTGGGCCGAGGGCCGCTGAGCCCGCACAGGCTATCTATCTGTACGGAGCATGACAACGACGCCGCCGTGTGTCCAAATCCCTTTCACCCGAATGGAGTTGCTCTTCCCGAAGTGCGCCCGACGCCCTCCCGGATGGGCCGCCACCCCGGCAGGGGGTGACGGCACGCCGATGTCGCTACCAGCGGTCCCGGTGGACCACGTCGGCCACCGGGCGGCGGCGGACCGGCCCGAAGTTGCCCTGCGGCCACCCCACCGGGATGGCGGCGAAGGTGCGGGTGTCCGAGGGGATCCCGAGGGCCTCCTTCCACTCCTGCTCCAGCATCAGGTGCCAGATGGTGAGGTTCGCCGCGAGCCCCAGCGCCCGCGCCGCGAGCAGGATGTTCTGGACGCCCGGATAGACGCAGGAACCCTCCGCGAGAGCCTGGAAGCGTTCCTGGGTGCCCGCCATGTGCTCGAGTCCGGAAGGGCCGAGCGAGGCGGCGTAGACCCCCAGACCCTCCTCGTCGAACTGCGGCTCCGGGAACTTGTAACAAGGGATGATCAGCGCAGGTGTGTCCGCGAAGTGGTCGCGCTGGTGCTCGATCGCTGCCACCATGCGCCCGTACGCCGCGTCGTCCATGCCCTTGGGCGCGTGCTTGCCGGTCGTCGCGAGGTAGGCGTCCACGCACCGCTTCCAGAGCGGAGCGAGTTCGGCCATGACCGCGCGGTCCGTGACGACCACGTACTCGTAGCACTGCATGTTGCCGCCGCTCGGCCCCCAGACGGCGGCCTGTATGAGCTGGTCGATCGTCTCGTCCGGGACGGCGTCCGGCTTGAGGCGGCGCATGGCGCGCATGGTGGACATGGTCGGGAAGAGGGCGGGTCCGTCCGGGGCAGGAGCGTCGGCGTACACCGTTTCGAAGGTCATGATCGCGGAGTGTACGGCTCAGAACCCGCTGCGGGGAGCCCCGTCGACCTCCTCGTGCCGTGCCCGGCACGGTGCAGGTCAGCGCCGTCGCAGCCGGCCGGCCGGCATCTCGCGGCCGCCCCTCGCTCCGCCCCGGCAATGCGTGCAACGCGGCCCGATCGGCGGTCTGTTCGGCCGAGCCGGGTCGTGCCGCCGGGTCGTGCCGCCGCGTCACCGCGCAGCGCCCGTCCTCGGACGCGGCCTCATGTCCGTACGTCCGTGCCCATCGTGTCACCCGCCTTCGCGGCGCGGCGGAATCGCACACCTGGCCGTCCCCACTCCTCACGGGGGAACGGGGTCGGGAACGGCGGCCGTGAAGGCGTATAAAGGGTCCCTCCCGAGCAGCCGGCGTCCCCGATGGCCATCTCACCCCCCACGCGGTCGGCGTCACCGCGTACCGAGAGCGGAGGAGCGTCCACATGAGCACCTCGGAAGAGATCAGCGCCTTGCTCGTCACCAGGTTCGGAACCGACCCGGAGGCCATCCGGCCCGAGGTGCCGCTCCGGCACCTGCGGCTGGACTCGCTGGCGCTGGAAGAGCTCCGGCTCCTCATCGAGGACCGGATGGACATCGATCTGGAGGACGTCGTCCTGTCGTCGCGCGACACCGTCGGCCGCCTGGTCGAGGCCGTGTGCAGCAAGGCCGGCGCGTGACGGGCCGGGGGCCGTTCGCACCCGTGCCCGTACGTCCGGGCGTCGAGCCGTTCAGCGCGGCGGTCACCGGCATCGGTCTGGTCACCGCCGCCGGGGTGGGAGTCGACCAGGCGTGGCGCGGTGTGTGCGACACGGCGGTCGCCCCCTCCGTACCGCACCTGCCGGAACTCGACGGGCTGCCCTGCGACTTCATGTACACCGTCGCAGGTCTCGACACGAGGGCCGTCCTGGGTGTCGCCGTGCATCGGCTGATGGACCGGTTCTCCCAGCTCGCCGTGATCGCCGCCCGCGAGGCGGTCGCCGACGCCGGACTCGACCCCTCGGTCTGGGACAGCGGACGGGTCGCCGTGGTCATCGGCTCCGCCCACGGCGGCCTGCCGTTCTACGACGAACAGCACACCACCCTCAGCGAGCGCGGAGCACGGCGCGTCTCCCCGAAGCTCGCCCCGCTGAGTGTCGTCAACGGCGCCGCCAGCAGCGTCGCCATGGACCTGGGTGTCCACGGCCCGAGCCAGGCCGTCTCCACCGCGTGCTCGTCGGGCACCGTGGCCATC
This sequence comes from Streptomyces sp. NPDC005752, assembly GCF_040630715.1. Lineage (NCBI taxonomy): Bacteria > Bacillati > Actinomycetota > Actinomycetes > Kitasatosporales > Streptomycetaceae > Streptomyces > Streptomyces sp. NPDC005752. The sequence goes on along the minus strand of NZ_JBEXYB010000012.1, from coordinate 68,978 downwards.
GGCACGGCCCACCAGATGCTTCGTACCGGGGCCTGCGACATCGTCGTCGCGGGCGGCGCGGAATCGGTCCGCTCCCGGCTCCTGATCGCCAGCGCCTGCCAGATGCGGGCCGTCTCCACGCGCCGCGACGACCCGGCGGCCGCCTGCCGCCCCTTCGACTCGCACCGTGACGGCTTCGTCGTCGGCGAGGGCGCCGGCCTCCTCGTGATGGAACGCCCCGAGCACGCACGCGCCCGCGGCGCCACGGTCCGTGCCCGGGTCGCCGGCTACGGCGCCTCCAGCGACGCCCACTCCGCCGTAGCCCCCGACCCCGACGGCCTCGGTATCGAGAGGGCCCTGCGCACCGCCCTGGCCGACGCGGGCCTCGACGCCTCCGACGTCGGCCACGTCAACGCGCACGGTACGTCGACCGTCGCCAACGACCTCATCGAGGCGGTCATGCTGCGCCGCGTCCTGGGTGAGCACCCCCTCGTCACCTCGACGAAGGCCATGACCGGCCACGCCCTGGGTGCCGCCGGCGGCATCGAGGCCGCCCTGACCGTCCTCGCGCTCCAGCACCAGCTCGTCCCGCCGACCGCCAACCTCGACGCCCCCGACCCCGAGATCCCCGTGGAGGTGGTGAGCAAGGAGGCCAGGCACGCGGTGTTCGACTGTGCCGTCAAGACGTCACTCGGCTTCGGCGGCCACAACGCGGCGCTCGTGCTCACCAGAGCCTGACGGGAAGCGAGGAGCAGCATGCCCGAGGAGATCATCCGTTCACTGAGGGTGGACGGGGTGCGTTACGGCTATCGGGTCCTGCCCCGCGACCCGGCCGCCGGCGGAACACCGGTGACCGAACCGGTGCTGGTGATCGGAGGCGCGCTGCAGGGCATGTTCGGCTGGCCGCAGATGGACGACCATGTGGGTCAGGTCGCCGATGTGGTGACCGCGGACCTCCCCGGCATGGGCTCGGCCGACCCCCTCCCACCCGGTCCCGCCGCCCCGGTCCTGCGCGCGGCGGTCACCGGGATCATCGACGACCTGGGTGCCTCCCGGATCAATCTCTTCGGCTTCTCCTACGGCGCGGCCGTCGCCTTCGACTGCGCCCGGCACGACCCGGGACGCGTCGCGCGGCTCGTCCTCGGCGGCGTCCCCACACAGGTCGGTGAGGACCGGCGGGCCTACTGGCACCGGGCGACGCAGGCGCTGGCCGAGGGTGACACGGAGGGCTTCGCGGCGCTGGCCGCCGACGGGCTGATGTGCCTGGACCCGGACCGGCCCGTGCACCGCCGGGAGCTCGCCCGGCGCTATGTGCGGCGCTCGTTCCTGCACGCGCTCGCCCACTCCGAGCATGCCGCCGACTCGCTGCGGCGGGCCCTGGGGGACCGGCCCGACTTCTCCGGCGGACTGTCCGGCGTCCCGGCCCTCGTCTTCGCGGGGGAGTACGACACGGTGACGTCTCCGGAGCTGCAGCGGGAGTTCGCCGGGACGATCGAGGGAAGCCGCTTCCTCACCCTGCCGGAATCCGACCACTGGGTCGTGCTGGAGCGGTCCGAGGAGGTCGCAGCCCTGGTGACCCGCTTCTTCACGGACCAGCCGCTCGATCCCGCCGGGGTGCGGCTTCCACATCAGGCGCGGGCCGGTGAGGCCACCCCGGCGCCGGCCACCGCGGCGTCGCCCCCGCTCCCAGGCCCACCCGCACGGCGTACGACGTCTCGGTGAGCTGACGCACCGCCGACGGGACTTCTCCGGCACACCGTTCGCGGTGTGACGGCGATCCGGGTGGCGGCCCTGGCCCGGCCGCCACCCGGGTGTGGGTCAGTGCCGGGGGCCCCGGCCCTTCACATCGATCCGCACGATCTGCGGGTCGTGGTCGCTCGCCTGGTCGGCGAACTCCGCGTTGATGTGCACCACGTCGTAGTCGAAGCGGCTGATCGCGGGGCTGGTCAGGATGTGGTCCAGCGTCTGCGAGTTGCCGTCGTAGACATAGCTGTACTGCTCGCCGGCGGGCAGCGTCGTGATCAGCGGCTTGAGCACCCTGCCACTGGTCAGCGCCTTCACCGTGAGGGAGAAGGCGAAGTCGTTCAGGTCGCCGAGCGTGACGACCCGGGCCGACTTGTCCGCCTTCAGCAGCGACGTGACGAAGGTGTTGACCTCCTCCGCCTGCCGCACGCGCTGGGTCTCCGAGCTGCGCACCGGCTCCTGGTAGCGGCCGTGCAGGGACTGGTCGCCGCCCTTGGACGCGAAGTGGTTGGCGATGACGAAGACCGGCTCGCCGCGGAAACGGAACTCGCCCACCAGCGGCTTGCGGCTGCTGTCCCAGGCCGTGCTCGTGGGATTGATCCGGCCGGGCGAGACGGAGAGCGTGGCGCCCTTCCTCGTCTTCACCGCCTTCACCGCGGTGGTCGCGTCGCCGCCCGGGCGGTCCACGAAATCGACCCGGTCGGGGTTGAAGAGGAAGACGTTGCGGATGTTGCCGCCGGGCTCGCCGCCGTCCTTGCCGTCCTCGGGGGCGACATAGCGCCAGGCGTACCGCGGCCCGCCCGCGGCGACGATCGCGTCGGTGAAGCGCCCGAGCGTCGCCTCCGATCCCACCGTGCCGTCCTTCACCGCACCGTTGTCGTCCTGGATCTCCTCCAGAGACACGATGTCCGGGGACGAGAGGCTGACCGCCACACCCTGGGCGAGCGTGCCGAACTTGGCCTGCTCGTCGGTCGCGTCGAGGTTCTCCACGTTGTACGTGGCGACGGCGAGTTCCTTGCGCTTCTGCTTCCGCGTCACCTCGCGCCGCAGACCGTTGTCCTTCAGCGCGCCCAACTCGGTGGCCTGCACGTTGTATCCGCCGTACGACGCGTAGTCGACGACACCCGTGGTGGAGCCGGACAGCACGTCGCCGACGTTCGCGTCCGGGACCGGCTGCGCGGCGTTCAGCGACATCACCTTGAGGCGGCCGGTGTTCTGGTCCTCGTAGGAGGCGTACAGAGTGCCGCCGCGCCGGGTCGGGTTCTCCCGCGGCTTCACCGTCACCCAGACCTCGTCGTACGCGGTCGTCGCGCCCGTCACCCGGGTGTCGGCCATCATGACGCGGGTGCCTTCGAGCGACTCGTACAGATCCAGGGCGTAAGCCGCGGGGTCGAGTGCGAGGGCCTCGATCGAACCGCCCCCGGCCGTCGGCACGTAGGCGTCCGGCACCGAGGCGGCATCGAGGACGACCGCATCCGGCAGGGCGTTGCCCGAGGACAGGACCGTGGTCAGCGGGCCGGTCATCTGGGTGAGCGACTGGGCGCCGGCGGCCGGGTAGTACTCGGCGATCTTTCCGCTGACCAGTACCGAGTCACCGACGGCGACGGTGGGTGCCGCCGAGCCGGTGTAGACGAACAGGCCCTCGCTCGTGCGGGCGTCGTCGTCCGGGGCGGTGTCCTGGATCCAGAAGCCGCGCGAACCCGTCGTCCGTACGCCGGTGACGACGCCGGGGACCCCGGCGACCGACTGCCCGGCGAGCGGGGAGAGACGGGTCGTTCCCTGGATGTCGTGGACCTGCACCGTGCCGGGCTCGGTGGGTCCGCCGGGCTCGCCCGGCCCGGAGCCGCCGGAGGTCTCGCCCGCCGCGTTGACGGGTGTCGTGGTGCCCGCGGTGAAGTCGGCGGTGTTGTCGTCCGTGTCCGCCAGGGACGTGCCGCGCGCCACGGAGGCGGTCGCGGAGGCGCCCGTCGCCGGGCCGCTGCCCTCGCGCACGACCGCGGAGCCGTAGCCGACGAGATCGACGATCCGGGTGTCGGCGGCGCAGTCCGCCGCGGTCCTGCACGTGAGCGGGGCGGTGCCGGACACGAGCGCGACGGTGCCGCTCGCCGCAGACATCGCGACCGTGCCCGTCGCGTCGGCGGCCGGCAGGGCCACCGTGCCGCCGGTGCCCGCGGCCTGCGCGACGAGGTAGCGGCCACCGGGCGCGACGGCGCCGGACAGCGCGGAGACCTGCCACAGCGATCCGGCGGAGGGGGTGCCCGGCAGGTACTGGACGCTGAAGCCGGACAGGCCGAAGGAGCTCTGGCCGGCGTTGGCCAGCTCGATGTAGTCACGGGTGAGCGTCGCACCGGAGTTGCCCCCGCCGCCGTACACCTCGGAGATGACGGCCGACGTCGACGGTGCCGCGAAGGCGGCGGGCAGCGCGGTCACCGACAGGGTCACGGCGACGGCGGCGGCCAGCAGGGCGGAGCCGGGTCTGGCTATGTGCACGGGAACTGCCCCCAAATGTGTAGTGAGGGCCAAAAACTATGCGCGTAGACCGGTCGTGGCAAGAGACCGGAGGTTAATTCCGGGCGTCATTGCCCCACGCACGCCGCACACCTGGTGATGCGAGGTCATATCGAGGTGAGCGCGTGTGCTCCGCGGCGGGCCACCGAGGCTGAGCTCCCCCGGAGCCCGCCACGGCCGCCCCACACCGGCCGGCGGCGCACGGAGGGGTGTCGCAGACTCAGCGCCAGGCGAGATTCCGCCACGGGCTGCCCTCGCTCTCCGTCAGCAGACGGTGCGCCGTGACGTTGCTCAGGTAGAAGTCGCCGTAGTCCTCGCCGTCGAACCGCAGCACACGGCCCAGCGCGTATCCCGCCGAGAACTCCTCCCAGGAGTGGTAGGCCGATCTGCTCAGCGCACCGGCGTACACGATCGCCTGCTCCGCCTCGTGCGGGACGCAGAAGCGCGCGGACAGCCCCCACCTGGCAAGATTCACGGCGCGCCCGTAGTCGTAGGCGACCGTCGTGGTGACCCGGCCGTCCGGCGGCAGCAGCCCGTCCGCACGGAACCGCGCCTCGTACCTCACGATGCGCCGCACCAGCTCCTCGATGTCCTTGACCGTGCCGTGGCCCAACCCGATGTCCTGGGCGTGCCCGGCAGCCGTCTCGCGCCACAGCTCAGCGGAGGGCTGCTCGCCGAGCCCGGCCCTGAGCTGTTCACGCACCCGGAGCACGAAATCAGGCTCGGCCGGACTGTTCTGCGCGTCCAGCAGGAAGTCCAACTGCCTGCGCCAGCCGCTCGGTCCGGTGATGCCCCAGGAGTCGCGGAGCAGCTCCCGTTCGCGCGCGTACTCCCTGTAGACGGTGCCCACCTCGTTCCACGGCACACCGTTGCCGATCGCCAGATGCGCCCCGCACGCCAGCCCGTAGGCCAGGGGGCCGTGCAGCGCTCCGTGCCGCAACGCGATCAGCCGGTCGCCCCCGGGGCAGTCGTTCTCCGCGTGGTAGCGCAGCCACATCGCGCGGTGCGGGGGCGTTGCCGGGAAGAGGATCTGGGCCGGAGTGCCCGCGTTGACGGACAACAGCTGATAGGGGTCGCTCCACTCCGTCTCCGCGACCCACTTGAGGGAGACACCGTGGAACACCCAGTCCGGATGCCAGGGCGGCAGCATCCCCCGGGTGAGCACCGGCCGGCAGCTCCGGCCGGCCTCGTCCCGGTGCGAGCGCCACCAGACCATGTCGGGAGCCGCGTCCACCTCGGCCTTCGGCGCGACAATGTAGAGCTCCTCACCCGCCAGGACCCGCAGTTGTGCTTCCGCGTCGCCGCGCGCTCCCGCCTCGTGCAGCAGATGCTCCGTCACGGACGGCGGAACCCAGGGGGCGCCATGAGGGTTGCCGGGAAAGGGGGGCAGCGAGTTCATCACCATGCCAGGTTCCGGTAGGGGCTGTCGGGGTCCTGGGTCAGGATGCGGTGCTGCGCGAGCGACTCCTCGTACTTCACTCCGGACGCATCGTCCTCGTCGAAGTGCATCACGCGGGTCAGCGAGTAGCCGAGGGAGAACCGCGCCCAGGAACCGTAGGCCTGCTTGGCCAGGGCGCCGATCCGCAGCACGGCCTGCTCCGCCTCGTACGGATCGCAGAGGCGGGCCCCCAACGCCAGCCGTACGACGTTGACCGCCCGCCCGTAGTCGAAGGCGGCCAGGGTGTCGACCCGTTCGCCCGGGCCGAGGGCACCGTCCGCACGGAATCTGTCCTCGTACGTGACGGCCAGCCGCAGCGCCTCGTGGGCCTCGGCCGTCTCGGCCGCCGTGGACTGACGGCGCGTCATCTCGGCGGTGACCGCCGCGGACCACTCGGCGACCGTCGGGGTGCGGCCCAGCCGCCCGGCGAGTGCTCGGCGGATCCGGAGCACCGACTCGTACGTACGCCCGACGAGCCGGGTCGCCAGCAGCGCTTCCAGGGTCTCCCGGTAGGCGGCGCGGTTCAGCACGCCCCAGGGACGACGGAGCCGTGCCCGGTCCGTCGTGTACCCCTCGTAAGCAGCGCCCAGGTCGTTCCAGACGAGACCGTTGTGCACGGCGAGGTGGGCGCCGAGCGCCAGTCCGTGTGCGACCGGCCCGTGCAGCGGACCGGCCCCATGGGTCACCAGCAGACCGCCCGGAGGCCCGCCGGCACGCGCGTGCGCCTTCAGCCACGCCCGGCGACGTCCCGCGCCGGCCTCGAGGGTGACGGCGTACGGCGTACCCGGATTGACCCTCAGCCACCGCACCTTGACCGGCCACCGGCGTACGAGCTCGTCGACGCCGATCGCCTCGAACACCCAGTCCGGATGCCAGGGCGGCAGCATGCCGGACGTCAGCACCGTGACACACATTCGCCCCGGCTCAGCAGGATCCGCCTGTGCGCTGAGCGGGGGAACGAAACCGGGGGTGTCCGCGTGCAGCCGGGCGACGAGCACGAAGAGCCTGCTCGTGGCCAGCGCGGCCGGCACCGCCTTCCGGTCGCCCGCCGCCTCGAGCAGCAGCCGTTCCGCCCCGGTCGGCGGCGATCCCACCCCCGGAGCTCCCGCCCACGCCGCACCGGTACCCGTCGTCCCTGTCCCCGTCGTCCCTGTCCCCGTCGTCACCCTGGGATCCTACGGAACGCCTCCCCGGCCCGAAGCGCTGCCCCAAAGAGGGGACCCGCCCCTACGACGCAGGCCCTGCCGGCGCCGGATACACCGCCAGCGAGAACGAGTGCCCGGCCGGGTCGTTGTAGATCCGGACGTCACGGGGACCCCCGTTGCCGCCCCCCGTGTCCACGGGCCGGGCGCCGAGGCCTATCGCCTCGCGCTCGGCCTCGTCCATGTCCTCCGGGCCCACCAGGATGCGCAGATGCGCCTGCAGGGAGTCCTCGGGGCGCGGCCAGCTCGGCGGCGCGTAACCGTGGTCGCGCCGGACAGCCAGGTGCACCCCGGTGTTACCCACTATCTCGACGAAATCAGGATCGCTCCCTGTCCGCGCCTCCGCGTCGAGGAGGTTCGCGTAGAAGTCGGCGAGCTCGATCGGCTCGGCACAGTCCAGGACCAGAACGCTCGTTTTGGCGACAGTCATGACCGACCGGTACCCCGGATGGGGCCGGACACGCCGGATCGGAACCGGCCACCGCTGACCGGGGCCCGCCGCCCCGCCCTACGGCGCGCCCGGGACGACGTCCGGACGGGCGCGAACTAGGGTGCGGACCATGGCAGAGAGCACGGAGCACCGGGACACGGGTATGCCCGGCCCCGGCCCCTCCGACCCCCGTCGCTGGCGTGCCCTCGCCGTCTGTCTGGTGGCGGGGTTCATGACGCTCCTGGACGTCTCCATCGTCAATGTGGCGCTGCCGTCCATCAAGGAGGGCCTCAACACCCCCGAGTCCGACCTCCAGTGGGTGCTGTCCGGCTACGCGCTCGCCTTCGGGCTCGTCCTCATCCCCGGCGGACGCCTCGGCGACGCGCGGGGCAGGCGCGCGGTGTTCATGGCGGGGCTGACCCTCTTCACCCTGGCCTCCGCCGCCTGCGGGGCCGCCCAGTCCAGCCTCTGGCTCGTCATCGCCCGGCTCCTCCAGGGCGCGGCGGGCGGCCTGCTCTCGCCCCAGATCTCCGCGTTGATCCAGCAGATGTTCTCCGGACGCGAGCGCGGCCGGGCCTTCGGCATGTTCGGCACCGTGGTCGGCATCTCCACCGCCGTCGGCCCGCTGCTGGGCGGTCTCCTGATCCAGGGTGCCGGGGCGCAGGAGGGCTGGCGCTGGGTGTTCTACGTCAACCTGCCGATCGGGATCGTCTGCCTCCTGCTGGCCCGTAGGCTGCTCCCCGACACCCCCTCGGCGACCCGGGTGCGCCCGCGCGATCTGGACCCGGTCGGCGTCCTGCTGCTCGGCGCGGGGGTCCTCGCCCTGCTGCTGCCGTTCGTCCAGGCCCAGCAGTGGCCGGGCAACGGCAAGTGGCTGCTCGTGGCCGTGGCCGCGGTCCTGCTCACGGCGTTCGTCGCCTGGGAGTCCCGATGCGCGCGACGCAACATCCAGCCCGTGCTCGACCTGTCACTCTTCCGGCTCAGGTCCTTCTGGCTGGGCTGCCTGATGATCCTGCTGTACTTCGCCGGATTCACCTCGATCTTCTTCATCAGCACGCTCTACCTCCAGTCCGGGCTGGACTACAGCGCCCTGGAGGCAGGCCTCGCGATCACCCCGTTCGCCTTGGGCGCGGGCGCGTCGGCGAGCATCGGAGGCCGGCTGGTCGGCCGGTTCGGGAGGCCCCTCATCGTCGTGGGACTCACCATGGTGGCCGTCGGACTCGGGCTCACCGCTCTGGCCGCGCACCTGGTCCCGGGCAGGGGCGCCGGGCTGGCGATGGCGGCCCCGCTGCTGCTGGCCGGTCTGGGCAGCGGGCTCGTCATCGCACCCAACCAGACCCTCACGCTCTCCGAGGTGCCCGTCGGTAACGCGGGCAGCGCCGGCGGCACCCTCCAGACCAGCCAGCGCGTCGGCTCGGCCATCGGGATCGCCGCGGTGGGTTCGGTCTTCTTCGCCCAGCTGGGACCGGGCGACTGGGCGGCGGCCTACGACCACGGGCTCCTCGTCTCCGTCGCGTTCGTCCTCGCCGGCCTCGTCGTGGCGCTGGCCGACGTCGCGGCGGGCAGGCGGGGAAAGAGACGGTCCGAGACGTCCTCCCGGGCGCCCGGAGCCACCGACGCCCCGAAGGGAACACCATGAGCGACAACGAGGACCGGGAACCCGGCGGGAACACCTCGTACGGCCACAAACCGTTCAAGCGCTCCCGCAGCCACTTCGCGGACCGCGTCACCGCCGACGGCCGGGACGGCTGGCCCGTCGAGGCGGGGCGCTACCGTCTCGTCGTCAGCCGGGCATGCCCCTGGGCGAGCAGGGCCCTGGTCTCACGGCGGCTGCTCGGACTGGAGAGCGTCCTCTCCCTGGCCGTCGCCGACCCCGTCCAGGACGACCGCAGCTGGCGCTTCACCCTCGACGAGGGCGGCAAGGACCCGGTGCTCGGCATCGGCTACCTGAGCGAGGCCTACGACGCACGGGAACACGGCTACCCGGGCGGGGTCAGCGTGCCCGCGGTCGTCGACGTGCCGACCGGGGCCCTGGTCACCAACGACTACCAGCAGATCACGCTGGACCTGGCCACCGAATGGGCGGAACTGCACCGCCCCGGCGCCCCCGACCTCTACCCGCAGCGGCATCGCGACGAGATCGACACCGTGATGGACGGCGTCTACCGCGACGTCAACAACGGCGTCTACCGGGCGGGATTCGCCGCCGGTCAGGGCGAGTACGAGGCCGCGTACGCCGATGTGTTCCGCCGCCTGGACCTGGTCTCCCAACGCCTCGCCGGGCAGCGTTACCTGGTCGGTGACACGATCACCGAGGCCGACATCCGGCTGTTCACCACCCTGGTGCGCTTCGACGCCGTCTATCACGGACATTTCAAGTGCAACCGCTCGAAGCTCGCCGAGGACCCCGTCCTGTGGGCGTACGCACGGGACCTCTTCCAGACCCCGGGCTTCGGCGACACCGTCGACTTCCACCACATCAAGCAGCACTACTACCGGGTGCACACCGGTATCAACCCCACCGGCATCGTGCCGCTCGGCCCCGAGCTCTCGGGCTGGCTGGCCCCTCACCACCGTGGGCAGCTGGGCGGCCGCCCGTTCGGCGACGGGACCCCGCCCGGGCAGGTGCCGCCCGGCGAGGAGGTCCCGGCGCGGGGGCGCCCCTGAGGGCTCACCCCGTGCGTGGCGGGGCCGCGTTCGCCGTCGCCAACGGAGTACGGGCGAGAACGACACAGCCGGCGGCGATCAGAGCCACCCCGGCCAGCTGGGGGAGCAGCCACCAGCCTGTCCGCAGCTCCTCCCCGAACAGGGTCACCCCGTAGGTGATGCTGATCAGCGCGTCACCGAGGGTCAGCATCGGCTGCACCGCCACCAGGGAGCCGGCCTGGAGCGCGTTCTGGAGGAGGAACAGCGCGCCCACCCCGGCCGCCGCGGTGGCGTAGAGCTGCCACGCCGTCAGCAGACCGACCGCGCCGCCGGCGTCCAGCCGCGACATGGCGTCCTTCATCAGCGCGGCGGTCAGCGCGTACCCGCACGCCGCGGCCAGACCCAACAGCGCCGCCCGGGCGTTTCCGGCGACGCCGAGCGCCGTGGCGATCAGTGCGGCCTCGAAGGCCGCGGTCGCCAGAAGAGCCGGGACCCAGGCGGCCCCCTGAACGTCGTCGCTGCCGCCGACCGGCGCGGCGGCCGCCATACCGAGTGCCAGACCCAGTGTCACGGCCGCCACCCCGCACCAGACCTGCCGCGACACCCCCACCCGCATGACGAAACCGGCGACCAGCAGGGTCGCGGGCAGCTCGATCACGAAGATGGGCTGAACCACCGCGATGGGCCCCGTGGCGAGGGCCACCGCCTGGCAGACCGCGGCGACGATCACCAGACCGATCCCGGCGAGCCACACCTTCTGCCGCAGCAGACGCACGATCAGCGACAGGCGCATCGCGTCGCTGTCGGGCACATCGAGGGCGGCGCGGCGCTGAAGCACCGAGGCGGTGCCGTTGCTCAGAGCGGTCAGGACGGCGAACAGGACGCTGATCACCGCCCCATCATGGGGGCCGGTGCCTTCATGCCGGTGCTTCGTGGACCGTGCGAGTGTCGCCCGTTCCGCACCCCCGCCCAGGGCCCCGCGTAGTCTGCGGACCATGGCCGCCAAGAACGCTCCCGTGCTCTCCACCCGTGCGCTCAACAGGGCCACACTGGAACGGCAGTTGCTGTTGCGCCGCACCGCCGTACCGGTCAAGGACGCCGTCAGCCGTCTGGTCGGCCTCCAGGCCCAGAACACCCGGCCGCCGTACTTCCAGCTCTTCTCCCGGCTGGAAGGCTTCGCCCCGGACGCGCTCGCGGCCCTGATGGAGTCCCGCGAGGTGGTCAGGATCGTCACCCTGCGCTCCACCATCCACACCCACACCGCCGAGGACGCCCTCACGCTGCGTCCCCTGGTCCAGCCCGCGCGCGACCGGGAGCTGAACATGTTCCGGAGCGGCCTCGCTGGTGTGGACCTGGACCGGCTCACCTCACTCGCCAGGGACCTCGTCGAGGAACGGCCGCGCACCATGCGAGAACTGCGGGAGGAACTGAGCGTCCACTGGCCACGAGCCGACCCCCGGGCACTCGCGGTCGCCGCCCGCTGCCGGCTGCCGCTGGTCCAGGTCACCCCCCGCGGGCTCTGGGGGCGCAGCGGGCAGGTCTCCCTCACGACCGCCGAGCACTGGCTGAGCAGCTCCTCGCGGCCGGCGGCCTCGCCCGACGCGACCGTGATGCGCTACCTCGGCGCCTTCGGCCCCGCTTCGGTGAAGGACATGCAGACGTGGGCCGGGCTCACCCGTATGCGTGAGGTCTTCGACCGCCTGCGGCCCCGCCTCGTCACCTTCCGCGACGAGAACGGCGTCGAACTCTTCGACCTGCCCGAGGCCCCGCGCCCCGACCCCGGCACCCCTGCCCCGGTGCGCTTCCTCCCCGAGTTCGACAACATCCTGCTCGGACACGCCGACCGGACCCGGGTGATCCCGCCCGCGTACAAGGGGCGCAACGGAGTGGGCAACCAGTCCTACGGGACCGTCCTGGCCGACGGGTTCCTGACCGCGCTCTGGCGCCTCGACGCGACCGAGGACACAGGGGTCGTCACCGTCCAGGCCCTGGGCGAGCTCGGACCCGCCACCCGCGAGGAGATCACCCAGGAGGCCGTGGACCTGCTGACCGTGATGTCCCCGGCGCCCGCGTACGACGTCCGGTTCGACACGTTCGTCGACTTCGGGGACTGAGCCGCCCCCGCCGGAGCGAGCCGGCTCGCGCGGGGACCGCCTACGGCAGCAGACCCGCCCGGCGCGCCGCCACCACAGCCTCCAGCCGGGTGTGCGCCCCCAGCTTCCGCATCGCGGACCGCAGATAACTCTTCACCGTCTCCGGCCGCAGCCCCAGACGTTCCGCCGCCGCAGCGTTCGTCGCGCCCGACGCGACGCAGGCGATCACATCCACCTCGCGCGGGGCCAGCCGGACCCGCCCGGCCGACGTGTCACGGTCCGCCTCCGCCGCGGACGCGAGCCGCCCGCACACGGCGAGCAGTTCGCCGCGCAGCGCCGGATCCACGATCTTCGGCGCCAGGGCGCGCAGCTCGCGATGAGCCTCGCGGACGTCCTCCCAGGTGCCGGGGCCCGTGCCGGGATCGGCGATCTGTTCGCGCGTGGCCGCCAGGAGATGCTGTACCTCGTCCCGGACGGCCAGGGCCTGCTCCACGTCCCGGGCAGCCGAGGCCACCGCGTCGAACGTACGGTCCCCGAGCGTGAGCGGCTGGCGCAGCGCCCCGTACAGCACACCGCGCACCGCCCGCCGCACGACGACGGGCACCGCGACGACCGAACGCAGGCCCTCCGCCGCGACCGCGAAGTCGTACTCATGGCTGATGTGGCGCGACGAGGAGTAGTCCGTGACCGCGCACGGCCGCGACAAGGCGATCGCCTTACCGCCCAGGCCGCTCCCCGCGGAGATGACGAGCCCGCGCAGGGCCGGGGTCTGTGCCCCGCTCAGCTCGGCGATCAGGGCGTGGCGGGCGTCGGACAGCAGCCCGCCGAAGACCACCGGCAGCCCGCTCGTCCGGCGCAGCCCCAGCAGGGCCGCCCGCAGCTCGGTCGCCTCGCCCGCTTCCGGCACGCCGATGACTCTCCGCCCTGTCGGTCCCACCCCTGTTCGGGGGTGGTGAGATCTGGGTCACTGTTCACATGATGGTAATGGACCAGTTCACGACGAGGAGGGCACATGCCGGCAACGAGTGCGACGGAGACGTTCCGGGCGGCCCGGGACTTCCTGATCGAGCACCGTGAGGACTACACCACGGCGTACGAGGGCTTCAGCTGGCCCCGGCCCGGCCACTTCAACTGGGCGCTCGACTGGTTCGACGTCATCGCCGAGAACAACGACCGCACCGCCCTGCACATCGTGGAGGAGGACGGCGGCCGCACCGAGGTGTCCTTCGCCCGGATGGCGGCCCGCTCCGACCGGGCGGCGAACTGGCTGCGGGAGCAGGGCGTGGCCGCGGGCGACCGGATCCTCGTCATGCTCGGCAACCAGGCCGAGCTGTGGGAGACGGCCCTGGCAGCGATGAAACTGCGCGCCGTCGTCATCCCCGCCACCCCCCTGCTGGGACCGGCCGACCTGCGTGACCGGGTCGAGCGCGGCAGGGTCCGCCATGTCCTCGTACGGTCGGCGGACACCGCGAAGTTCGACGAGGTACCGGGCGACTACACCCGGATCGCGGTAGGCGCCGACGTCGAGGGGTGGCTCTCCTACAGCGGGGCCGACGACGCGCCGGTGCGCTTCACCCCGGACCGGGAGACGGACGCCGACGAACCCCTGATGCTCTACTTCACCTCGGGGACCACGGCGAGTCCGAAGCTGGTCGAGCACACCCACGTCTCGTACCCCGTCGGCCATCTGTCGACGATGTACTGGATCGGGCTCAAGCCCGGGGACGTGCATCTGAACATCTCCTCGCCCGGCTGGGCGAAGCACGCGTGGTCGAATCTCTTCGCGCCGTGGAGCGCCGAGGCCACCGTCTTCATCTTCAACTACACCCGGTTCGACGCCGCGCGACTGATGGCGGAGATGGACCGCTCGGCGATCACCAGCTTCTGTGCCCCGCCGACGGTCTGGCGGATGCTCATCCAGGCCGACCTCACACAGCTGAAGACACCGCCGCGCGAGGTCGTCGCGGCCGGTGAACCGCTCAACCCCGAGGTCATCGAGAGCGTCCGACGCGCCTGGGGTGTCACCATCCGCGACGGCTTCGGCCAGACCGAGACCGCCGTGCAGGTGGCCAACACACCGGGACAACTGCTCAAGGCCGGCTCCATGGGACGCCCCAGTCCCGGGTTCAAGGTCGAACTGCTCGACCCGGTCACCGGCGAACCGGGCGCGGCGGACGGCGAGATCTGCCTCGATCTGTCCGCCGCCCCCGTCGGCCTGATGACCGGCTACCACGGAGACCCGGAGCGCACGGCCGAGGCCATGGCGGGCGGTTACTACCGCACGGGTGACATCGGTGCACGGGACGAGGACGGCTACATCACCTATGTGGGCCGGGCCGACGACGTGTTCAAAGCCTCCGACTACAAGATCTCGCCCTTCGAGCTGGAGAGCGCCCTGCTGGAGCACGAGGCGGTCGCCGAGGCCGCGGTCGTGCCCGCGCCCGACCCGGTGCGGCTCTCCGTACCGAAGGCGTACGTCGTGCTCGCCGAGGGCTGGGAGCCGGGGCCCGGCACCGCGAAGGTGCTGTTCGAGCACTCCCGGTCGGTCCTCGCCCCGTACAAACGCATCCGCCGCCTGGAGTTCGCCGAGCTGCCCAAGACCGTCTCCGGGAAGATCCGCAGGATCGAGCTGCGCGAGCGCACGGCGCAGGGGACCGGAACCGAGTTCGACGAGGGGGACGTGCGATGAGCGGCCTCTCCTACGCGCACGGCACCGGTGACACCGCGCTGCTCGGCGACACCATCGGACGCAACCTGGACCGGGCGATCGAGGCGTTCGGGGAGCGTGAGGCCCTGGTCGACGTCGTCTCCGGACGCCGCTGGACGTACGACGAGTTCGGCGCCGCCGTCGAGGAGCTGGCCCGCGGGCTGATGGCGTCGGGGGTGGCCAAGGGCGACCGGGTCGGCATCTGGGCGGTCAACTGCCCGGAGTGGGTCCTCGTGCAGTACGCCACGGCACGCATCGGTGCCGTCCTCGTCAACATCAATCCCGCCTACCGCGCGCACGAACTGGAGTACGTGCTCGGACAGGCCGGGATCTCCGTCCTGATCGCCTCGCTCGCCCACCGCACCAGCGACTACCGCGCACTCGTCGCCCAGGTCCGCGGGAACTGCCCCGGGCTGCGGTCGGTCCACCACATCGGCGACCCCTCCTGGGACGAGCTGACCGCCGCGTCCGGGGCCGTGACCGCGCAGCAGCTGGCGGCCCGCGAAGCGGAGCTGTCCTGCGACGACCCGATCAACATCCAGTACACCTCCGGGACCACGGGCTTCCCCAAGGGCGCCACGCTCTCCCACCACAGCATCCTGAACAACGGCTTCTCCGTGGGGGAGTTGGTCGCCTACACCGAACATGACCGGGTGTGTCTGCCCGTGCCCTTCTACCACTGCTTCGGCATGGTCATGGGAAACCTCGGCATCACCTCGCACGGTGCCTGCATCGTGATCCCCGCACCCGCCTTCGAGCCCGCCGCGGTGCTGGCCGCCGTCCAGCAGGAGCGGTGCACCTCGCTCTACGGCGTGCCCACGATGTTCATCGCGGAGCTCGGCCTCCCCGACTTCGCCTCGTACGACCTCTCCTCGCTCCGCACCGGGATCATGGCCGGATCGCCCTGTCCCGTCGAGGTCATGAAGAGGGTCGTGGCGGAGATGCACATGGACGAGGTGTCCATCTGCTACGGCATGACGGAGACCTCGCCCGTCTCCACCCAGACCCGCCGGGAGGACGACCTGGAGCGGCGGACGGGGACGGTGGGCCGGGTGATGCCCCACACCGAGGTGAAGGTCGTCGACCCGGTGACCGGCGTGACCCTGCCGCGCGGTGAGGCCGGTGAACTGTGCACCCGGGGATACAGCGTGATGCTCGGCTACTGGGAACAGGCGGAGCGGACCGCCGAAGTCATCGACGCGGGACGCTGGATGCACACGGGGGACCTCGCGGTGATGCGGGAGGACGGTTACGTGCAGATCGTCGGCCGGATCAAGGACATGATCATCCGTGGCGGCGAGAACGTGTATCCCCGCGAGATCGAGGAGTTCCTCTACGGCCACCCGAAGATCGCGGACGTCCAGGTGGTCGGAGTGCGGGACGACCGGTACGGCGAGGAGATCCTGGCCTGCGTCATTCCCCGTGACCCGGCCGATCCGCCGACGCTCGACGAACTGACCGCGTACTGCCGTGAACAGCTGGCGCACTACAAGATCCCGCGCGGGCTGCGGATCCTGGAGGCGTTCCCGATGACCGTCAGCGGCAAGGTCCGGAAGGTCGAACTGCGGGAGGGGTACGGCGCGTAGGCCGCCGGGTCAGGCGGCCTCGATGACGCCGGAGCCTATGCTCTGGGTCGCGGCCGCCCACTCGATGAGCAGAACCTCGTACTCCGCGGCCTCCACCGGAGTCCAGTCCTGACCGGCCCTCGAGTCGACGAGTGCGCGGATCGCGTCGTTGGCCTCGACGGCCGAGGGGTGGGCGGGCTGGGCCAGCAGATCGGGTGCGCAGTGGGTGGTATGCCGGAGAGTTAAGAGCATGTCTTCACTCTACGTCCTCACAATGACAACAGCTCGAACATAAGCGGTCGGCGGGGCACAGGTGACCGAAATCATGCGGCGGGGGCCGGGTGTTACGGGCCGACGCTGATCAACTCGTCCGCGGCCCCGTTCACCGGCTGCGGTGTGCCGGTGAGGTCCAGGACGAACAGCGGGACGACGAGGCCGTCGGCGCGTGAGCGCGCTTCGTCCGTGTAGCCGGCCAGGGAGAACAGTACGCCTGCCACCGAGGTGTTCAGTGCGTTCAGCCAGAGGCACTCCACGTCGCGCGGGGCGGTCGGTCGCGTGGTCGCGTCGACCTGGGCGATGAGGCCGGCGGCCCTGAGGTCGATCCGGGAGCTGGGCCGGACCTCGGACTGGACCACGTCGCTGAAGCCCAGCCACTTCAGGTACAGCGCCGCCGTGTTCACCGCGTCGCGGGCCGTTCGTATCACCAGAGGTCGGAACGACGGCCTCGGGTGCGCGGCCGTGCGCGGCAGCGGTATGTGCGCGGGGTCGGGTGAACCTGGCGCGGCGGGCGTCGGCGTGGTGCCGTACGTGGTCACCGGGCGCACGGGGATGCGCAGCACCGCACCGCACGGGCAGCAGAGTTCGGGGTGTGGCCACTGGTCGCGGCGCCCGCAGGAATGGCACCGCACGCTCACCCAGTCGTCGTTCCAGGTGCGGTGCGTGATGGGCACGGCCGGCGCGCCGCGCATCAGCGGCGGAGCCGTCGGGGAACCGCACGGGCAGGGATACACCGGCGTGACGAACGCGTGCTCCCGGTGGCAGGCCGGGCAGCGCACCGGTACGGACTCCACGTGCTGCCCCTTCCTTCCGCCGCTGCGGCGGTGACTCCGTTGCGTATCCCCATCGTCCACCAGGAGCGACGCCCGGGGGTGGGAATTGCGCACTTCGGCCCGATGGGTTCCGCCGTCTCCCCTCTCCTCCCTTGACGGCCGTGACGACCCGCCCTAAATTGATTCCGTATAGCAGAACTAAATTTCCGTAATGCGGAATTGGTGCTCTCAGGTGGCGCGACAGAGCCCGACTCCACCAGGTCCGAGCAGGAGCACTCATGCCTCGTATGACCGCTGCCCGAGCGGCAGTTGAGATCCTCAAGCGCGAAGGCGTCAGCAACGCGTTCGGTGTGCCGGGTGCGGCGATCAACCCGTTCTACGCGGCCCTCAAGGCCTCCGGCGGGGTGCATCACACCCTCGCCCGCCACGTCGAGGGCGCCTCCCACATGGCGGAGGGCTACACCCGGGCCGCGGCCGGGAACATCGGCGTCTGCATCGGCACGTCGGGTCCCGCCGGCACCGACATGATCACCGGCCTCTACTCGGCCATCGCCGACTCGATCCCGATCCTCTGCATCACCGGCCAGGCGCCCACCGCCGTCCTCCACAAGGAGGACTTCCAGGCGGTCGACATCGCCTCGATCGCCGCGCCGGTGACGAAGGCCGCGACCACCGTCCTGGAGGCCGCGCAGGTCCCGGGGGTCTTCCAGCAGGCCTTCCACCTGATGCGCACGGGCCGGCCGGGGCCGGTCCTCATCGACCTCCCGATCGACGTGCAGCTCACCGAGATCGAGTTCGACCCCGAGCTGTACGAGCCGCTGCCCGTGCACAAGCCCGCCGCCAGCCGCAGGCAGATCGAGCGGGCCGTCGAGATGCTGAACGCCTCCGAGCGCCCGCTGCTCGTCGCCGGCGGTGGCATCATCAACGCCGACGCCTCCGCGCTCCTGGTGGAGTTCGCCGAGCTGACCGGCGTCCCGGTCGTCCCCACCCTGATGGGCTGGGGCATCCTCCCCGACGACCACGAGCTGAACGCGGGCATGGTCGGCCTACAGACCTCGCACCGCTACGGCAACGCGAACTTCCTGGAGTCCGACTTCGTCCTCGGCATCGGCAACCGCTGGGCCAACCGCCACACCGGCAAGCTGGACGTCTACACCGCGGGCCGCACCTTCGTCCACGTCGACATCGAACCCACCCAGCTGGGCAGGATCTTCGCCCCCGACCTCGGCATCGCCTCTGACGCGAAGGCGGCGCTGACGCTCTTCGTCGAGGTGGCGCGGGAACTCGGGGCGGCGGGCAAGCTGAAGGACCGCTCACGGTGGGCCGCGTCCACGCAGGAACGCCGGGCCACGCTGCAGCGCCGCACGCACTTCGACGACGTGCCGCTGAAGCCGCAGCGGGTCTACGAGGAGATGAACCGGGCGTTCGGCCCCGAGACCCGGTACGTCTCCACCATCGGCCTCTCCCAGATCGCGGGCGCGCAGATGCTGCACGTCTACCGCCCGCGCCACTGGATCAACTGCGGTCAGGCCGGACCGCTCGGCTGGACGATCCCCGCCGCGCTGGGTGTCGCCACGGCCGACCCGGACGGTTCCGTGGTCGCCCTCTCCGGCGACTACGACTTCCAGTTCATGCTGGAGGAGCTCGCCGTCGGCGCGCAGCACCGTATCCCGTACGTCCACGTGCTGGTGAACAACTCCTACCTGGGGCTCATCCGGCAGGCGCAGCGCAACTTCGACATCGACTTCCAGGTCAACCTGGAGTTCGAGAACCAGAACTCCCCGGAGCTGGGCGTCTACGGCGTGGACCACGTCAAGGTCGTGGAGGGCCTGGGCTGCCGGGCGATCCGGGTCACCGAACCCGACCAGCTGCTGCCGGCCTTCGAGGAGGCGAAGAAGCTCGCCGCCGAGCACCGGGTCCCGGTCGTCGTCGAGGCGATCCTGGAGCGTGTCACGAACATCTCGATGAGCGGCAGTGACATCGCGTCGGTGAACGAGTTCGAGGACGTGGCGTCCGAACCGGGTCACGCGCCGACCGCGATCCGGGCGCTGACGGTGTCCTGACGCCGCAGCCACCGCCGCCGGAACCCCCGGGGTCCGGCCCGCCCGCTCCCCGTCCGGGAGCCGGCCGCGGGCCGGGCCCCGGTGCGTCCGCCCCGCAGTGATACCGGCGTGGGCGACTACCGGCCCCGCCTCGTGTGCCTCCGGGGGTTCCGTGCGCCTCACGGGGTGTCCCCCGGCGCACCGGAGGGCTCGCGCACCGACCGGTGCGGCCGGATCGCGTCCTACCCGAACCCGGAGGCCCGCCCGGATCCTTGGCCCATGGGGGACACCGAGAACACCGCGTCCTGCCCGGACCGACCCGACGGCGACTCTGGCCACCTGACGGCAGCCTTCCACGCGCTCCTCGAAGGCGCCACCGCCCCACGCCCACCGGCACCGCCCGACTGCCCGTTCTGCGACCTCCCGCAGGACCGGTACGCCACCGCGTACGCCGGGCACCGGATCCTCCTGGAACCCCGCGTCCTCGTCCCGGCCCACACCGTCCCCCCTCGGCGGCGGTGGATCATCACCTCGACCGGGACCGCACTGAACCTGTGGGACGCGGAGCCGCTGCCCGGCGCCAGGTGCCGTATTCCGCACCGCATCGCGTGCCCCCGTCCGGAGCCCGAGGACCACTGGCCGTGGGTCACGGCTCTGCGCCTCTTCAACGGGCAACGCTCGCAACGCCTGTTCGACCTGCCCGGTGAGGACCTCCCGGACGCGGGATGACCCCGGGTGACCTGTGGCGGGACGGGTGGGGTGTGGCGGCACGACATGACAGCAGGGGTGCGGTGCACGCCTGACCGGCGTACACCGCACCCCTGCTGTCACATGTGCCACGGCGACCGCGACGGCGGGCGTGGGCGGCGGGCGGCCCGGTTCCCTCAGGTCTGGAGCCGGGCCGCCCGGCCCTTCGCCACCGCACTGGCGTCGTCCGCCGCCGCGGTCCCGTCCTGCCGGTGCCGCGCGCTGCCCCTCATCCGGGTGCGCGGCACGGGCAGGGCCCTGGGAGGGAGGCTCAGTCCTCGCGCAGGGCGCGGACCGCCTCCTCCACGCGCTTGCCGTAGTCGGCGTCGGCGGCGTGGAAGTGGGAGAGGTTCTTCTCGATGACGTCGTCACGGGTGACCTGCGAAAGGCCTCCGGCGATGTTGGCGATCAGGCGGTCCTTCTCGTCGGCCGACATCAGCCGGTAGAGCTCGCCCGCCTGGAAGAAGTCGTCGTCCTTCGTGTGTGAGGGCGCCTCGTGCGTACCGGTCCAGCCGTGCACGGCGAGCGGGGCGGTCTGTGCCTCACCCGTCTGCGAGGGTCCGGCGTAGGAGTTGGGCTCGTAGTTCTTGTCCTGGCGTGAGCCGTGACGCGTCGCGTGCAGCCCGTCGCGGCCGTAGTTGTCGACGACGGCGGCCTTCGGTGCGTTGACCGGCAGCTGGGTGTGGTTGACGCCCAGCCGGTAGCGCTGCGCGTCCGCGTACGCGAACAGCCGGCCCTGCAGCATCTTGTCCGGGGAGGGACCGATGCCGGGCACGAAGTTGTTCGGCGAGAACGCGGCCTGCTCCACCTCGGCGAAGACGTTGTCCGGGTTGCGGTCCAGCACCAGCCGGCCCACACGCCGCAGCGGGTAGTCGGAGTGCGGCCACACCTTCGTGACGTCGAACGGGTTGAAGCGGTAGTCCGCGGCCTCGGCGGCCGGCATCACCTGCACGTGCAGCGTCCAGGACGGGTTGACGCCCCGCTCGATGGCCTGGAGCAGGTCGGTCTGGTGCGAGCAGGCGTCCTTGCCGACCTGTTCGGCGGCCTGCTCGGCGGAGAGGGAACGCACGCCCTGGTTCGTCTTGAAGTGGTACTTCACGAAGAAGGCCTCGCCCTCCGCGTTCGTCCACTGGTAGGTGTGCGAGCCGTAGCCGTTCATGTGACGGTACGAGGCGGGGATGCCGCGGTCGCCCATCAGCCACGTGATCTGGTGGGTGGCCTCCGGGGAGTGTGCCCAGAAGTCCCAGACGTTGTCCGGCTCCTGACGGCCCGTGAAAGGGTTCCGCTTCTGGGAGTGGATGAAGTCGGGGAACTTGACCGGGTCCTTGACGAAGAACACCGGGGTGTTGTTGCCGACGAGATCGTAGTTGCCCTCGTTCGTATAGAACTTGAGGGCGAAGCCGCGGGGGTCGCGTACGGCGTCCGCGCCGCCGAGGGAGTCGGCGACCGTGGAGAAGCGGAGGAACGTCTCGGTGCGGCGGCCCACCCGGGAGAGGAAGTCGGCGCGGGTGAAACCGGTGACGTCGTCGGTCACCTCGAAGTAGCCGTACGCACCGGACCCGCGGGCGTGGACGACGCGCTCCGGGATGCGCTCACGGTTGAAGCGGGCGAGCTTCTCGAACAGGTGCTGGTCCTGGACGATGATCGGCCCGCCGGCGCCGGCCGTGGCGGAGTTCTGGTTGTCGGCGACCGGGGCGCCTGACTCGGTCGTGAGCACACGCTGGGACATGGAGGCCTTCCGTACGGGGCTGCTGACGGCTTCAGGAGCGTAGATAAGCCGGGATCAAGGCGTCAACAGTTTGTTGAAATTGGAGGAAGAGGTTCCGGGCCGCGGCGACGCCTGGGCGCGACAGGACAGGTGTCAGCGCCGCCGCGACCCGGAGTTCAGGGGCCCCGGGGAGGGGCCGGGATGTCAGACCTGGGAGCCGGAGAGCCGCTCGACGGAGCGCAGCAGCGCCGAGTGGTCGAGCCCGCCGTCGCCCTGGGCGCGCAGGGAGGCGACCAGTTGGGCCACGACCCCGCCGACGGGCAGTGCCGCGCCGACGTTGCGGGCGGCGTCCGTCACGATGCCCATGTCCTTGTGGTGCAGGTCGATCCGGAAGCCCGGCGCGAAGTCGCGCTTGAGGAAGTTGTCCTTCTTGCGGGTCAGGACCGTCGAGCCGGCGAGACCGCCGTTCAGCACGTCGAGTGCGGCGGCCAGGTCGACGCCTGACTTCTCCAGGAAGACGACGGCCTCGGCGCACGCCTGGATGTTGACCGCGACGATCAGCTGGTTTGCCGCCTTCACCGTCTGGCCGGAGCCGTGCGGGCCGCACAGCACGATCGTCCGGCCCAGTGCCCGGAGCAGCGGCTGGGCGGCGTCGAAGTCCGTCTGATCGCCGCCGACCATGATGGACAGGACGGCCTCGATCGCGCCGGCCTCACCGCCGGACACGGGGGCGTCCAGTACGCGGATGCCCTTGTCCTTCGCGTTCTTCGCCAGGTCCACGGAGGTCTGCGGGGTGATCGACGACATGTCGATCAGCAGGGCACCCTGCCTGGTGTTCTCCAGGATGCCGTCGGGGCCGTACGCGATGGCCTCGACCTGCGGGGACGCCGGGACCATGGTGATGACGACATCGGCGTCACGGACCGCGTCCGCGATCGAGGCGGCCCCCGTGCCGCCCGCCGCGACGAGCCGGTCGACCTTGTCCTGCTCCAGGGTGTAACCGGTCACCCGGTACCCGGCCTCGACCAGGTTCTCGGACATGGGGGAGCCCATGATGCCGAGTCCGATCCAGGCGACCTTGGGGAGGTTGCTGCTCATGAGGGTGCCTTCCGGTAAGCGTGTGTACGTGGGGCGGGGGCCCTCAGCGGGCCGGCCGGTGCTCGGCGGCGAGCCACGCGAACGACTCGGCGCCCGTGCGGTCGCCCGGCTTGTACTCCAGGCCGACCCAGCCGTCGTAACCGGCCTCGGTCAGCTCGTCGAGGAGTCGCTCCAGCGGGAGCGAGCCGGTGCCGGGCGCGCCGCGCCCCGGATTGTCGGCGATCTGGACGTGACCGGTCTTCGCGGCGTACGCCTTGATCACCTGGCCGAGGTCCTCACCGTTCATCGACAGGTGGTAGAGGTCGAGCAGGAATGCGGCGTTGCCCAGGCCCGTCGCCTCGTTGACGCGGTCGACGACCTCGACGCCCGCCGGTGCGCTGACCAGGGGGTAGAGCGGCGACTCCGTGGCGTTGAGGGTCTCGATCAGGAGGGTCGCCCCGATCCGGTCCGCCGCCCGGGCGGCCAGGACCAGGTTCTCCAGGGCGAGTTCGTCCTGGGCGGCCGGGTCCACGCCCTCGACGCGGTTGCCGTAGAGCGCGTTGAGCGCCTTGCAGCCGACCGAGGCCGCAAAGTCCGCCGCCACGTCGATGTTGGCGCGGAACCGGTCCGACTCCTCGCCGGGCAGCGAGAGCGCCCCGCGGTCGGGGCCGGGGAGCCGGCCCGCGTAGAAGTTGAGCCCCACCAGCTGTGTTCCCGCGTCGTCGAGCGCCTTCTTCAGGGCGTCGAGCTCGGCCTGCGCCGGGGTGGGGGTCTCGGTCCAGGGCCACCAGAGCTCGACCGCGGTGAAGCCGGCGGCGGCTGCCGCCGCGGGACGCTCCAGGAGCGGGAGTTCGGTGAAGAGGATCGAGAGGTTCACATCGAAGCGCTGGTCCGAGTGACCCATCATGCGCTCCTTCCGTATAGCGGAAGTTTGTTTCTGCCTAACGGAAGATTGCCCGGCCGGTGGTGAGGCTGTCAAGGGGGGAGCCGAATTCCGGACGCGTGGGGACGGGGTGAGGGCCCGCTCGTCCCCGCTCCGTGCCTGCCCGGATGTGCCTGGTCAGGCGGTCGGCGCCGGATCACGGGGTGTGGCGCCCGTGAGCCCCTCGGTGCGGGAGGCCCGTGCCTTAGGGTCGGGACGAGCCGTGCGAGCCGACGGACGCGGCGGGACATGAGGGAGGCACCGTGCGCTTGAGGGTGGAATTCACCACCGAGCCCTTCGATCTCGACGAGGCACCCGCTCACGCGGTCGTGGCCCGCGAGGTCATCCAGACCGCCGATCTGGACGCGGTGGACGTGGGCCCCTTCGGGAACACGGCCGAAGGGGGTGCCGACCAGGTCCTCACCGCGGTGGACTCCCTGTTGCGCAAGGCCCTGGCCTCGGGAGCCACGCGGGTGTCCCTCCAGCTCAACGTGATCGGGGAGGACACCCCGTGACCGGACCGGCCGACCACCCCCTGGTCCTCGCGGTGAAGCCGCTCGTCGACGCCATGGGGGCCGAACTGCTCGACCCGGGGCAGGCCACCGCCGACGACGTGGTGCTCGCGTGGGAGGGGGCGGACGTCATAGCGGTGCGGCTCCCGCAGCTCTCGGAGTCGCTCGACCACATCCTGGCCGCCATGGAGCGGCGGCACGGAATGCCGCTCGCACAACTGGACCGCAAGGCCAAGCAGGGTGTGGTGCGCAGCCTCGAGGCACGCGGCGCCTTCTCGGTGCGGCACGGCGTCGAGACCGTCGCCGGCGCGCTCGGGGTGAGCCGCTTCACCGTCTACAACTATCTGAACCGGGACAACGCGGCCAAGGGTGAGTAGTCGACCCCGGGGGCCGATGCCGTCGTCCGGGAACTCGGGCGGCGGCATCATCTGTTCGCGGAATTTCAACAAACTGTTGACGTGGTGTTGTGAAGGGCGTTAGCTGTCCGCAGCCCGACAACGCACAGCCGAAAAAGCCACGGAGGCTCCCGTGACTACGAGCTCCACACCGGGCCTCGCCCGGTTCAACACCCTGGCGGCCGAGGAGGCCGCAGCCGAGCTGCACGAGGTGTGTGCCAGCGCGGCTTGGGGCCGCGCCGTCCTCGCCCGCCGGCCCTACGCCGGCAAGGAAGCCCTGTTCTCCGCCAGTGACGCCGCCATGGCGGAGCTCTCCGCGGAGGACCTGGCCGAGGCGATGGCGGGCCATCCGCCGATCGGCCGCCCCAAGCCGGGGGACCCGGCCTCCGCCCGTGAGCAGCGGGGGATGGCCGGTGCGTCCGAGGAGCTCAGGGCGGAGATGCTCGAACTCAACCTGGCCTACCAGGAGCGCTTCGGACACGTCTTCCTGATCTGTGCCACCGGAGCCACCGGTGAGCAGATGCGCGACGCGGTGAAGGCCCGCACCGGGAACTCGCCCGAGCAGGAGAGGGAGATCGTCCGCACCGAGCTGGGCAAGATCAACCGCATCCGGCTGACCCGCCTCGTACAGGACTCCTGAGCACCAGGACCTCGTACAGCCCTTCCGACAACAAGGAGCGTGACGGTCTTGAGCACCGACACCACCGCTTCGGTGTCCACCCACATCCTGGACACCAGCATCGGCCGTCCCGCCGAAGCCGTCACCGTCTCCCTGGCCGCCCGCAGCGGCCGCGACGCGCAGTACGTGGCGCTCGGCGGATCCGCGACCGACGCGGACGGGCGCTGCAAAGACCTGCCGGCCCTGCCGGAAGGAACCACCCACGTACGGCTCGTCTTCGACACCGAGTCGTACTTCACCGCGAAGAAACAAGCCGAGGCGCAGCAGGACGCCCCCCGCGTAAGGGACAGCGGCGCGTTCTTCCCGGAGGTGGCGATCGCATTCGCCGTCACCCCGGGCGAGCACTTCCACGTACCGCTGCTGCTCAACCCGTTCGGCTACTCCGTTTACCGAGGGAGCTAGCAGACAATGCCCACGATTCTCGGCCAGAACCAGTACGGCAAAGCAGAGAACCGCGTCGTCAGGATCACGCGGGACGGCGACACCCACCACATCAAGGACCTCAGCGTCTCGGTCGCCCTCTCCGGCGACATGGACGACGTCCACTACTCCGGCTCCAACGCCAACGTCCTGCCGACCGACACCACCAAGAACACGGTGTTCGCCTTCGCCAAGGAACACGGCATCGAGTCGGCCGAGCAGTTCGGCATCCACCTCGCCCGGCACTTCGTGAGTTCGCAGGAGCCGATCAAGGTGGCCAGGATCAGGATCGAGGAGTACGCCTGGGAGCGCATAGCGACCTCCGACGGCAACTCGAAGTTCATCGGTGCCGACGAGGTCAAGCACTCCTTCGTCCGCAAGGGCCAGGAGACGCGCACCACCCAGATCACCTTCGACGGTGAGAAGTGGGAGGTCGTCTCCGGCCTCAAGGACCTCACCGTGATGAACTCCACCAACTCGGAGTTCTGGGGTTACGTCAAGGACAGGTACACGACGCTGAAGGAGGCGTACGACCGCATCCTGGCGACCGACGTCTCCGCCAGGTGGCGATACAACTGGACCAGCGACGAAGAGCGCATGCCGAACTGGGAGAAGTCCTACGAGCAGACGCGTAAGCACATGCTCCAGGCCTTCGCGGAGACGTACTCCCTCTCGCTCCAGCAGACCCTGTACCAGATGGGTTCTCGCATCATCGACAACCGCAGCGAGATCGACGAGATCCGCTTCTCCCTGCCGAACAACCACCACTTCCTCGTGGACCTGGAGCCCTTCGGCCTCAAGAACGACAACGAGGTCTACTTCGCGGCCGACCGCCCGTACGGCCTCATCGAGGCGACGGTGCTCCGGGACGGCGTCGAGCCGAAGATCCCGCTCGACATGACCAACCTCTGACGCGGTGCTGAACCGGCCCCGCCCCGAGTGGGGCGAGGGCCGGTCATCCCGGAGGGAAATCCCATGGCACAGCCTGCAACGGGGCCGGCGAAAGGCCCGTGTACCGCCCCACCGACCGCTGCCGGAAAGGCAGTTCACCCGGTGGACGAAAAGCTCCCGCCCTCGCGGCTCGTCCCCGCCGCGCTCCAGCACATCGCCGCCATGTACGCGGGCGTCGTCACCCCTCCGCTCATCATCGGGCAGGCCGTGGGACTCGACGCGGCCGGCATGACCCGGCTGATCGCGGCGAG
Organism: Streptomyces sp. NPDC005752; assembly: GCF_040630715.1. Lineage (NCBI taxonomy): Bacteria > Bacillati > Actinomycetota > Actinomycetes > Kitasatosporales > Streptomycetaceae > Streptomyces > Streptomyces sp. NPDC005752. The sequence continues at coordinate 41,914 of NZ_JBEXYB010000012.1, read as the reverse complement.
TCTCCTGATCGCCGGACTCGCCACCCTCCTCCAGACCCTCGGTGCCGGAGGCTTCGCCGGGAACCGGCTGCCGTTCGTCAACGCGGCGTCCTCCGCCGGTATCGCACCGATGCTCGCCATCGCCGAGACGAGTGCCCCCGGTCGCCAACTCCCCGCGATCTACGGAGCGGTGCTCGTCGCAGGCATCTTCTGCCTGGCCGTCGGCCCGTTCTTCGGACGCCTTCTGCGCTTCTTCCCCCCACTGGTCACCGGCGTCGTCATCACCCTCATCGGCGTCACCCTGATGCCGGTGCCCGTCGGCTGGGCCCAGGGAGGCGACGCCACCGCCGCCGACTTCGGCGCCATGAAGTACCTGGCGCTCGCCGCCTTCACCCTCGTCGTCATCCTCCTGATCCAGCGCTTCGGACGCGGCTTCGTCAAGCAGGTCGCCCTGCTCGCGGGCATGTTCGTCGGCACCGTCGCGGCCGTCCCCTTCGGACTCGCCGACTTCTCCGCACTCGGGTCCGCGCCCGTCGCCGCCCTGCCCACACCCTTCGCCTTCGGCGCACCCGAATTCCAGCCCGCCGCGATCCTCTCCCTGTGCATCGTGATGCTCGTGCTGATGACGGAGTCGTCAGCCGGAATGCTGGCACTCGGTGAGATCTGCGAGCGGCGAACCGACGGCGCCACCATCACGCGGGGCCTGCGCACCGACGGCATCGCCACCCTCCTGGGACCCGTCTTCGGAGGCTTCCCCACCAGCGCCTTCGCCCAGAACGTCGGCGTCGTCTCGCTGACCCGGGTGCGCAGCCGCTACGTGGTCGCCGCCGCGGGCGGTGTGCTGCTGGTCCTGGGCGCCTTCCCCGTACTCGGGGCGGTCGTCTCGCTGGTCCCGATGCCCGTGCTCGGAGGCGCCGGCATCGTCCTGTTCGGCTCGATCGCGGTCAGCGGCATCCGGACCCTGTCCGAGGCCGGGCTCGACGACAGCTCCAACATCATCCTCGTGGCGGTGGCACTCGGCGCGGGCATCATCCCGCTCGCTGCGCCCGCCTTCTACGCCGGATTCCCGTCCTGGGCGCAGACCGTGCTCGGCTCAGGGATCAGCGCGGGAGCCCTCGTGGCAGTCCTGCTCAATCTGTTCTTCCATCATCTCGGCACCCACAGCCGTAACGCTGTGGCACTCAAATCCTCCTAGGGTCCTGCCGTGCCCACATCGCCAGAGACAGAAGAGGGAAGCACCATGGCAACTACGGCGGATCCACGGACCATTCAGCGCATCGTCATCGAGAACTGCTCCATCGCCACCGTCGACGCCCACGACACCGAGTACGCCTCGGGGCACATCGTCGTGGCGGACAACCGCATCGAGTCCGTCGGTGCCGGCAAGGCACCTGAGGGCCTCGCCGGTGTCGTACGCCGCATCGACGGCACCGGGCACCTCGCCACGCCCGGCCTCGTCAACACCCACCACCACTTCTACCAGTGGATCACCCGGGGCCTGGCGACCGACCACAACCTCTTCGACTGGCTGGTCGCGCTGTACCCGACGTGGGCGCGCATCGACGAGCCGATGGCCCGCGCGGCCGCTCAGGGCTCGCTCGCGATGATGGCCCGCGGCGGGGTCACCACCGCCATGGACCACCACTACGTCTACCCTCGCGGTTCCGGCGACCTGTCCGGTGCGATCGTCGGCGCCGCCCGCGAGACGGGCGTGCGCTTCACCCTCGCCCGCGGCTCCATGGACCGCAGTGAGAAGGACGGTGGACTGCCGCCGGACTTCGCGGTGGAAACCCTCGACGGGGCGCTCGCCGCCACCGAGGCGACCATCGACGAGTACCACGACTCCTCGTTCGGCGCGATGACGCAGATCGCGGTCGCCCCCTGCTCGCCGTTCTCCGTGTCCACCGAACTGCTGCGGCAGGGAGCGGAGTTGGCACGTCGTCGCGGCGTAAGGCTGCACACCCACGGCTCGGAGACCGTCGAGGAGGAGCAGTTCTGCAAGGAGCTGTTCGGGATGGGGCCGACCGACTACTTCGAGTCGACCGGCTGGCTCGGTGACGACGTGTGGATGGCGCACTGCGTCCACATGAACGACTCCGACATCGCCGCCTTCGCCCGCACCGGCACCGGCGTCGCGCACTGCCCGTCCTCCAACGCCCGTCTCGCCGCGGGCATCGCCCGCGTCCCCGACATGCTCGCCGCCGGTGTGCCGGTCGGGCTCGGCGTCGACGGCACCGCCTCCAACGAGTCCGGCGAACTCCACACCGAACTGCGCAACGCCCTCCTCGTCAACCGCCTCGGCGCCCACCGCGAGAAGGCCCTGAACGCCCGTCAGGCGCTGCGCCTGGGAACGTACGGCGGAGCCAGGGTGCTCGGCCGGGCCGATGAGATCGGCTCGCTGGAGCCCGGCAAGCTCGCCGACCTCGTGCTGTGGAAGATGGACACCCTCGCCCACGCCTCCATCGCGGACCCCGTGACCGCACTGGTCCTCGGTGCCGCTGCCCCCGTCACCCTCTCCCTCGTCAACGGCAGAACCGTCGTCGAGGACAACCACCTCACCACGGTGGACGAGGACGCCATCGCGCGCGCGACCCGCGACGAGGCCGGGCGACTGGCCCGGATCGCCGCCGGAGCCTGATGCTCCGCGCCCCCTGACAGGCCGGCCGAGGGGGACGGCCCTCGGCCGGCCGCCGTGGACCCAGCAGGGTCGACGGCAGCCTGTGCGGGTGCGCGTACGTCGCGTACGCGCACCCGCACAGGTGAGCTCCAAGCTGCCCGCACCAGCTGCACGACCTGCACCAACGCACCACTCCGCACCACCTCCCTGACACCCACGTCGCCCGACGTGTACCCGACCGGAGGAAGCCGTGGCAGCTACGCCCAGGTTTCGTAAGAACGCAGTCGAAGGAAGCGCAGCCGAAGGAAGCGCAGCCGATGCAAGCGCAGTCGAGGAGCCCGGCCGGAAGCATCCGGTCGACGAGAAGCTTCCGCCCCTGCGGATGTTCACCAGCGGTCTCCAGCACGTGGCCGCGATGTACGCGGGGGTGGTGGCCCCGCCCATGATCGTGGGGCCCGCCGTGGGCCTCAGCGCGAAGGAGACCGCCTTCCTCATGGGGGCGAGCCTCTTCACCGCGGGGATAGCCACCCTGCTCCAGACGCTCGGCTTCTGGCGAATAGGCGCCCGGCTGCCGTTCGTCAACGGCGTCTCGTTCGCCGGGGTCACCCCGATGATCGCGATAGGCAAGGACCGCGGGCACGACGGCATCGCCGTCATCTTCGGCGCGATCATCGTCGCCGGCCTCCTCGGCTTCGTCCTCGCGCCGTACTTCTGCAAGCTGGTGCGGTTCTTCCCGCCCGTCGTCACCGGCACCGTCATCACCCTGATCGGGGTCTCGCTGCTGCCGGTCGCCTTCAACTGGTCGCAGGGCGGCGACGCGGCCGCCGACGACTACGGTTCGACGACGAACATCACGATGGCCGCCGTCACCCTCGTGATCGTGCTCGCCCTGCGCAAACTGCTGCGGGGCTTCCTCCAGCAGATCGCCATCCTGCTCGGCCTGGTCATCGGCACCCTGATCGCCATCCCCGCCGGCATCACCGACTTCGGGGCACTGGGCGACGCCGACGTGGTCGGCTTCCCGACACCGTTCCACTTCGGCGCCCCGCAGTTCGAGATCGCGGCCATCATCTCGATGTGCATCGTGATGCTGGTCTGCATGACCGAGTCCACCGCCGACATGCTGGCCCTCGGCAAGATCGTCGGCCGCCCCGCGGACGAGCGGACCATCGAGGGCGGACTGCGTGCCGACACCCTGGGCAGCGCCGTGAGCCCGCTCTTCAACGGCTTCATGTGCAGCGCGTTCGCCCAGAACATCGGGCTGGTCGCCATGACCAAGGTGCGCAGCAGGTTCGTCGTCGCCGCGGGCGGGGCGATCCTCGTGCTGCTCGGACTGCTCCCCGTGGCCGCGTCCGTCATCGCCCTCGTACCGCTTCCGGTCCTCGGGGGCGCGGGCATAGTGCTCTTCGGGTCGGTGGCCGCGAGCGGTATCCAGACCCTGGCGACCGCGGCCCTGGAGAAGGGCGAGAACGCCCTGATCGTCGCGGCGGCCGTCGGTGTCGGCCTCATCCCGATCGCGGCTCCGGACTTCTACCACGCCTTCCCCGAGGACCTGCTCGTCGTCCTGGACTCGGGAATCTCCACCGGCTGCGTGGTGGCGATCGTCCTGAACCTGGCCTTCAACCACTGGGGCCGGAGGCCCGACGCGGAGCCGGAGACGGAAGCCGCGGACAGTGAACAGCCCAAGGACCCGATGGCCCTGCCCGTCGCCCACTAACCCGGCGGTGCGCGTACGGAGGCCCGCGGCAGGGATCCGTACGCGCACCCTCGGCGGGTGGTGTCAGCCGATGTGGAAGCTGTCGCCGTAGACCTGCCAGTCCAGCGGCGGGTCCAGGTTCAGATTGCCGTTGCGCAGGAACACCCGCTGGGCCGTGTCCACCCGGCTGGTGTCCGAGTGGGCCTCCTCCTGCTTCATCGCCCAGACCCGTGCGTCGAGGAACGCGTCGAGGTAGGCCACCTCGTCACCGCCCTGCGACGGCGGGCTCGCCTCGGCCAGGGCCAGCTGCCGGACAGCTCCGAAGCTGGTGCTGTCGTCGCCCCCGCCGTGCATCACGATGGCGTCGTAGTAGGCGAACTGCCCGAGTGTGCCGAGGCCGTCGGCCTTGGCCTGGCGCACGGCCGGGTCGAAGTACACCCGGTCGCGCTCGTCGTTCTGGGCCTGCTGGAACGCGGGGTCCGCCGCGGCCTCGGCCCAGTGGCCGGTGAAACCGGGGTCGAGCCCCTCGTGCGAATCGGTGCCGTTCACGTCCCGCAGGGCGGGGAGGTACGACGCCAGGACGTTGCCCGGCTTCCGCTCCGTGTACAGCTCCACCAGGCCGAGCATGTCGCTGGTGCCGGAGCAGAACCCTATGATCCCGGCCGTGTAGCCGCGGCCGTCGCCTATGTCCTCGATGTAGCCGTACTGGGCCTTCCAGTCCAGCGTGGAGTTCTCCGCGCTGGACACCAGCTGCATCGCGATGTCCTTCTTCGCGGGGTCGTCGAGACCGGTCGCCGCTGCCTCCAGGTGTGCGGCCGGCGGCGTGAGGGCGCCGGCGTGGGCGATGGCCGGAACCGCCGTGAAGGTGAGCCCGAGGGCCAGCGCGGCGAATCCGACGGTGCGGGTGAATCGGGTGGTGCGACGTGAGGTGCTGTTGTGGGGGTGATGCACCGGTCCTCCAGCAGGAGTTCGTCGTTCCGATATTCTGTTAGTAAACTTTCCTACCAGAGGTCGGAGCGTGTCGTAACCCCCGTGCACGGACGGACCCGAGCTCTTCAGGCTCCGTCGATGCGGAAGCGCTCGCCGTAGACCTTCCACACCAGGGGAGTTTCCAACTGGAGCCTCCCCTCCCGGACGAAGACGCGTTGGGCGGTCTCCACCCGGCTGGTGTCGCTGTGTGAGGGCTCCTTGCGGATCGCGGCCACCCGGGCGTCGAGGAAGGCGTTCAGATAGGCCTCCTCGTCACCTCCCCCGGACGGTGGATCGGCCTCGGCGAGGGCCTGCGCGCGCATCGTACGGAAGCCGACCGTGCCCTCGGCGTCGGCGTACCCGTGCATCACATAGGCGTCGTAGTAGACGAACTGCCCCAGGGCGCTGAGCCCGTCGGCCTCGGCGCGTTCGACCGCCGGATCGAAGTACGAGCTGTCCCGCTCCGCGTCCTGTGCCGCCCGGAACCCCGGATCCGCCGCCGCCTCCGTCCAGGCGTGGGTGAAGGCGGCGCCGAGCCCTTCGTGCGAGTCGCTGCCGTTCACCGCGCGCAGTGCCGGGAGGAAGTCCGCGAGTACGTTGCCCGGGTGCTTCGCCGTGTAGCGCTCGACGACCTTCAGCAGGTCGCCGGTGCCGGAGCAGAATCCGATGATGCCGGCGGTGTAGCCGCGGCCGTCGCCGATGTCCTCGACGTAGCCGTACTGGGCCTTCCAGTCCAATGTGGAGTTCTCCGCGCTGGACACCAGCCGCATGGCGATGTCCTTCTTCGCGGGGTCGTCGAGACCCGTCTCGGGGGAGTGGGAGCCGGTTCCGGAACAGCCGGTCAGGACGAGGGCCGCGACGGCGGCGAGGGCGGGGCGCCTGTGTTTCACGCACCAAGCCTGTCAGGCCGGGGGGCGGTCCCGACCGGGGTGGGGCGCCTGTAGCGTTCGCGATATGGAAGATCAGTCTGTTGTGGACGTCGGCGAAGTGCGGCTGGCGTACCGGACCTGGGGCGACCCCTTCGGTTCGCCCGTCGTCCTCTTGCACGGCCTCGGTGGCTCGTCCCTGAGCTGGGAGGCCGTCGGCACCCTGCTCGGCGAGGAGTGGCGGGTGTACGCCATCGATCTGCGCGGCCACGGCGAGAGCGACTGGCCCGACGAGTACGGCTTCGAGCAGATGCGGGACGACGTCCTGGAGTTCCTCGACGCCTGCGAACTCGACCGGGTCGGCCTCGTCGGCCACTCGATGGGCGGCGTGGTCGCCTATCTCCTCGCCGAGGAGCACGCCGACCGGGTGGAGCGGCTGGTGCTGGTCGAGACCCCGCCGCCGTTCCCCGGCCAGCTGGTGGCCGACAGCCGCCACGCGGGCCCGGTGGACTACGACGAGAACGTCGTGCCGGCCGTCCGGGCCCAGGTGGCCGAGCCGGATCCCCGGTGGGAGCAGGAGCTGGGGCAGATCGTCGCCCCGACGATGATGATCGCGGGGGGTCCGGAGAGCAGCATGCCGCAGGGGAGGCTGGCCGACATGGCCTCGCTCATCCCCGACTGCCGGCTGCTCACCCTGGGCGGCGGCCACCATGTGCACAAGAAGCACGCGGACCAGGTGGCCCAGCAGATCACCGAGTTCTTCACCAGCTGAGCAGCCCCGGACCCTGACCGCCTGCCCCGCGCGCGACGCCACCGTCTCACCCGAGCACGATGCCTCCGCCGGCCCACGTGCGACGCCGCCGTCGTGCCCGTGCCCGCGCGCGACGTCGTCAGTCGCCCGGCTGCCAGTCGGGCCGGCGCCCGCTCAGCGCGATCACCCGGTCGGCCAGCGGCGCGTCGGCCGGGACGGGCACCGGCGGGCCGAAGATCGCGTCCGGGCCGGACCTGTCGTCGTCCCCGGGCGCCAGCATCGCCTCCGACGAGCGCAGGGAGGCCTCGTCCGCCCGGAACGCCTGCCCCGTCGACCTGGCCAGGTCCCAGCCGTGCACCACCAGCTCGTTCCGTACGACCATTCCGGCGACCTGGCCGGGCAGATCGATCCCGCCGGCCCGGGTCATGCCCTCCAGTGCGGCGGGGGAGCGCCAGGCCGCGACCAGCTCGTCCAGCAGCGGCGGCAGCGCCGTGCGCCAGTCGGCGGGCAGTGCCGGCAGGGCCGCCGTCGGCGGGGTGTCGGTCGTCGGGCCGAGCTTCTTGTGCGCCGCGTCCAGGAAGGCGGCGGTCAGCCCCAGGAGGTGCCCGAGCAGCTCCCGCACCGAGTAGTCCGGGCAGGGCGTCGGGCCGGTCAGCTGCCGGTCCTCGATGTCACCGATCAGTTCGCGGATCTGCCGCGCCGCCGGTCCGAGATCGAGGCCGGGTGCGGTTCCGTCATGCGTTTCCATACCCATAAGACCCCCCTCGGGCCCGGAACTCATCGCGGACATCGCGGAGTGTTCCGGTCCGTCCTCTTGTCGGAGGCGCCACCCGCATGGCATATAGGTCTGGACCATTGCTGTCGGATGGAAGGCATCACCGTGCAACGCCCCCACGCACGCACCGCGTTGGCCTGTTCCGCCGCGCTGCTCCTCGCCGCTCTCAGTGCCTGTGGAGGCTCCGCCGAAGCGGACTCCAGGAACCCGACTGCCCCCGAGGGGGTGACGGCCCAGGCCGGCAGCGCCACCTCCGTACACGTCATGTGGGAGCGGTCCACCGACGACAGGGGCGTCACCGGCTACGACGTCTACCGTGAGGGGAGGAAGGCGGCCTCGGTGGCCGCTGCCAAGCTGATGACCGACATCGACGGGCTCACCGCGTCCACGTCCTACACCTTCACGGTCCGGGCCCGCGACGCCGCCGGAAACCACTCCGCCCCGAGCGCCGCGGCCACCGTCACCACACCCGCGACCGCCCCCGCCGACGAGGAGGCACCGACCGGACCGTCGAAGCTACGGGGCAGGGCGGACAGCGGCCGGACGGTCACCCTGTCCTGGGATGGCTCCACGGACGACGTCGGCGTCACCTCGTACAACGTCTACCAGGAGGATTCCAGGATCCACAGCGTCTCCGGAACGCGGACCACGGCCCGGATCACGGGGCTGCGGCCCGGCACCGTCTACACCTTCACCGTCCGCGCCCGTGACGCCGCCGACCACTCCTCGCCCGACAGTGACGCGCTCGACCTCACCACCCCGTCCGCACCCGGCGCCCCCGCGAGCACGGCGCCGACCGGGCTGCGGACGAAGGTGACGGCCCGGGGCGGGGAGTCGCTCGTCGACCTCTCCTGGGACCAGCCGGACACCGGCGGCACGATTCCCGCGTACCAGCTGTTCCTGAACGGCAAGCTGACCACCACCATCGTCTGGGGCGGCACCCCGCCCTCGGGCCGCGCGACGTACCGGCTCACTCTCACCGACCCGCCGGGCACCCGCTACTCGCTCAAACTCCGGCCCAGGCTCCCCGACGGGAAGTGGGGCGACTTCTCGGCCCAGCGCACCGTGGTGCTGACCGGCTGACGGCCGGTCACCCGCCCGTCGGCGTCACTGACACTATGCTGTGGCCGGTACCGAGGGCTCGGGTGTCACCCGCAGCTCATGACGGCCGCGACGGTAGCGGCGGGTACGCCGCGCGGCATGTCCGGACCAGGTGTAGGTGGGCCGGGCCTCCCGCAGCGGCAGTGGTGTCCCCGGGCATGGGGTCCGGGGAGTTGTTCGAGAGGCGGGTTCTGATGGTCAGCGGGCGTGTGGTGCGGTTCGACAGCGCGAAGGGCTATGGATTCATCGCGCCGGAACACGGTGGCGAGGACGTCTTTCTGCATGTGAACGACCTTTGGATTCCGGAGGCGTCCGTCAGGCCCGGTCTGAGGGTCGAGTTCGAGGTCGAGCAGAGCGACCGGGGACTCAAGGCCTCGGCGGTGCGCCTCGCCACCGGCACCGCCGGCAGTGAGCCGACCGCGGCCCCGGCGTCCGTTTCCGCGGGGACTCTCGTGTCCCCGAGCAGGCAGACGGCGGACGGTGACGACGTGCTGTGCGATGTGCTCAGCACGGACGAGTTCGTACGGGACGTCACCGAGGTGCTGCTGGAGTCGGCGCCGGCGCTCACCGCGGAGCACATTCTCCAGGTGCGCCAGGGGCTGCTGCAGTTCGCCAAGAACCGCGGATGGGTCGAGGGCTGAGGTGGTCGGGGCCCTGCCGCCGGGGCGGCAGGGCCCCTTGCGAGGATCCGCGGGTCAGGGTCGTGCTCCGGAGCCGCAACGGATCCGACGGCCGGCGCCGGACCGCGGGCTGCGGCGTCTTCGCCGGTGCCGGCCGTCTCACGCGCCGTGGGGGTCCGGTCCGGGGATCAACCCGCTTGGCAGAGCGTGTCCTTGCCGGGCATCCGGCCCTCGACGAGGTAACGCGTGGTGATGTTCAGAGCGCAGGCGTTGTCGCCGAGGACGTAGACGCCGTGCCCGCCGTCGTCGACGCTCAGCAGCCGGGACCGGTCCGCGAATTTCTGGCGCAGCATCTTCCCGCCGAGGTGCGGTGTGGGCGCGTCGCGCAGGTTCTGTACGAGGAGCACGTTGCGCGGTCCGTCGTCGTCGACCGCGACCGGCGGCTCGGCCGGGGTGTACGGCCAGAAGGCGCAGGGCGTGATGTTGGCTGCGGCGGCGCCGAACAGCGGGTAGCGCTCGCGGTCCTCGGCGACACCGTGCCGATAGGTGTCGACGCTCTTGGGCCACTCGATGTCGTTGCAGGTCACGGCGAGGAACACCGACAAGGAGTTGTCGAATGACGTCGGCTTCTCCGTGGTGGCGTTCTGTGGGAGCAGCCGGGCCGCCGTGCCGTCGCCGTCGGCCAGCGTCTGCCACAGCTGGGCCAGCTTGGGGTACTGCGTCCTCTTGAACAGTAGGCCGAAGGTGGACAGCCGCAGCAGGTTGCCGTCGACTCCTGCGACCGGGGTCCTGTCCAGTCGCCCGGCGAGGGCGAGGTGGTTCCTGCGGACCTGCGCGGGAGTGCGGCCCAGGCCGTAGCTGTCGTGCCGTGCGGCCGCCCACTTCGCGAAGTCCGGGAACGACTGCTCCATCCCGAGGGCGTAGCGGCGCATGCCGTCGCGGTCGAGGTGGGTGTCGCCGATGTTGCTGTCGAGCACGATCCGGTCCGAGCGCTCGGGGAACATCGACGCGTAGGCGGCACCCAGCGCCGTGCCGTAGGAGTAGCCCAGGTAGCTGGTCTTCTCCTCGCCGAGCGCGGCCCGGATGCGGTCCAGGTCGCGGGCGGTGTTCGCCGTGGTCAGGTGGCGCAGCACTCCGTCCCGGTCATGGTGCGCGCACTGCCGGGCCACCTGCTCCGCGACCTTCGCCTGTGCGGTGACCGCGGCGTCGTCGACCGCGTAGGGCGGGATGTTGGCGTTGTAGGGGCCGTCCGGCGCGAACCCGCACCCGACGGGTGCGGAGTGCCCGATGCCGCGGGTGTCCATGCCGATCAGGTCGTAGCCGTCCAGGACGCCTGCGGGCAGGCCCCGGGCCACCAGCAGCGCCGGCAGCGCCAGTCCGGAGCCTCCGGGCCCGCCCGGATTGAGCATGAGCGTGCCGCGTCGCTCGTCCGGGTTCGCGCTGGCCAGCCGGGAGATCATGAGGTCGATCGGGGAGCTGTCGGGGTCGGCGTAGTCCACCGGCACGGGCACGGTGGCGCACTCCAGCTCGGTCGGAGCGGCTTCGGCCACGACGTCCTCGGGACAGGCGCCCCACCTCACCTGCGGCGCGTGGGGCTCGTCCGCGGCGGCGGGCACGGCGACCAGCGAGCAGCCGAGGCCGAGGACGACCGCCAGGGCCGAGCTCCGGCCGACGGGGCGTTGTCGTTTCATGTCCAGTCTCCTCATGTCCGTCTCGTGGTGGTGGTCGGCGCCCATCGCACACCGTGCCCTTGGGGCACGGTCAACACCGTTTCGGAGGCATGCGCGCGCGGACGAGGGTTGACCATGCCCCAGGGGCACGGTCTTGAATGGGCAGCCTGCCGGAGTCGATCTCGCCGACCTGCAGGACGCCGACGGCGACGAGGTACGGAGCACCCAAGGGAGGGTCCGCCGGTGACGTGGAGCACGAGGCAGCTGGCCGAACTCGCCGGCACGACGCTGAAGACCGTCCGGCACTATCACAAGGTCGGCCTGCTGGACGAGCCCGAACGATCGGCCAACGGCTACAAGCGGTACGACATCAAGCACCTGGTCCGCCTGCTGCGCATCCGCAGGCTGGTCGACCTCGGCGTGCCGCTGTCGGACATCGCCTCGGTCGAGGTGGCCGACGAGAGGATGGAGCAGATCCTCCGTGCCCTCGACGCGGAACTCGCGGCGAGCATCGAACGACAGCAGCGGATGCGACGGGAACTGGCGGCGATCCTGGACGACGGAGCCTCGATCGATCTCCCGGCGGACCTCATGACGCTCGCCGACGGGCTGCCGGAGGCTCAGAGATCCTTACTGGTGGCGTACTCCAGCGTCTTCACCCCCGCGGCGATGGCAGCGCTCCAGGAGCAGCTCGCAGCGCCGCGGGGCGACGTCGCCGCGCAGTTCGACGCCCTCCCCGCCGACGCGCCCGACGACGTGCGGCAGCGACTCGCGGTACGCCTCGCGCCCGGAACCCGTAAACAGCAGGAGGACCATCCGTTCCTCGGCGACCTGGAAGCCTCCTCCCGCCGGGACGCGGCGATCACCAGGTCGGTCGTCGTGCAGGCCGTGGTCGAGTTCTACAACGAGGCCCAACTCGACGTCCTGCAACGCGTCCACACACTGCTTTCGGGGGACGACGCCACCGGGACGTGACCACGCTGCCCGGCCTGGCCCCACCGACGACGTGCCCGCGGGGCGGTGCGACGTCGTCACCACGCCGGCGGCTCCGTGAGAGCGGTAATCGGTTCGGTTTGTGCGCGCATTCGCGGCCCGGACGCCCGTTGCGCCGCCGTCACCACACGCCGCATGCGAGGCGTTGTGCATGAATGACCATCCGTGAGTGTTCCGCCAAGGCTTCGGAAGTGGCCACGCACGGGCAGGTCATCGTTTACGAAACCCGTCCCGAAACGCGCATGTCGTCGACTCGTCACAGCGCTGCACGCCGTATCCCTCCCCGGTTCGCAGCTGCATCAGGCGCGTCGGCCCCGAACCGATATCCGTGTCGACGATCCGTCGTCCCGCACGCGAATAGGGGGGTGGTAGGGGAAAGGGGAGGGGGAGGGGCAAATGCATTGCTGCGTTAGCTTCGTGGCCCAGGTCGATTCAATTCACTCGGAGCGTGTGTAGTCAATGGGTTCTTCGCCGCAGTCATTTGAATTCCCCGCCTGGCCGCAGTACGGGGACGAGGAGCGGAGCGCTCTGGTCCGTGCCCTCGACCAGGGGCAGTGGTGGCGCATCGGGGGGAGCGAGGTCGACACCTTCGAGGAGGAGTTCGCCGAATACCACGGTGCCCCGTACGCCCTCGCGGTGACCAACGGCACGCATGCGCTGGAGCTCGCCCTCCAGGTACTCGGAGTCGGCCCCGGCTCCGAAGTCATCGTTCCCGCCTTCACTTTCATCTCCTCCTCGCAGGCAGCCCAGCGGCTGGGCGCGGTGGCCGTTCCGGTGGACGTCGACCTGGAGACGTACTGCATCGATCCGGCCGCCGTCGCCGCCGCGATGGGACCCAGGACCAAGGCCGTGATGCCGGTCCACATGGCGGGTCAGATCGCCGACATGGACGCGCTGGAGAAGCTGACCGCCGACGCGGGAGTGGCGATCCTGCAGGACGCGGCGCACGCCCATGGTGCGCAGTGGCAGGGGAGGAAGGTCGGCGAGCTCGGTTCCGTGGCCGCCTTCAGCTTCCAGAACGGCAAGCTCATGACCGCCGGCGAGGGAGGCGCGGTGACCTTCCCGACCCGTGAGCTGTACGACAGCGCGTTCCTGCGGCACAGCTGCGGCCGGCCCCCGACGGACCGCAAGTACTTCCACAACACGTCGGGCTCCAACTTCCGGATGAACGAGTTCAGCGCGTCGGTCCTGCGGGCCCAACTGGGGCGCCTGGCAGGGCAGATCGACACGCGTGAGGAGCGCTGGCCGCTGCTGGCGAGCCTGCTCGCCGAGATCCCCGGTGTCGTACCCCAGACCAGGGACGAGCGCAACGACCGCAATCCGCACTACATGGCGATGTTCCGGGTCCCCGACCTCGGTGAGGAGCGTCGCAACGCGCTCGTGGACACCCTGATCGAGCGTGGGCTCCCGGCGTTCGTCGGCTTCCGTGCCATCTACCGCAGCGACGGTTTCTGGGAGTCCGCCGCTCCCGAGGAGTCCGTGGAGGACATCGCGCGGCGCTGCCCGAACTCCGAGGCGCTCACCCGGGACTCCATCTGGTTGCACCACCGGACCTTGCTGGGTACCGAGCAGCAGATGCACGACATCGCAGCCGTCATCGCCGAGAGCATGGCCGGGGCGTGAACGCGCCCGTCCGTGTCGTGGTGGTCGGGATGGGATGGGCGGGCCGGGAGATCTGGCTCCCCCGGCTGACCGGCCATCCGGCCTTCGACGTCGTGGCTGTGGTGGACCCGGTGGCCGGCCCCGAGGACACGGAGGTTCCGCGGCTGGGTGACGTCGCGGAGATCGTGCCCGGGACGGTCGACCTCGCGGTCGTCGCCGTGCCCAACCACCTGCACGCCGACATCGCCGAGAAACTACTGGCCCGGGGCATACCCGTGTTCCTCGAGAAGCCGGTGTGCCTGACCTCCACCGAGGCCGACCGGCTCGCGGAGGCGGAACGCGGCGGAGGCGCGGTGCTGCTCGCCGGCAGCGCGGCCCGGTACCGGGCCGACGTCCGGGCGTTGTACGAACAGGTGTCGGCCGTGGGACGGATCCGGCACATCGACGTGTCCTGGGTACGGGCCCGTGGCGTTCCGGACTCCGGGGGCTGGTTCACGCAGACGCGGCTTGCGGGCGGCGGCGCACTGGTCGACCTCGGATGGCACCTGCTCGACTGCGTCGCGCCGCTTCTGGGGCCGGCCGCCGTGACGCAGGTGGTCGGCGCGGTGTCCGACGACTTCGTCAACACGTCGGGAGCGCGGGCCGGCTGGCGCGATCGTGTCCCGACCGCGGGCAAGGGCGCGACAGGCGGCGACGTCGAGGACACCGTCCGGGGCTTCCTGCTCACCGAGGACGGCGTCTCCGTGGCGCTCCGCGCGAGCTGGGCGTCGCACGAGGCGCGCGACGTCACGAGGATCACGGTGGAGGGCAGTGCGGGCGTGGCCTCGCTGCGCTGCACCTTCGGCTTCAGCCCCAACCGCGAGGGCGGCTCCGGCCTGACGTTCACCGTCGACGGTGAGACGGCGCAGGTGCCGTTGGAGGCCGAGCAGATCGGTGCGGAGTACGACCGGCAGCTCGACGAACTGCCCGGGTTGCTGGGTGACCCGGGCATGACCGGGCGGGCCGTGGCGGACGCACGCCGGACCATCGGGGTCATCGAGCGTCTCTACGCCAGTGCCCGGCAGACCGTTTCGAACCACGACGCGACCAGGGAGTACCGGATGGACAGGCGCATGACGGGGCTGACGGGGGACGCGCCCGCCGTCGGTACGCTGGAGCACCCCAGAAGTGTGGTCGTGTTCGACCTCGACGGTGTGCTGGTGGACAGCACCGAGGTGATGCGTGAGGCCTTCTCGATCGCCTACGCGGAGGTCGTGGGCGAAGGGCCGGCGCCGTTCGCGGAGTACAACCGGCATCTGGGCCGGTACTTCCCCGACATCATGCGCATCATGGACCTGCCGCTCGCGATGCAGGAGCCCTTCGTCAGGGAGAGCTACCGGATGGCTCACCTGGTGCCCATGTTCGACGGGGTGCCGGAGATGCTGCACACGCTGCGGGAGCGGGGATTCCGGCTCGCCGTGGCCACGGGGAAGAGCGGGCCCCGGGCGCGTTCACTGCTGTCGCAGCTGGGCGTGCTGGAGCTCTTCGACCATGTCATCGGGTCCGACGAGATCGCTCACCCGAAGCCCGCTCCGGACATCGTGCTCAAGGCACTGGAACTGCTCGGTGCCGAGCCCGACAGCGCGGTGATGGTCGGGGACGCGGTCACCGACATAGAGAGCGCGCACGGTGCGGGGGTCGCCGCGCTGGCGGCGCTGTGGGGGGAGACGGACGAGGCCGCGCTGCTTGCCGCGTCACCCGACGCCGTACTCCACAAGCCGGGGGACCTACTGGCGCTGTGGCCGGCGGGCGAAGCCGGCTGAACGACCCCTCGGCCGGCCGTGTGCGGAACGGCCGGCTCGCCCCGCGGCGAGTCCTCCTCCCCGGTCCCTCGACGGGACCGGGGAGGGACCCGCACCGGGAGAACCGGGTCGGTTCAGGGTGTCCGGGACCGCCCGCACCCGGCTGCCCTGCCCGGTTCCGGGGAAACCGGAACCCCGCGGAGTTAGGGATGCCCTAGGGGGCCGCTAGGGGTAGGGCGGGGGACTGGCCCCGCCCGACACTGGGCACTGACTCGCCCACTGCCGTGGGTGGCAACGGATACCGGCCCGGGCGAGGTGCCTCGCCGACCGACGGAGTGGTGAGATGCTGCGTACCGAACTGATACGGCCGCTGCCCGAACTCCTCAAGGCGCACGCCGACCGGTTCGGGGACAAGGTGGCCTTCCGGGACGCCCGCCGGAGCGTGACCTACGCCGAGCTGGAGCGCCGCTCGGGACGGATCGCCGGCCACCTCGCCCGGATGAGGCTGCAGCCGGGCGACCGCGTGGCGATCCACCTCGGCAACTGTGTCGAAGTCATCGAGAGCTACATGGCCGTCGTCAGGGCCAGTGCCATCGGATCGCCGTTCAACCCCCGTGCCACCGACGCCGAACTCGCGTACCTGCTCGAGGACAGCAACGCGCGCGTGGTCATCACGGATGCGGCCCACGCCGATCAGCTGGGGCGGGTCCTGGGGGACCGGAGCGACGTGCGGGTCGTCGTCACGGGCGACGCGCCCGCGGGGGCGCTGAGCTTCGAGACGCTCGCGGGCACGGAGCCGCCTGTCGGGCCGCGCGACGACCTGGGACTGGACGACCTCGCGTGGATGCTCTACACCTCGGGGACCACGGGCCGGCCCAAGGGCGTCCTGTCCACCCAGCGCAACTGCCTGTGGTCGGTGGCGGCCTGCTACGCACCCGTACCAGGGCTGAACTCCGAGGACAGGGTGGTGTGGCCCCTGCCGCTGTTCCACAGCCTGTCCCACATCGCGTGCGTGCTGGGCGTCACCGCGGTCGGCGCGACGGCCCGGATCGTGGACGGGTTCGAGGCCGAGGAGGTCCTGGACGCCCTGCGCGAGGACTCGGCGACCTTCCTGGCCGGTGTGCCCACCATGTACCACTACCTGGTGCGGGCAGCACGCCGCCAGGGGTTCAAGGCGCCCCACCTGCGGATGTGCCTCGTCGGCGGCGCCATCACCACGGCTTCGCTGCGCCGCTCCTTCGAGGAGGCCTTCGGCGCGCCGCTGCTCGACGCGTACGGATCCACCGAGACGTGCGGCTCCATCACGATCAACTGGCCGACCGGCGCCCGGGTCGAGGGCTCCTGCGGACTCCCGGTGCCCGGTCTCGGAGTACGGCTCGTCGACCCGGAGACCGGTGAGGACGTCCCTGCGGGACGCGAGGGCGAGGTCTGGGTGAGCGGGCCCAGTGTGATGGCCGGCTACCACAACCAGCCCGAGGCCACCGCGGAAGCGATCCGGCACGGCTGGTACCGCACCGGCGACCTGGCCCGGCGCGACGCGGCCGGCTACTTCACGGTGACCGGCCGCATCAAGGAACTCATCATCCGCGGTGGGGAGAACATCCACCCCGGCGAGATCGAGGAGGTCCTGCGGGGCGTCCCCGGCGTGGCGGACGTGGCCGTGGTCGGCCGACCGCACGAGACGCTCGGTGAGGTGCCGGTCGCCTGCCTGGTCCCCGGGCCCGAAGGGCTGGACCCGCAGGCCCTGTTCGCGGCCTGCCGCAAGGAACTCTCGTACTACAAGGTGCCCGAGGAGCTGTACGAGATCGCCCGCGTGCCCCGTACGGCGTCCGGCAAGATCACCCGGCACGTCCTGCTCGAACAGCCCGCGCGACTGCGCGCGGCCGGTGCCAGCCACTACGAGTCGCTGTTCCGGCTGGACTGGATCCCGCTGCCCTCGGTACCGCCGCCGCCCGTGGTCCCCTGCCGGTGGGCGCTGGTCGGCCCGGGTACGGAGGAACTGACCGCGGGACTGCTCGACCAGGGCATGCTGGTGTCGCACCACTCCGGTCCGACTGCCCTGCGGGACGCCCCCTCCGCGACCGGGGAAGCGGCCCCGGACGTCACGGTGCTCGCTCCCGTCGCGGGATCGGCCGACGACCTCGGCGTGGTGCGTGAGCTGACGGACCACATCGCCGCCTGGCTGGCCGACGACCGGTTCAGCGGTGGCCGGCTGCTGCTCGCGACCGGGCGGGCGGTCGCCACCGCGTCCGACGAGGACATCCCCGACCTGTGGCAGGCAGCGCTGTGGGGCCGTCTGCGTGACATCCAGCGGCAGCACCCCGGGCGCATCGTCCTCGCCGACCTGGACGTCTTCGACGCGCGCTCCGGTGCGGTGCTGCCCACCCTGCTGTCCGGCGAGGAACCGCAGTTCGCGGTCCGGTCCGGCATCGCGCTGCTGCCCAGACTCACCCGCGCCGCCACCCCCGCACCGGGCGAACGGGAACCCGCGCCGGACCCCCGGCGCACCGTCCTGATCACCGGCGCCGACGGTGCCGCCGCGGCGGCGGTCGCACGGCACCTGGTGATCGGGCACGGCGTCCGCCACGTACTGCTGATCAGCGAACAGGGCCCGCGCGACCGTGCCGCGGTCGAGCTCGAGGCCGAGCTGACCCGGGCCGGGGCCCGGATCGTGCTGGCGGCCTGCGACCTGACGGATCGCGCAGCGCTCGCCGACGTACTGACCCGGATCAAGCGCCCCCTCACCGCTGTGGTGCACACCCCGGGGGCAGGTGCGGGGACCGGGGACGACCCCCTGCGCCCGGCCGCACTCCAAGCCCTGAACCTGCACGAACTGACTCTCGAAGCGGGCCTCGACGCCTTCGTCCTCCACTCCTCGGCGGCCGGTCTCCTCGGTGCGGCCGACTCACCCGGACACGGTGCTGTCGCCGCCTTCCTCGACGGACTGGCACAGAACCGTCGCGCCGCCGGACACGCCGCACTGTCCCTGGCCTGGGGGCCCTCCGAGGCGTACGACGGGGACACGGGGGCGGCGACGCCCGCGGGCGTCGGCCGTCTCACCGCGCACGACTGCCGTGCCATGTTCGACGCCGCCCGGACCGTGGACCACGCGGTCCTGGTACCGATGCGGCTGGACTCCGCGACGCTGCACACCGACGAGGTCCCCGCGCCACTGCGAGGCGTCATCGAGTTGACTCCGCGCGCTGCCGCCCCCGACGAGGCCGGCAGCGCGGCACTGAGGGAACAACTGCTGGCCGTCCCGGACAACGAGCGGGAACGGGTGCTTCTGGAGCTCGTGCGCGCCCACGCGGCCCGCGTGCTGGACCTGCCGGAGGGCGCCACCGTCGGTGCGGACAGGGCGTTCAAGGAACTCGGCTTCACCTCCGTCGCGGCCGTCGCGCTGCGGGGCGCCCTGACCGGGACCACCGGCCTGCGCCTGTCGGCGACCGTCGCCTTCGACCATCCGACACCGGTGGCCCTCGCCCGACACCTGCGTTCGCTGCTGCTCGGCGACACCCCGGCCGTCACCTCGCCGACGCCCTCCGCGGCGGCGTCCGACGAACCGGTCGCCATCGTCGCCATGGGCTGCCGGCTGCCCGGCGGAATCACCTCTCCCGAGGACCTGTGGCAGCTCGTCGAGCTCGGTCTGGACGGTGTCACGCCGTTCCCCGAGGACCGCGGCTGGGACGTCGAGGCGCTGTACGACCCCGACCCGGACCGGCACGGCACCACGTACGTCCGCGAGGGCGGTTTCCTCCCCGACGCGGGAGACTTCGACGCGGACTTCTTCGGGATCTCGCCGCGCGAGGCACTGTCGATGGACCCGCAGCAACGCCTCATGCTCGAGACCTCGTGGGAGGTCTTCGAGCGGGCGGGAATCGATCCGACCTCGCTGCGAGGCGAGAACGTCGGCGTGTTCTCCGGGCTCATGCACCACGACTACGGCATCGACGCCCCCGAGGGCGTCGAGGGCTACATCGGCACGGGCACCGCGGGCAGCGTCGTCTCCGGCCGGGTCGCGTACACCCTGGGGCTCGAAGGCCCCGCGATCACGGTGGACACCGCGTGCTCCTCTTCCCTGGTGGCGCTGCACCTGGCGGCGCAGGCACTGCGGTCCGGCGAATGTTCGATGGCGCTGGCCGGAGGCGCGGCGGTCATGGCCAAGCCCGGCTCCTTCGTCGAGTTCTCCCGCCAGCGCGCCCTGGCACCGGACAGCAGGTGCAAGGCCTTCGCGGCGGCCGCGGACGGCACCTCCTGGTCCGAGGGCGTGGGTGTCCTGCTCCTCGAACGTCTCTCGGACGCGCAGCGCAACGGGCACCGGGTGCTCGCGCTGCTGCGTGGATCGGCGGTCAACCAGGACGGTGCGAGCAACGGCCTGACCGCTCCCAGCGGACCCGCGCAGCGCAGGGTCATCCGCCAGGCGCTGGCCAACGCCCGCCTGGAAGGCCACGAGGTGGACGCCGTCGAGGCGCACGGGACGGGCACCACCCTGGGCGACCCCATCGAGGCGCAGGCCCTGCTGGCGACCTACGGGCAGGACCGGTCCGCGGACCGCCCGTTGTGGCTGGGCTCCCTGAAATCGAACATCGGGCACGCCCAGGCCGCCGCAGGGGTGGCGGGCGTGATCAAGATGGTGATGGCGATGCGGCACGGCGTGCTGCCGGGGACCCTGCACGTCGATGCGCCCTCCCCGCACGTCGACTGGACCTCGGGCGCGGTGGAACTGCTGACCGAGGCCCGCGACTGGCCCGAGACGGGACGCCCCCGGCGGTCGGCGGTGTCCTCGTTCGGGGTGAGCGGCACCAACGCCCACGTCATCCTGGAGCACGTTCCCGAGACCGTCAGGGGGAGCGAACGCGACAAGGGCGGGGGCGAGGGACACGGCCCCCTGCCGCTCCTGGTCTCCGGGCGCGGGGCCCAGGCCCTCGCCGCCCAGGCCGCGCGCCTCGGCGAGCACCTCGCGACCCGTCCGCGGCTCGGACTCGGAGAGGTCGCCCACGCTCTGGCGACCACCCGGGCCGCGCTCGAACAGCGCGCCGTCGTGGTGGCCGACGACCTCGACGAGGCGCGTTCCGCGCTGGACGCCGTGGCCGCCGGGCGCCCCACCAGGTCCGTCGTCGCCGGCACTGCCGACACCGAGGGCAAGGTGGTGTTCGTCCTGCCCGGCCAGGGCTCCCAGTGGGCCGGAATGGGCGCCGAACTCCTCGACGTGTCACCGGTGTTCGCGCAGCACATGGCGCTGTGTGCGGAGGCGCTCGCACCGCACGTCGACTGGTCCCTGTTCGACGTGGTCCGCCAGGTTCCCGGAGCACCCACCCTCGACCGGGTCGACGTCGTACAGCCCGTGTCGTTCGCCGTCATGGTCTCGCTCGCACAGGTGTGGCGGTCCCACGGTGTCGAGCCCGACGGGGTGGTCGGCCACTCGCAGGGCGAGATCGCGGCGGCCTGCATCGCCGGAGCGCTCTCCCTGCCGGACGCGGCACGGGTCGTGGCGCTGCGCAGTCGCGCCATCGCCCAGCATCTCGCCGGGAGGGGCGGCATGATGTCGGTCGCCCTGTCCGCCGAGGAGGCGGGCAGGCGGCTGGACGGCGCGCCGTACGGGGGACGGCTGTCCCTCGCAGCGGTCAACGGGCCGTCGTCCGTCGTCGTCGCGGGAGCACCCGAGTCACTGGACGCCCTGGCCGGAGACCTGACGGCCGAGGGTGTCAGAGTGCGCAGGATCCCCGTGGACTACGCCTCCCACTCCGCCCAGGTCGAGCGCATCGAGGCCGACCTCGCGAGCGCACTGGCGCCGATCGCCCCCCGCCGCTCGGACATCCCGTTCTACTCCACCGTCCACAACCGCTGGATGGACACGCGCGAGCTGGACGCGGACTACTGGTACCGCAACCTCCGCGGGACCGTACGGATGGAGGAGGCGATCCGGGCCCTCCTGGCACAGGGCTTCGGGTTCTTCGTGGAGGTCAGCTCACACCCCGTCCTGGTGCCGGCGGTGCAGGCCACCGCCGAGGACGCGGGCGGCGGCGCCGTCACCGTCGTCGGCACGCTGCGCAGGGATGACGGCGGCACCCGGCGGCTGCTCACCTCCCTCGCCGGGGCCTGGGTGCGCGGACTGGCCGTCAACTGGCCGACCGCGTCGTCGGGTCCGGGTGCCGACCTGCCCACGTACGCGTTCCAGCGCCGCCGCTTCTGGCTGCAGGGGGCTTCGGACCGGAGCGCCCACTCCTCCGGAACGCCGGTGGATCCCCTGGAGGCGTCGTTCTGGAAGGCCGTCGACAGCGAGGACCTGGAGGGCCTGGCCGCTTCCCTGGCGGCGGGCGGCCAGGACGACGCCGACGGGCTCGGCGCGGTCACCGGCGCGCTGCCGGTGCTCGCCGCATGGCGTCGGCAGCACCGGGAGAGGTCCGCCGGCGAAGCGTGGCGCTACCGGGTGACCTGGAAGCGTCTGCCAGGCACCGCCCGTGACGAACTGCCGGGCAGGTGGCTGGTGATGACACCCCCCGCCTCGAACGGTCCTGACGAACGCACCCACGGTCTCCTCGACGGGCTGCGCACGCGTGGCTCCGAATGCGTACGGATGGAGGTGGACGCCCCGGACACCGACGCGGGCGAGCTCGCCGCACGCATCCGGGAGGAAGCCGCACAGCCCGGCGGAATCAGTGGCGTGCTCTCCCTGCTGGCCTTCGACGAACGGCCCGTGGCCGGAGCCCCGGCACACACCGCCGGCCTGGCCGCCACGGTCGCACTCGTGGCGGCCCTCGAGGCGAGCGGCGTCGACGCCCCGCTCTGGGCGCTCACGTGCGGCGCCGTCGCGACGGGCTCCGACAACCCGGAGACCAGCCCGGCGCAGGCGATGGTGTGGGGACTCGGCAGAGTCGTGGCACTGGAACACCCGCACCGCTGGGGCGGATTGCTGGACCTGCCCCGCACCCTCGACGAGCGGGCGCTGCGCCGGCTGGCCGGCGCCCTGAGCGGCACGGACGGCGAGGACCAGTTGGCCGTCCGACCGACCGGGGTCTTCGCCCGCCGCCTCACACCCGCGCCCACGGGCGGCGCTCCCGCCGTCCGCCGTTGGAACCCCCGCGGCACCGTCCTGGTGACCGGCGGAACCGGAGGCGTCGGCGCGGAGGTCGCCCGCCGGCTCGCGTCCGACGGCGCCGCTCACCTGGTCCTGACCGGCCGGCGCGGCCCGCAGGCACCAGGAGCGGAGCAACTGGCCGACGAGATACGCGCCTCGGGGGCGCAGGTGACGCTCAGCGCGTGCGATGTCGCCGACCGGGACTCGGTGCGCCGCCTCCTCGCGTCGTTGCCGGGACAGCTCACCGCGGTGGTGCACGCCGCGGGTGTGGGACAGAACAGCCTGCTCGCGGACACCACACCCGAGGAGTTCGCCGGCGTCCTCGCGGGCAAGGCGGCCGGTGCCGCGCACCTCGACGAACTTCTCGGGGACGCCGACCTGGACGCGTTCGTCCTGATGTCGTCGAACTCCGGAGTCTGGGGCGGCGGCGGGCAGAGCGCCTATGCCGCGGCCAACGCCTACCTGGACGCCCTCGCCGAGCGGCGCCGCGCCCGGGGGCGCACGGCGACCTCGGTCGCCTGGGGTGCCTGGGGCGGCGGCATCGGGCTCGGAGCACGCGACGGGGCCTCCGAACGGCTCCGGCGGGCGGGTGTCCGCGAGATGGAGCCCGCCACCGCCGTCTCGGCGCTGGTACGCGCAGTCGAGAACGACGACACCTGCGTGTCCGTGACGCACATGGACTGGCAGCGGTTCGGCGCTGCGTTCACCATGTCCCGTCCCAGCCCGCTGATCGCCGATGTGCCGGGGGTGCGGGGCACGCGGACGGACGAGAAGGAGCAGCGCGACGCATCGAGGCCGGCCGGGAGCCTCGCCGGACTCACCGGCCCCGGGGGCGACAGGCTGGTGCTCGACCTCGTACGGGCCCAGTCCGCCGCCGTGCTCGGTCACTCCGGAGCTGCCGCCGTGGACGCGACCCGTGCCTTCCGCGACCAGGGCTTCGACTCCATGACCGCGCTCGACCTGCGCAACCGCCTGGCCGCCGAGGCGGGCCTCGCCCTGCCGTCCACGATCGTCTTCGACCACCCCAGCCCCACCGCCCTGGCGGCCCATCTGCGCGGCCTGCTGCTCGGGGAACAGGCCGTCACGGCGGAGACCGCCCCCGGTGGGGCGCGCGACGACGACCCGATCGTGATCGTCGCCATGAGTGCCAGGCTCCCGGGCGGCATCACCTCGCCGGAGGACCTGTGGAAGCTCGTCGAGGGCGGCGGCGACGCGGTGTCCGACTTCCCCGCCGACCGTGGCTGGGACGTCGAGAACCTCTACGACCCGGATCCGGAGCAGACCGGCAAGTCCTACGTGCGGCACGGCAGCTTCCTGTACGGGGCAGGGGACTTCGACGCCGCCTTCTTCGGCATCTCGCCCCGCGAGGCGCTGGCCATGGACCCGCAGCAGCGCGTCCTGCTGGAGACGGCCTGGGAGGTCGTGGAGCGGGCCGGCATCGACCCCGCGTCGCTGCACGGCAGCCGTACAGGGGTCTTCGTCGGCGCCATGCACCAGGACTACGGCACAGGCCAGAGCCCGGCCCGGCGCGGAGCCGAGGGATACTTCGTCACCGGCAACGCGGCCAGCGTGCTGTCCGGCCGGGTCGCCTACACCCTCGGCCTCGAAGGCCCCGCCGTCACGGTGGACACCGCCTGCTCCTCCTCCCTGGTCGCCCTTCACATGGCCGCCCAGGCACTGCGCTCGGGCGAATGCGACCTGGCGATGGCGGGCGGAGTGACCGTCATGGCCACCCCCGACGGCTTCGTCGAGTTCTCCCGCCAACGCGGACTCTCCACGGACGGCAGATGTCGTGCCTTCGCCGCCTCGGCGGACGGCACCGGCTGGTCCGAGGGCGCCGGGCTCCTGCTCGTCGAGAGGCTGTCCGACGCCCGCCGCAAGGGGCACCCCGTCCTGGCCGTGGTGCGCGGCACCGCGATCAACCAGGACGGTGCGAGCAACGGACTGACCGCACCCAACGGGACGTCCCAGCAGCGTGTCATCCGCCAGGCGCTCGCCGATGCGGGCCTCACCGCACCGGATGTGGACGTCGTGGAGGCCCACGGCACGGGTACGACGCTGGGCGACCCGATCGAAGCACACGCGGTGCTGGCGGCCTACGGCCAGGACCGGCCCGAGGGCCGGCCGCTGTGGCTGGGCTCCCTCAAGTCCAACATCGGTCACACACAGGCCGCAGCCGGTGTGGCCGGCGTGATCAAGATGGTGATGGCGATGCGCCACGGCGTACTGCCCCGCACCCTGCACGTCGACGAACCCTCTCCGCACATCGACTGGGCGTCGGGCGCGGTGGAGCTCCTGACCGAGGCACGGGACTGGCCCGACCTGAACCGGCCCCGGCGGGCCGGGGTGTCGTCCTTCGGTATCAGCGGCACCAACGGGCACGTGATCCTGGAGCAGCCACCCGCCGGCGGGCCGTCCGCCCCAGGGGCGCGCGCGCCCCTGCCTGCCGTCCCGTGGCTGCTCGCCGCGCGTACCCCGGAGGCCCTGTCCGCCCAGGCCGCACGCCTGGTGGCCGTACTGGAGCGGCCCGACGGCCCCGAACCCGCCGACGTCGCCTACTCCCTCACCTCACGCTCGCACCTGGAACACCGCGCGGTGCTCGTGGCCGGCGACGGCGAGGACCCGCTGCCCGGGCTGCGCGCGCTGGCGCACGGCCAGACCGCCGGAACCCTCGTGCGGGGCACGCGCGCGGGCGGCCTGACCGCCGTCCTGTTCACCGGCCAGGGCGCGCAGCGTCTCGGCATGGGGCGTGAACTGTACGACGCCTACCCCGCGTTCGCCGAAGCCTTCGACACGGTGTGCGCGGAGCTCGACCCCCGTTCGGAACGGCCCCTGCACAGCGTCCTCCTGGGAAGCGACCCCGCGCCGCTGGAACAGACGGCGACGGCCCAAGCGGCCCTGTTCACCGTCGAAGTGGCCCTGTTCCGCCTGATGGAGTCCTGGGGCGTGCGGCCCGACGCCGTCGCCGGACACTCGGTCGGCGAGATCGCCGCCGCACACGTCGCGGGCGTCCTGTCGCTGGCCGACGCCTGCGCGCTGGTCGCCGCCCGCGGGACACTCATGCAGACCCTGCCCACAGGTGGCTCCATGATCGCTGTCGCCGCGTCCGAGGACGAGGTGCTGCCCCTGCTCGCCGGCCTGGAGGACCGGGCGGGCGTCGCGGCGGTCAACGGGCCGTCCGCCGTGGTGCTGTCAGGCGACGAGCAGACCGTCCAGGAGCTGGCGGCGCAGTTCGCCGCACGCGGCACCGAGACCAGGAGGCTCCGGGTCAGCCACGCCTTCCACTCGCCGCTGATGGACCCGATGCTCGACCCGTTCCGCGCGGTGGTGGAGACGCTCCGCTTCGAGGCGCCCCGTATACCCGTCGTGTCGACCAGCACCCCGGAAGCGACCGGCTCCGACGTCCTGTGCGACCCGGACCACTGGATCGACCAGGTGCGGCGTCCGGTGCGGTTCCACGACGCGGTACGCACCCTGCACAGTCAGGGCGTCGACACCTTCCTGGAGCTCGGCCCGGGCGGCGTCCTCACCGCGATGGTGCAGGACTGCCTCAGCGACGTCACCGACACCGTCGCCGCCGTTCCGACCCTGCGACGCGACAGGCCCGAACCGCAAGCGGTCGTGTCCGCCCTCGCGCAGCTCCACGTCCGGGGCGTGCCGGTGGACTGGGCGGCCCTCTTCGAGGGCAGCGGCTCACGGAGGGTCGACCTGCCCACGTACGCCTTCCAGCACCGGCGCTACTGGCTGAACCCGGCCGGTGCCACGCCGGACGCGGCGGCGGCCGGTCTCACCGATGCCGGTCACCCGCTGCTCCGCGGCACCGTCACGCTGCCGGACAGCGACGGGGTGCTCGCCACCGGCAGGCTGTCCGTGTCCACCCACGGCTGGCTCGCCGACCACCAGGTGGGCGGCCAGGTCCTGGTGCCCGGCACCGCGCTGGTGGAGGCGGTCGTGCGGGCGGGCGACGAGGCCGGATACCCGGTGCTCGACGAACTCGTCATCGAAACCCCCCTCGTACTGCCCGACCACGCCGCCGTCCAGCTGCAGGTCGCGGTGTCCGCACCGGACGCGACCGGCCGCCGCCCCGTGGGCGTCCATTCCCGTCCCGCGGACGCGGACCCCGACGCCCCCTGGACCAGACACGCGGGCGGCCTGCTGGCCAAGGACGTCACGGAACCGGCGCTCGTGTCCGCCGAGTGGCCGCCCCGAGGCGCCGGGCGGGTCGACTCCGAGCACTTCTATCCCTCCATGGCGGAGGCGGGCTACGTCTACGGTCCGGCCTTCAGGGGCCTGCGGTCCGTGTGGACCCGCGGTGAGGAGATCTTCGCCGAGGTCGCCCTGCCCAAGGACCACGAGGACGACGCACGGCAGTTCGGGCTCCACCCCGCCCTGCTCGACGCGGCGCTGCACGCCGCGGGCTTCGGGGCCCTGGCCGGCATGGGACAGGGAACGCTCCTCCTGCCGTTCGCGTGGACCGGTGTCACCCTGCACGCCTCGGGCGCCTGCGCGCTCCGCGTCAAGGTGACCCCGGCGGGCCCGGACGCCTTCGCCCTGGAGGCCACCGACGCGGACGGCCTGCCGGTGATGTCCGTCGAGTCCCTTGTCTTCCGCCCGGTGTCCGCCGACCGGACGCACGCGGGGCCCGCCACGTACGACCGGCTGTTCCACCTCGACTGGCCGTCCGTGACGGTGCCCGAACACCCGGATCCGTCACAGCGGCTGGAGTACGCCGACCTCACGGACACGCCGGCCGGAGAAGGCCCCGCCCGGGCCAGGGACCTGCTGGGACGGGCTCTGCACGCCGTACGGTCCTGGCTGGACGAGGAGCGGCCCGCATCCGAACGGCTGGTGGTGCTCACCCGCGACGCGTGCCTGCCCGGCACCGACCCGGCAGCCGCCGCCGTGTGGGGCCTGGTGCGTGCCGCCCAGTCCGAGAACCCGGACCGTATCGTCCTCGCCGACATCGACGCCGAGGAGAGCTCGAGGCGTGCCCTGCCGCGGGCCGTCGCCTCGGGGGAGGCGCAGCTCGCCGTCCGGGCCGGTGAGGCACGGGTGCCCAGGCTGGCGCGCGTCCCCGCCGAAACACCGGTCGAGGGAAAGCCGCTGGATCCGGAAGGAACCGTACTGATCACAGGCGGCACCGGAACCCTGGGCGCACTGGTCGCCCGGCACGTGGTCGCCGAACACGGGGTACGCAGCGTCGTGCTGGTCAGCCGTAGCGGCAAGGACAGCACAGGGGCCCGCGCCCTGCACGCCGAACTCGCCGCACTGGGCGCCCACGTGACGTTCGCCGCCTGCGACGTCGCCGACCGCGAGGCACTCGCGGCCGTCCTCGCGGCGATCCCCGCCGAACGGCCCCTCACCGGTGTCGTACACGCCGCGGGTGTGCTGGACGACGGGGTGCTCACGGCACTCACCCCCGAGCGTCTGGACACCGTGCTGCGGCCCAAGGCCGACGCGGCATGGCACCTGCACGACCTGACCCGGGACGCCGGGCCGGCCGTCTTCCTGCTGTTCTCCTCGGCCTCCGGCCTCCTCGGCACCCCCGGCCAGGCCAACTACGCCGCGTCCAACGCCTACCTGGACGCCCTGGCCCAGTACCGGCACAGCCAGGGGCTGCCCGCGACGTCCCTCGCCTGGGGACTGTGGGCCCAGGCCTCCGCCATGACCGGCGGCCTCGGCAGCGCGGAACTGGAACGTGGCCGGCGCGGCGGCATGGACGCCCTCACCTCACGGGAGGGAATGGCGCTGCTGGACACCGCACTGCATCTGGGACACGCGAAGCTGATGCCCGCCAAGCTCGACCTCCGGGCGTACGGCGGCACGGAAGCCGACGCCGTACCGCCGCTGCTGCGCGGCCTGACGCGCGCGACCCGTAAGAGCTCACGCGGTGGCGCCCTCGACGCGTCACGCGTCCGGACGGAGGAACTGACCGGCCTGGACGAGGCGGAGCTGGAGTCCGCGCTGCTGGAGCTGGTACGCGCCGAGGCGGCGACCGTGCTCGGTCACGGTTCCACGGGGACCATCGACTCCGACCAGGCGTTCAAGGACGTCGGATTCGACTCCCTGACGGCGGTGGAGCTCCGCAACCGGCTCGTCGGCGCCACCGGGGTGCGGCTGCCGGCGACCTTGGTCTTCGACTATCCGACCCCCCTCGCGCTGGCCCGGTGCCTGGCCGAGCGGCTTGGCCCGGAACGGTCCGCCACGCCGGCCGGCGGTGCTCAGCCGCTGGTGCTGGCCGACGAACTGGACCGGCTGGAAGCGGCGTTCGCACACGCGGACCCCGACGAGGAGCTGCGGACGGAGCTCATGTCGCGGCTGTCGCGGCTGGAAGCGCTGACCGCCGCCTGGGGGCCCGCGGGCCGCATCGACGACGAGGACGACACGTTCGACTTCGACACGGCCTCCGACGACGAGATCTTCGGGCTCATCGACAAGGAACTGGGGTCGTCCTGAACACCGTTTCGGGTCCCCGCCGCAGCGTTCAGGGAGATACAGACGTGGTGAACTCCGATGTGCTGATCGTCGGATACGGGCCGGTGGGCCAGCTGGCGGCGATCCTGCTCGCCCAGTACGGCCGCACGGTCACCGTGGTCGAGCGGTGGCCGCAGCCCTATCCGATGCCCCGCGCCGTGGCGTACGACGGCGAGGCGGCCCGCATCCTCGCCTCCGTGGGTGTCGCCGACCGTCTCGACGGTGTCCGGGAACCCACCGGCGAGTACGTATGGGAGAACGCCCGTGGACAGACGCTGATCCACATGGAGGTGCCCGGGAAGAGCCCGTCGGGCTGGCCCGAGTCCACGTCGATGTACCAGCCCGGGCTGGAGGCCGCCCTGGCCGCACGCGGAGCCGAACTGCCCGGTGTCACCGTGCACCGCGGCCGGACCGCGGTCGAACTGACCAGCTACGACGACCACGTGGAGGTCGTCGCGGAGGACGTCGACGGCAACCGGCACACGTACGGGGCCCGCTGGGTCATCGGCTGCGACGGCGCCAACAGCTTCGTCGGCCGGCACATCGAGACGACCGTCACCGACTACGGGTTCTCGCACGACTGGCTCATCTGCGACGTCGTCACCCACGACAAACGCGAGTACACGCCCAACAACCTCCAGATCTGCGACCCCGCGCGACCCAGGACCGCGGTCTCCGCAGGCCCCGGACACCGGCGCTGGGAGTTCATGCGGATGCCCGGTGAGACGGTCGAGGAACTCGGGCAGGTCGCGACCGTGTGGGAGCTGCTCGGGCTGTTCGGCCTCACCCCGGACAACGCCACCCTGGAGAGGCACGCCGTCTACACCACCCAGGGCAGCTGCGCCGACCAGTGGCGCTCCGGAAGGCTGCTGGTCGCGGGCGACGCCGCACACGTCATGCCGCCCTTCGTCGGGCAGGGCATGTGCTCGGGCTTCCGCGACGCCGCCAACCTGGCGTGGAAGCTGGACCTCGTCCTGGACGGCCGTGCGCACGACGACCTGCTCGACACCTACACCGTCGAACGCAGCGCACACGTACGGCCCGCCATCGAGACGTCGATCGCCCTGGGCAACGTCATCTGCCAGACCGACCGCGCCGCCGCGGCGGGGCGCGACGCCTTCATGCTCGCCGCCCGCATGCGCGCCCGCGGCGGCCGGGACCAGGCCGCCCCGGACGGGCCCTCGCTGGCCGACTCCCTCAGCGGGGGTTTCCTGCGTACCGGGGCCCCCGCCGCCGAGGGGGCACCGCGATCGTCCGGCCCGCTCGTCCCGCAGGCCGAGGTCGCACGCGGCGGCTCCCGGGGGCTCCTCGACGACGTCGTCGGCACCGGCTTCGTCCTGCTCTGCGCCGAGGACCCGCGCCTGCTCCTCGGCACCGCCGACCTGGCGCTCCTCGACACGCTCGACTGCCACCTCGTACAGGTCCTGCCCGCCGGGACCGAGCCCGAGAAGGCGGGGGAACACGCCGTCGTCGACACCGAGGACCTCTATCTGCCCTACCTGGCCGGGCTGCCCGGCCCGGGACCGGACGGTGCGATCGGCATGCTCGTACGCCCGGACTTCTACCTCTTCGGCGCCGCCCACAGCCCCGACGACCTGGTCGAGCTCATCGCCGACCTACGCGCCCGTCTCGGCCGGACCACCACCTGAACCTCCTCACCCACCCCACGAAAGGCAGTACCCCCATGTTGGAAGCGGCCAAGCAGTTCGGGAAGCTCATCCAGATGATCTCGACGGGTGACCCCGTCAAGCGGACCCGGCGCCTCTACCAGTTCATGCCGCCCAGTTTCGAGTTCGTGGACCGCACCACCACGTACTGCAACTTCGGCTACTGGAACGACGGATGCGTCAGCCTCGACGACGCCGCGGAGGAACTCGCCACCCGGCTGGGTGACGCCGCCGGCATAGAGGCCGGCGACACCGTGCTCGACCTCGGGTTCGGCTACGGCGACCAGGACTTCTCCTGGGTCCGCAACAGGCAGCCCAAGAAGATCCACGGCCTGAACATCACCCCGCACCAGATAGAGGCCGCCCGAGCCCGTGCCAAGGCGGAGGGACTCGAGGACCGACTCGAATTCCAGCAGGGATCCGCCACCGACATTCCCTTTCCGGACAACACGTTCGACAAGGTGGTCGCCCTCGAATCCGCATTCCACTTCTACCCGCGCAGCGCGTTCTTCGAGGAGGCCTTCCGGGTCCTGCGCCCCGGCGGCGTACTCGCCGTCGCCGACGTCCTTCCGACACACGACGAGGTCGTGCGCAAGGAACTCAAGTCCCGTGCGCTCAGCTGGATTCTCCTCAGTTACGACGAGGAGAACTGGTACACCTCGGGTGTCTACGCCGAGAAGCTGGCCAAGGCGGGCTTCGAGGAGAACCGTGTCGACTCGATCCGGGACCGGGTCTGGGAGCAGTACCGCACGTTCATGGTGAACAAGATCGAGAGTCCGGAATACAAGAACCTGGTCACGCCCACCCAGTACAAGGGCATCAGCCAGAACTGGAGTGACCAGGAACTGCTGAAGAAAGAGCTGGCCACCATCGACTACGTGATCGCGGTCGCCCGGAAACCGACGATCTGAGTACGACCCGGACGAGGGGTCGTGCTGGGACAGCAACAGCGTGCAAGGGCAGGGGTCGAAGGGTGCATCTGGTCGAGCGTGACGAGCATGTGCGGTATCTGGACGGGCTGCTGGACGAGTGCCGCGGAAGACGGGGGCACGTCGTTGTCCTCGACGGGCCGGTCACCACGGGCAAGACCGAACTGCTGCGGGTGTTCACCGAGCGCGCGTCGAGTGACGTCGTCGTGCTCCGCGCGACGTGCTCGCGCGCGGAGCGCACCCTGCCCTTCGGCGTCCTGACCCAGCTGCTGCACAGCGCCACTCTGCCCCTGGACATCGCGGACCGGGCCGCGCAGCTGCTGAAGGAGGGAGCGGCTTCGGACGCACTGTCGCGGACTCACCACGACACCATCGAACCGGAGGTCGTCCGGATCTTCCAGGGCCTCGGCGTCGTACTGCTCGACCTGGCCGCCAAATCCCCCGTGCTGATCGCCGTCGACGACGTCCAGCACGCCGACGAGTCCTCCCTGCACTGCCTGCTCCACATCGTCCGCAGGATCGGATCGGCGCGGATCCTCGCCGTCCTGACCGAGGACGCGGAACTCGGTGCACAGCACAGCCCGTTCCGCGCCGAACTTCGACGTCAGTCGCAGTTCCACCGGCTGCGCCTGGCACCGCTCACCCGGGCAGGCGTGGCCGAGGTGCTCCGGGGCCGGCCCTCCGGCCGTTCCTTCGAGCTGGAGGACAAGGCCCCGCCGCAGCAGGCGGAGGACGGTACGGCCCCTTGGGACGTGGACGACTTCTTCCGGATCAGCGGCGGCAACCCCCTGCTCCTGCACGCCCTCATCGAGGACCATCACATCGCGGGTGAGGCGCGTGCCCAGGGTTACGGGCTGGCCCTGCTCAACTGCCTGTACCGGGACAAGCCCGCGATCGCGCACGTGGCTCGCGCCCTCGCGGTCCTCGACGAGGAGGGAACCGTCAAGGAGCTGGCCCAACTGGCCGGAGCCGACACTGAGGCGGTCGGCCGCGCCCTCCTCGACATGGAAGCGGCCGGCCTGACCGACAACGGCGTGTTCCGCCACCCGGTGGCCCGCTCGACCATCCTCGACGGCCTGCAGGCCCCGGACCGGGCGGCTCTGCACCGCCGGGCCGCCCAGCTCATGCACGCCCGGGGAGCGTCGGCCATGACCGTCGCCCACCACCTCGTGGAGTCCAGGCACACCCAGGGCCCCTGGGCGGTCCGGGTACTGCTGGAGGCCGCCGATCAGGCACTGCTCGGGGGCAGGACCCGGCTCGCGACGGAGTGCCTCGCGCTCGCCCACAGATCCTGCGGCGACGAGCGGGAGCGGCCGGGCATCAGGGCACGGCTGGCCCAGGCCGAATGGGAACTCAACCCTGCGGCGGCCGCGCGTCATCTCACCCCGCTGACAGCGGCGGCGGGCACCGGCCAGTTGGGCCACTGCGATCTGCTGGTGCTGCTCCGGCACCTGCTCTGGCACGGACGCACGAGCGAGGCCGAGACCGTTCTCCGACGGATCCGCGGCGCCCGGCCCGAAACGGACCGGACGCCGCAGACCGCACCGAAGCGGAACACCGAACTCTGGCTGGCCGCCACCCATCCCCAGCTCGCCCGCAGACACCACGGGCCCGTCCCGGCCGATGACGGATCCCCCGCCTTCGCCGACCCCCGCGGTGATCCGTGGCTGCGTTCGGCCGCCGAACTGGCAGGTCTGCTGACCCACGGGCCCGGTGAGCCGACCGCGGACCGAGCCGAACGGGTCCTGGACGGCCTCGGCCTGGGCCTGGGCCGTACGTCGCCCTGGACCGAGGAAGCCGTACAGCTGGCCCTGCTCGTCCTGATCTGCGCGGGACGCCTGCGCAGCGCAGCCGAACAGTGCGAGAACCTCCTGGCCGAGGCGGGGTCGAGGGAGGCCCCCGTCTGGGTGGCGATGGCCTACGCGACACGTGCCGAGATCGACGTCAGGCAGGGCGACCTGGCAGCGGGGGCCGAACACGCCCGGCAGGCTCTGACACAGCTCCCGCCCCAGGCGTGGGGCGTCGCGATCGGCTTTCCGCTGGGCAGCCTCGTCCTCGCCCTGACAAGGATGGGCGACTACGAGGAAGCCGCGAAGCACCTCACCTTCTCCGCGACCGACGCCATGTTCCAGAGCCGCTACGGGCTGCACTACCTCCACGCCCGCGGCCACTACTACCTCGCCACCAATCACCCTCACGCCGCGCTCGCCGACTTCATCTCCTGCGGTGAACTCCTGCGCGCCTGGGGCCTCGACGCCGCAGCACTCATACCCTGGCGGACCGGTGCGGCCGAGGCATGGCTCCGCCTCGGCAACCGGGACCAGGCCAAGCGGCTCCTCCACGACCAGTTGGCCGGCGCGGGAACGGACAGACCGCGTGCCCGCGGCTCCGCCCTGCGGCTGCTCGCGGCGACGGGCCCCGCCGCCAGACGTCCCGAACTGCTCACCGAGGCGCTCGATCTGCTGGAGGACTGCGGCGACCGCTACGAGCAGGCCAGAGCCCTCGTCGACCTCAGCCGCAGCCACCACCAGCTCGAGGAGTACCGGCGGGCCCGCATGGTCTCCCGGCGGGCCTGGCACGTGGCGAACCTGTGCGACGCCGGTCCACTGACGAAGGAACTCCTCGCGGCCACAGGCGACCTGAACGGCCCCGACACGGCTTCCGCCGGCGTCGACGGGATCCCCTCACTCACCGGCTCGGAACGGCGCGTCGCCTCGCTGGCCGTCATGGGCTGCACCAACCGCGAGATCGCGAGCAAGCTCCACATCACCGCGAGCACGGTCGAGCAGCACCTCACCCGCGTCTACCGCAAACTCAAGGTGAAACGCCGAAAGGACCTGCCTGTGGATCTCCGCAGTGATGTGGTCAAGACTGAACGAGCCCAACTCGACTGCGGCTGAAGTCCATTCCCCTTCTCCGCACGCCCCCTCGAACCCCCTGCAGAGGTAGTGAGATGTCCCAGACAGCGGCGAACGCCCTGACCGTGCCGGCCCCCGGCACCTACACCATCGACCCCAGTCGCAGCAGCATCGCCTTCCGTACCCGACATGTCTTCGGCCTCGCGGGCGTCGACGGGTCCTTCTCCGTCCTCAGCGGCCAAATCCGGGTCGCTGCCGAAACCGCGGAATCCGGCGCGACGGCCGTCATCGACGCCAACAGCTTCACCTCGGGCAACGGCACACGGGACGACGTCGTACGCTCCGACAAGTACCTGGCCACCGCCACGCACCCCCACATCACGTTCACCTCCGACGCGGTACGTGAGTCCCAGGGCACTTACACCCTGCACGGTGAACTGACCGTCCGCGCCACGACCCGGCCGGTGGAACTCCTCATCGAGCAGTCCCTGAGCGGGCCGGACGGGATCAGCTTCCGCGCCACCACGAAGATCGACCGGTACGCCTTCGGGATCACCGCCGACAAGGGCATGACCGCCCGCTACCTGATCCTCACCCTCGCCGTCGTCGCCTCGCCGGCGTGACCGTTCTGGGAATAGACGTCGGGGGCACCAAGGTTGCCCTGCGGACCGACGGGGGGACAACCGTGCGCAGCGCGGTGTTCCCCTGGCCCCCGACCAGCAGTGCCGCGGACGACCTGGCAGCTCTCACCAACAACGTCCGCGCGCTGCTCGACGACGCTCAGGAGCCCCTCGAGGCCGTCGGCGTCGCCATGCCGGCGACCGTCGGCCCGGACGGCCTGGTGACCACCTGGCCGGGCCGCCCCAGCTGGACGGGACTCGACCTTCGCGCCGCGCTCCACTCGCTCTTCCCCCGAAGTGCCGTGCGCTGGGCGGACGACGGAGACCTCGCAGCCCTCGCGGAGGCGGACGAAGCGGGCTGCCAGGACGTCGTCTACGTCGGCGTCGGGACCGGCATCGGCGGCGGGATCGTCCTGGACGGACGCCTCTGCCCCGGAACCGCCCGAGGGTCCTGCGAGCTCGGCCACGTGATCGTCGACCCCGAAGGGCCACGGTGCGGCTGCGGACGGCGCGGCTGCGTGCAGGCCGTCGCCTCCGGGCCGGCCACCCTGAGCCGGGCCGCCCGCCTGCGTGGTGAGCCCGTCAGCTTCGCCGAGCTCGCCGAAGGACTGCGAGACGAACGGGACTGGGCCGTCACGGCGATCGGGGAGAGCTGCGACGCCCTCGCCGTGGCGATCGTCAACCTCAACGAACTCGTCCGTCCCTCACTGGCCGTGATCGGCGGCGGCTTCGCCGACGGACTGCCCGGCTTCGCCGCCACCGTGGCTGACCGAGCGCACGCACTCGCCAGGCCGGGCCACCCCGTCGCCCAGGTACGCGCCGCCGCGCTCGGCGGCCTGTCGTCCCTGCGCGGGGCCGTTCTTCTCGCCCGTGGCGCGCATTCCGGGTAGGGGGACTTCGGGGTAGGGGGCTGAGCCAACCCCCTAGGGGTTGTCCGGTTCTACGGAGCCCCCGTAGATTCCCCGAGTAAGGGGAACAATTCGAGTGCTGCGGAGTGCTTCGGATGAGCGGCACCGCGAAACAACCGTAAGGAAATCGCGTGACGCTGAGCCGATTTCCGTGTTGACGGACCTTTGACGGTGGGTCGAAATTCACCTGCTGGCCGCCGCGACGGGTTGGGTTGAGTGGACAACGAAGAGAAGCTCCGTGAGTACCTGAAGCGTACGACCGCAGACCTGCGCCGTACGCGACAGCGCCTCCGAGACATCGAGGCCCAGGACCAACAGCCCATTGCGATTGTGGGAATGAGCTGTCGGTATCCGGGTGGAGTGGCGAGCCCCGAGGACCTGTGGCAACTCGTCGCCACGGGCGCCGACAGTATCTCCGCATTCCCGGACGACCGCGGCTGGAATCTCGGCAACCTTTATGAGGCCGACTCCGGTCAGAACGGTAAATCCGCCACGGAGGAAGGCGGATTCCTTCACGACGCGGGTGAATTCGATCCCGGATTCTTCGGGATCTCGCCGCGCGAGGCGCTGGCGATGGACCCCCAGCAACGGCTGCTCCTCGAAACCTCCTGGGAGGCGTTCGAGCGGGCCGGTATCGACCCGGCCACGCTGCGCGGCAGCCGCACGGGCGTGTTCGCCGGGCTGATGTACCACGATTACGCGGCCCGTCTCGCGGCGGTACCCGAGGGCGTGGAAGCGTTCCTGGGCATCGGGAACTCGGGCAGTGTCGTCTCGGGCCGAGTGGCGTACACCTTCGGCCTCGAAGGCCCCGCCGTCACCGTCGACACGGCGTGTTCCTCGTCGCTGGTCGCGCTGCACCTGGCGGTGCAGTCGCTGCGCAAGGGCGAGTGCACGATGGCGTTGGCGGGCGGCGTGACGGTGATGGCGACACCCGGCACCTTCGTGGACTTCAGCCGTCAGCGCGCCCTCGCAGGCGACGGGCGGTGCAAGTCGTTCTCGTCGACCGCCGACGGTACCGGCTGGTCGGAGGGCGTCGGCGTCCTGGTGGTGGAGCGGCTGTCGGACGCGCGACGCAACGGGCACCAGGTCCTGGCGGTCGTGCGGGGCTCTGCGGTGAACCAGGACGGTGCGTCGAACGGTCTGACCGCGCCGAACGGGCCCGCGCAGCAGCGCGTCATCCGGCAGGGTCTGACGAGCGCGGGCCTGAACGCCTCACAGGTCGACGCGGTGGAGGCGCACGGCACGGGGACGAAACTGGGCGACCCGATCGAGGCGCACGCCCTGTTGGAGACCTACGGGCAGGAGCGTCCGGAGGGCCGGCCCCTGTGGCTCGGTTCGATCAAGTCGAACCTCGGCCACACCCAGGCAGCTGCCGGTGTTGCCGGGGTGATCAAGATGGTGATGGCGATGCGGCACGGTGTGCTGCCGCAGACGCTGCACGTGGACGAGCCGACGCCGCAGGTGGACTGGGAATCCGGCGACGTCCGGCTGCTGACGGAGTCGGTGGCGTGGCCCGAGACGGGGGAGCGGCGGCGGGCGGGCGTGTCGTCGTTCGGCGTGAGTGGCACGAACGCGCACGTGATCCTTGAGCAGGCTCCTGAGGCGGAGACGGCTGACGTGGCAGGTGCCTCGTCGTTGCCGGTGGTGCCGTGGGTGGTGTCGGCGAAGTCCGAGGCGGGTCTTTCGGCGCAGGTGGAGCGGTTGTCGGCGTCCGCCGCGGATCAGAACCCGGTGGATGTCGGGTTCTCGCTGGTCACGATGCGTGCGGTGATGAATCACCGTGCCGTGGTCATCGGCGACCGGGTGGTACGCGGTTCGACCGTGACCGATGGTGGTCTGGCGGTGTTGTTCTCGGGTCAGGGTGCGCAGCGGTCGGGTATGGGCCGTGAGCTGTACACGTCCTACCCGGTGTTCGCCGAGGCCTTTGATGCCGTGTGTGCGGAACTGGACCGGCACGTGGACCGTTCGGTGCGGGATGTGGTGTTCGAGGGTGGTGAGCGGCTGGATCAGACGCAGTTCAC
Source organism: Streptomyces sp. NPDC005752 (assembly GCF_040630715.1). NCBI lineage: Bacteria > Bacillati > Actinomycetota > Actinomycetes > Kitasatosporales > Streptomycetaceae > Streptomyces > Streptomyces sp. NPDC005752. The sequence goes on along the minus strand of NZ_JBEXYB010000012.1, from coordinate 3,939 downwards.
GCAGGCGGGGCTGTTCGCGCTTGAAGTGGCGTTGTTCCGTCTGGTGTCGGCGTGGGGTGTGAAGCCGGATTACTTGCTGGGGCACTCCATCGGTGAGCTGTCGGCCGCGCATGTGGCGGGGGTGCTGTCACTCGAGGACGCGGCGAAGCTGGTCGCGGCCCGGGGTCGTCTGATGCAGGATCTGCCGGCGGGTGGGGCGATGGTGTCGCTCCAGGCGTCGGAGGACGAAGTCCTGCCGCTGCTGACCGACGGTGTATCTATCGCCGCGCTCAACGGGCCTTCCGCCACCGTGATTTCCGGTGACGAGGACGCTGTCCTCATGATCGCCGCGCACTTCGCGGAGCAGAGCCGCAAGACCAAGCGTCTGCGTGTCAGTCATGCGTTCCACTCGCCCCGTATGGACGCGATGCTGGAGGAGTTCCGCACCGTCGCGGAGGGTCTGACCTTCCACCCGCCCGGCATCGGCATCGTTTCCAATGTGTCCGGGCTGGTCGTGTCGGGTGACGAGATGTGCTCGGCGGACTACTGGGTGCGTCACGTCCGGGAGGCGGTGCGCTTCGTCGACGGGATGCGGGCGCTCCAGGGCCAGGGCGTGACCAGGTTCCTGGAGTTGGGTCCGGTCGGTGTGTTGTCCGCGATGGGTCAGGACTGCGTCGGGGACGCGGCGTTCGTACCTGCCCTGCGTAGGGACCGTGACGAGGCGACGACGCTGGTCACCGCGCTGGCCGATCTGTACGTGCGTGGGTCGGCCGTGGACTGGGCGGCGCACTTCGCCGGTACCGGTGCCCGGCGTATCGACCTTCCCACCTACGCCTTTCAGCGTGAGCACTTCTGGTTGGAGTCTGTTGCGGCGGGTGTGGTTGATGGGGTTGGTCTGGGTGCGCGTGCGGTTGATCATCCGCTGTTGAGTGCGGAGGTGTCGCTTGCTGAGGGTGATGGGTTGGTGTTGACGGGGCGGTTGTCGCTTCAGTCGCACGGGTGGCTTGTGGATCATGTGGTGTTGGGTTCGGTGTTGTTGCCGGGTACGGCTTTTGTGGAGTTGGTGTTGTATGCGGGGGAGCGGGTGGGTTGTGGGTACCTGGAGGAGTTGACGCTGCAGGCGCCGTTGGTGATGCCTGGGCGTGGTGGGGTGTCGTTGCAGTTGTCGGTGGGTGGGCCCTCGGTGGAGGGGCGTCGTGTGGTGAGTGTGCATTCGCGGTCGGCTGATGATGCTGATGGTGAGTGGGTGCGTCACGCGACGGGTGTGCTGTCGGCGGTGGGTTCTGAGACGGGTGAATCGCTGCGGGAGTGGCCGCCGCGGGACGCTGTCGGACTCGATGTGACCGCTTATTACGGGGAGTTGCTGGGGCTGGGGCTTGGGTACGGGCCGGTTTTCCGTGGGTTGCGTGCTGCGTGGCGGCGTGGGGACGACCTTTTTGCGGAGGTAGCTCTTCCTGAGGGTGTGGATGTCGAGGGTTTCGGGCTTCATCCAGCTTTGCTGGACGCTGCCCTGCATGGCATGGGGCTGGTGGGCGGTGAAGGTGAGTCGGCTCAGCTGCCGTTCGTGTGGTCCGGGGTTTCTCTTCATGCTGTGGGTGCTTCGGTTCTGAGGGTGCGGATCGCGCCGGCTGGTTCCGGGGTGTCGTTGGTGCTGGCGGATGTGGCCGGTGAGCCGGTGGCGTCGGTGGATTCGTTGGTGCTGCGGCCTGTTTCGGCTGAGCAGGTTCAGTCTTCGGTTGTGCCGCGTGATGCGTTGTTCGAGGTGGACTGGGTCGAGCACGCGCATGGTGGGGAGGGTGTGGCGTCCGTCGTCCGGGTGGGGACGGGCCTGGAAGCGCTGGAAGCGCTGGAAGCGGTGCCGGGCGTGGTGGCGGTGTCGCTCGCGGAGGCCGGTTCGGGGTCTGCGGGCGTGGTGTCCCGTGCGCATGAGGTGACGGTCCGGGCGTTGGAGTTGGTGCAGGGGTGGTTGGCGGACGAGCGGTTCGCCGATGCGCGTCTGGTGGTGGTGACTTCGGGTGCGGTGTTCTGCGAGTCGCCGGATCCGGCGCAGGCTGCTGTGTGGGGTCTGGTGCGGACGGCGCAGTCGGAGAATCCGGGTCGGTTCGTGCTGGTCGATGTCGAGGGGGCTGATGAGTCGGTTCTGTCGGCTGCGGTGGCTTCGGGTGAGCCGCAGGTGGCGGTGCGTGGTGGTGTGGTGTTCGTGCCGAGGCTGGTGCGTACGGCGGTCGGTTCGAGTACGGCTGCCGGGCTGGACGGGTCGGGCACGGTGTTGGTGACGGGTGCCAGTGGTGCTCTGGGTGGTTTGGTGGCGCGTCATCTGGTGGCGGAGCGTGGGGTTCGGCATCTGTTGCTGGTGAGCCGCAGGGGTGGGGATGCCCCGGGGGCGGCAGGTCTTGTCGCGGAGCTGGAGGAGCTCGGTGCGCGGGCTCGTTTCGTCGCGTGTGATGTGGCGGATCGTGCCGCGCTGGCCATGGTGCTGGATGGTGTCGCTCCCGAACATCCGCTGATGGGTGTGGTGCATACGGCGGGTGTGCTGGATGACGGTGTGGTGTCGTCGTTGACGCGGGAGCGGATTGCTGCGGTGTTGCGGCCGAAGGTCGATGCCGCCTGGCACCTGCACGAGTTGACGTGTGGCATGGATCTGTCGATGTTCACGTTGTTCTCGTCTGCGGCGGCGACTTTGGGGTCGTCGGGTCAGGCGAACTATGCGGCGGCGAACGCGTTCCTCGACGCTCTGGCTGTGGTGCGGCGGGCGGAAGGGCTGGCGGGTCTGTCGCTGGGCTGGGGGCCGTGGGCCGAGGGCGGGATGCTCGGGCGCCTCGACGCCACCGACCTCCAGCGCATGGCCCGGGACGGCGTCCTGCCGCTGAGCGCACCCGAAGCGCTGTCTCTGTTCGATGGCGCACCAGGAGCCCGCGCAGGCGCTCTGCTGCCCATCAAGCTGGACCGCGCCGTCCTGAGGCGCCTCGCTTCCACGGCCGCCTTGCCGCCGCTGTTCCGGGACCTCGCGCAGGTACCCAGGACGCGAGCTGCACGAGCTGGAGCCGGCCGTGGGGCCGCGCTTGCCGACCGCGTGATCGAACTGTCGCCCGCTGAGCGGGTTCGGCTCGTGGAAGAGCTGGTCAAGGCGCAGGTGGCGACGGTTCTCGGGCACTCGTCCAGTGATGCAATCGGAGCGACGCAGGCGTTCAAGGAGCTGGGGTTCGACTCCCTCACCGCAGTCGAGCTGCGTAACAGGTTGGCGACCTCGACGGGGCTACGGCTCCCCGCCACCCTGGTCTTCGACTATCCGACGCCCGCGGAGTTGTCCGCGTTCGTGCTCTCCGAGGCGCTCGGGGACGAGGACGGGTCCTCCCGTGACTCGGCCGTCGCCGCCGTGGCGGTGGACGATCCGATCGCGATCGTCGGCATGAGTTGCCGCTATCCGGGTGGGGTGTCCGATCCGGACGGCCTGTGGCGACTGGTGGCAGGCGGCGGTGACGGCATCGACGGCTTCCCTGCAGATCGAGGCTGGGACATCGCCGCACTCTACGACGCCGATCCCGACCGGACGGGAACGACATACACGCAGGAGGGCGGATTCCTCTACGAGGCCGCCGAGTTCGATCCCGAGTTCTTCGGGATCTCGCCGCGTGAGGCGCTGGCGATGGACCCGCAGCAGCGTCTGCTGCTGGAAGCGTCGTGGGAGGCCGTCGAGCGGGCGGGTATCGACCCCGAGTCGCTGCGGGGCAGCCGGACGGGTGTGTTCGCGGGCCTCATGTACCACGACTACGCTGCCCGGCTGCGTACCGCGCCGGACGATTCCGAGGGATACCTCGGAATCGGCAACTCGGGCAGTGTGGCGTCGGGGCGGGTGTCGTACGCGTTGGGCCTGGAGGGTCCTGCGGTGACGGTGGATACGGCGTGTTCGTCGTCGTTGGTGGCGTTGCACTGGGCGATTCAGGCGTTGCGGTCGGGTGA
>NZ_JBEXYB010000011.1:0-195088 GCF_040630715.1 Streptomyces sp. NPDC005752 | reverse complement strand
GTTCGACGGTGGCATCGAGCCCCTCCAGCCGCCTCGCCATCCGGGTGGGGAGGATCTGCCGCAGCTTCAGCAGTGCCGACAGTGCTGCCGGGTCGACACCCAGTGCCGCTCCGTGTGGAGCTTCCCTGAGCGCCACGGCTACGGCGAACACCTCGTCGTCGTCCAGGTTCAGCGGCGGCATGCGGTTGCCCGCGCCGAAGCGGTAGCCGCCACCCGGCCCCGGTACGGACTCCACGCCGTAGCCGAGCTCACGCAGCTTGTCGACGTCCCGGCGCACCGTGCGCTCGGTGACGTCCAAATGCCTCGCGAGTTCCGTGTTGGACCAGGTGGGCCTGCTCGACAGCAGGGACACCAGCCGAAGCAGCCGGGCAGAGGTTGCGATCATGAGAAGAACGTATTCGGGTGCCACGGCGGGCGTGGTACCGGGCGGATCGAGGACGGCGAGCCATGTCCCGACGTCACATCCAGCCCGCACGCCGCTCCCGTCACGCACACGGTAGCCGGTGCTGCCGTCCTGGCCACCGCCCGCCGACCGCAGGCACCGCGTATTTCGCTCGGTGTGCTGCCGAATGTCGAGCGGGCGGGAGCCGGAACCGTTGGAGGCGGACCGTGACCTGGTGAAGGCGCTGGTCGAGAGCCAGCCAGTGGCGGTCGAGGCGGAGCACCTGTCGGCGGCGGTAGTGACGAAGCGGGCGGCTCCCGAGAACCGGCCGAGTCGGAGCTTTTGGGTTCCCGGTGGCGGGCCAGGCCCGTCACGGCGAGCACCGGCATCCGGCCGCGCTGGACGATCTCCAGCCAGAGCTGGGTGGGACTTGCCGCCGCCCTGTGCGGCTACGGACGATTCGTCCCGTCACCACGTGGGGCGCGGCCTTATAACCGTATGACGTTCTTCCCCGACGTAACACCTCGGGTGTCGAGCAGCAGCCGCGCGCTCCTCGACAGGCCCTCCCAGTCGTACGCTCGGTGTGCCTGAAGCAGAACCGTTACGTCGGCCTCCGCGGCTTCCTGCTCGGTGTCCGCCACGCTGTGCAGCAGCCGCCCGCCCACACGCCACTCCGGGACGAACGGGTCGTGGTAGGAGAGATGGGCCCCCAACGCGAGGAGTCGTTCGGCGACGACCAGGCTCGGTGACTCCCGCTCGTCGGCGACATCGGCCTTGTAGGTCACCCCGAGCAGCAGCACTTTCGAACCGCGCACACTGCGCCCGTCCTCGTTCAGGAGTCGCATGATGCGGTCCACGACGAAGGGAGGCATCCTGTCGTTGATCTCCTGTGCGAGTTCCACGAATCGAAACGGATACCCGAGGGAACGCACCCGGTAGGAGAGATAGTTGGGATCGATGGGGATGCAGTGGCCACCCACCCCGGGGCCCGGCCGAAATGCCTGGAAACCGAACGGCTTGGTCGAGGCGGCGTCGATGGCCTCCCACAAGTCGATGCCAAGCTCGTGGCAGAACACGGACATCTCGTTGACCAGTGCGATGTTGACCTGGCGGTAGGTGTTCTCCAGAAGCTTGGACATCTCCGCCACCGCCGGTGAACTGACGGGCACAACGCGGTCGACGAACCTGCTGTAGAACCGCGTAGCCGCCTGGCAACACCGCCCCGTGACACCACCAACGATCTTGGGGGTGTTCCGCAAGCCGAATTGTGCGTTGCCCGGATCGATGCGCTCGGGCGAGAAAGCGAGGTGGAAGTCGCGACCCGCACGGCGACCGCCCCGTTCCAGCAGGGGACGCAGCACTTCTTCTGTGGTACCCGGATACGTTGTCGACTCAAGTACGACGAGCGTATCCCGGCTCAGATGCTCCTCTATCGTCATGGCGGCGCGGCGTACCGCATCGAGATCGGGGACCGACTGACGTAGCGGTGTGGGAACGCAGATCAAGACTGTATCGGCTCGGCCGATGCAGTCGGAGCCAGTAGTGGGTTCGAAGCCCAGCTCGAGGGCGTGAGCGACTTGGGCGTCGGAGATGTCGTCCACATGGCTGAAGCCGGCCAGGAGGCTGTCGACCCGGGCGGTGTTCGAGTCCAGGCCGTACACCTTGATGCCGGCCTCGGCGGCCTCCACGGCAAGGGGCAGCCCGACGTAGCCGAGACCTATGACGACAAGACAATGGTCCTGCATGTGTGTTCCTTAGAGCAAAGAGGGACTGGGACAGCGGTTCCGGCCTCGCGGAGCCGTATGAGGGTGATCAGCTCTTTCGACGCCCGGCTTCCGTCAGCCCTCCGACTTCGCGTGAGAACTGCGGTCTGCCATCGGCCAGGGAGCTGACGACGAAGGGACTGTCAGGCGTCCGGCACCTCACCGTGGTTCGTCGACGGGTCAGATCGTCGAGTGGCCACTGCCACGGAGAACGGCCCCGTCCGGTCCGTCATCGACGCGGGCAGGAGAGTGCGCCGGCCGGCGGCGATGAACGTCGTCGACGTGATGCCGTGGCAAGCGCGGAGCGACAACGCCCGGGCGGACACGGAAGAACTCATCGGGGCGATGGCCGACAGCCGCGCCGCGCCGGACTGGTGGAGCTGAGTACGTGTCCCGCTCCGCTGCTGCCGACCGTCGGCCGGTCGGCCATCTCCCTGTCCGGGCGGACAGTCAGCCTGGTGGCGGGAGTGTTCGCCGGAGCAGCCGAGAGCGGCGCGAACGACGCTGCCACGAACGTCGGCACGGCGTTCGTACACCGGGGAATTCGGCCGGTGCGGCTCAAGGAACTGGTTGTCGAGCCGGGGATGCTCCCCCCGCGCCGCCCTGAACTCACCACCGGCCGAGTTCGTTTCATCAGCAGTTCGCGGAACCTGCTCAGCGGCGCTCTCCGCCACCGGCCGTCCGTCCCCGGGGTCCGCGGCCCTGGAACGTCCCACCACCGACGCGACCAGTCCAGGGGCTGAGAGTGCCAACAGGCGTCGAAGGGCTTGAACCACCGCTCGATCGGCCCAGGAGCACTCCTGGGTGACCAACCGGAGGTTCGGCTCTCTCCCAGCCGCCCACAGGCGGCGTGACCGGAGCATGTAGAGCCCTTCCTTGCCGCCTCGGGGCCGGTGCCGTCACCTTGACGGGGAAAAGATCCCGGTGATCGTGGTAACAGAATTCAGGCGGACACCCAGCCGAGTTCAGCAGCCAGCACATGCGGGACTGCAACACCCTGCTCGCGAGCCACCTCGGCGTGGGTGAGCTCGTACTGCTCCGGCAGGTAGGGGTGCGGTGGCGTTCCTGCGTAGCCCTCATGCACCGCATTCGCAATCACGTCTATCAAACCTGTCGTGTCCGTCGCACCGAACAACTGTGAATCGAAACCGACGAACAGCTGTGAGCACCCCATTGGAAGCTCTACCTGATGTCGTTGGCGGTTGACGAGCGGACTCGCGGTTGCACCGGCCAGCACACCGGCCAAGATTTCAATGATGAGCAGGACACCCAGCCCTTTATATCCACCGAAAACGGGCACCGAGCCCCCGTTGTCCAGGTCTTCGGGGTTTGTACTGGGCTGACCGATTGCGTCGAGCAGCCAGGTGGAAGGCACTTTCTCACCACGCAAGGCCGCGGAGCGGATCTTTCCGCAGGCGACTGTTCCTGCCGCAAAGTCTATTATGAAGGGCTTGCCGTCCGAACGGGGAACGATCAGGCACATTGCGTCGTTTCCCAGCGTCGCGTAATGCGCGCCGGGCGCGGACACACTGGGTCCCGATACATTCAGGATCAGGCCAATGACTCCACTGTCGGTGAAACATTTCCGATAGGCGGCCAGCATCCCGATGTGGTTGTTGTCGCGCACCCCCACTGCGGCCAGCCCCTGTTCGGCTGCAGCGGAAGCGCATCGACTTGCCGCCAACTCGGCTGCGAGCTGACCAAAAGCCCCGTTGCCTCGCACGAGTCCCACGCTTCCGGAAACAGAAGTCCACGTCGGGCACGCCTGGGCATCAATTCCCCCGCGCCGGGCGCGCTCAAGATAAATAGGGAGCATTGCGACACCGTGTGACGGATGCCCACGCAACTCCGCGTCGACCAGCACGCGAGCCACAACTGCCGCCGTCGAGGTGGGAGTTCCCACAGTTCGGAGAGTCCCCTCGGTCAGGTCGGTGAGTTCCGTCTCGCGGATATACAAGGCACTTCCGTGGGCCATGGCCCCCCCTACATAGAACACGATACGCAGAAAAGAAGCGCTTGGGACAAGAGAGGGACGCAATGAAAGTAACAACATGTCGAGGGTGTCAATGAGACCACCCAAGATTGGCCAGAAACGGCCCATCCGAACATCACCCCTGGGCTTGATCGCCTCTTGTCACGGTCTCGGCCGAAGGCTATGTTGGGCCGGTGTTACACAGTTGGCGATGCAGTGCATATGGCCAATCAGCGGAGGTTCAGCTGTGCGGCCAACCGTTGCACGGCGCGAACTGATTCGTGTACACGAACCTTGGGTGAAGGAGGTGAATGAATATGGGTATCGACGTCAAGGAGGCCTGGTAAAGCCGATCAGCAGAAATCGGGGCCAGGGTTCCCTGAACCCTGGACCCGATGACGTATCCCTCCCACCCCAAGGAAAGGCATTGCGGACGTAAGATGATTCCTCACAAGTGGTGGCACAGTCAGGCTTTGCGCGAAGCGCGGGCCGTGGGGGATGGGTGGCGGATCTTTCTGGATGTGTACAACGCTGCCGCCCGGGACCCGGCAGCGCTTCAGGAGATCCGCGCCGAACGTCTGGCTCAATCCTTGGAGCGGGCTGCGCAGACCGAATTCTATGCTCCGCTGCTCCAGGGCAAGGACCTCTCGATTCAAGCGGCAGCGCAAACCCTGGCAACGCTTCCAGCGCTCAGTAAGTCCGTCGTGCGGGGTTCGCCGAAGTCGTTCCTGACGGGCCTGGTTCACGAGGTGGATGAACTGCGCGTCCAAACCTCCGGGACTTCGGGCGAGCCGATGAAGATCGTCCACGACGACTCGCTCCTCACCGAGGCGGCAGCGGCCGGCCTTCGCATGCTGGAAGCGTACGGATTGGCTCCGGGCTACAGGCTTCTCCGATTCACTTCTGATCCGCGGCACAAGCTGGTCGATTTCGGCGCGAGTCCATACAACGGCGCTTCCGTTGTCGTGACGGTCAACATTTCTAAGATCGACCGTGAGACATGTGAATACGTGAACCGTATCTGTGAGGACTTCCGACCTCATGCCGTTTGGGGGCAGCCCATGGAGGTCCTCCTCGCGATGCTTCGTCAGCGAGAAGGCCTGCTCCGACTGCCGAAGCCGATGCGAGTGCTCACCCATGGGGACACACTGGACCCGCAGGCGCGAAAGGCGATCTCAGCATCGTTCGGCGCGCCGCACAGTGACTTGTATGGCCTTCAGGAGTTCGGACGAGTTGCCTGGGAATGCCCGGACTCAATAGGAACGTACCATGTCGAGGAGGAGCGTATCCGTGTTGACGTCGCACAGGATGGTCACCTCCTCATCACCGGTTTGGTGAACAAGGCGACGGCTTTTCTGCGTTATCAGCCCGGTGACTGTGCAGAAATTCTGCGCGGTACGTGTCCCTGTGGCCGGCCACACGCGCGGCTGACGAAGCTGGAGGGGCGGCAGCGTGGGCTCGTCGTCGACGCTCAGGGGCAGTTTGTGAGTGTCAAGCCTCTCCGCTTGGCACTGGAAGCCATGCCGCTCGATCGCTGGCAGGTGCAACAGGACGTGCCCGGCGAACTGCTCGTACGTGTCGCTCCCAGCGACATGGCTGCCGGTGAGCGAATGGCCGGTGACCTTTCGGACATCCTGGGCAAGGTCGTCGCCATGAAACAGCTGACCGTGGAGACCGTCGAGCTGGGCGAACTGGCAGCTGGCGGTGAAAAAGCCCCGCACTTCCGTCTTCTGGTGACGCAAGAATCGATGAGTGGATCTACATCGAGCGGCACGGGGCTGTGGTAGGGGTTCGGGCTGCGACACAAAACCTCACGTCCCGGCACAGAGAGATAATCCCCCCTCCCGGGCCTGGACGGCGCTTGATTCTGGGGTCACTCTGGGATTCGGTGGGCACTGGCCTGTGGCTGCCGGTCAGCATTCTCTACTTCGTCAACGAAGCCGGTCTGCCGCCCGGCCAGGTTGCTCTCGGAATGTCGATAGCAGGAATCATTGGCCTGTTCGGAAGCGTGCTGAGCAGTTGGCCGATCAAGCGCTGGGGACCACGCCGGATGCTCATCCTGTTCAGCGCATCCCAAGCTGCCCTCACTCTTACATACGCGACCGTAGATTCGTTTGCCGAATATCTACCTGTTGCGATTGCGTCCATGTTTGCCGCGCGCTCCGGACGGGTATGCCGCAACGTGCTCATCGGGACTTTGACGGAGAGCGAGCAGCGAATTCGTGTACGGGCGCTGACTCGAGGCGCCGGCAATACCGGAGTCGCCATGGGTACGGCGACGGCAGGCCTACTGTTACAGTCGCAGGCAGATTCGGCATATCTGATATTGCTATGCGGGAACGCTCTGTCGTTCTTCGCCACAACGATGGCAGCGTGGGGGGTGCAGCGAGACACACGAGGTCAGTTCGTACAGTCCAGAACTGAAGCCAGGAAAACCAGAGTGATTGGGGATCGACCCTTTCTTTTCATCACCCTGATTACCACTGTCTTGGGTGTGCACGACGCGATACTGGTCATCGCATTGCCTCTTTGGATTACTTCGAACACTGAAGCACCGGAAGCCCTGATGGCCGTATTGCTTCTCATTAATACAGTGATGTGTGTCACCCTGCAGTTGCGTGCCAGTCGAGATACGGAATCCCTGACGGGTGGGGCTCGTGTGCTGCGTTGGAGCGGGCTGACAATTGGGATTTCCTGTCTTGTCTACTGGAGTTCAATGCTGGGAGGGCCGGTTGCGGCTGTTGTTCTGCTTCTTGTCGCGGTAACGATTCACACGTGCGGCGAGCTGTGGTTCCAAGCTGGCAGTTGGGGAATCTTCTACTCGCTGGCGCCGCCCAAACGACTGCCCGATTACCAGGCGATCTTCAGCTTGGTGAACGTTGGAAGTGACGTGCTGGGGCCCGTAGCAGTGACCATGCTCATCACTGGTTGGGGCCCACCGGGGTGGGGTGTACTCGCTGCGGTTTTCATCGCTGCTTCAATCACCTACCCGCCCTTGGCGCGATGGGCGGAAAAAGTCCGGGTCGACTCGCCGACACCGACGGAGGACGGGGAGAACGAGGGTCGATGCAGAGCAGGCCGGGTAGCTCCTGAGGGGAGGCCGTAAAGGGTGAAAGGATTCCAGTAAAGGGTGAAAGGATTCCAGTGGATCATGATTGGCGCCTCCACTACGGCGCGTATCCGATTCGAGGCCGCATGAAGCGCCGGCCGGTCGAAGCCCCTGCGCCGTACATAAACGGGATTTCCGACGAGCATCAGCCCGCGACGGGCAGTGCCGCCTGCTGGCCGCTTGTCCTGTACTTCCACCATGTCCATCCTGATATCCACCACTACACTGCCCTCACCCCTCAGGAATTCGAACGCGGCCTGAAACGTGTCCTGGAAGAATTCGACGCATACCTTCCGTCCGACCTGATCGCCGAGGATGGGCCACACAGGCCGGACCGCCCCACCGTCTTGATCACCTTCGACGATGGCTACCGTGACACCGTCACATATGCCCGTCCCATCCTCGACCGACTGGGCATACGGGCCGTGTTCTTTGTCTGCACCGGTCTGGTGGGGCGGCGCAGCCGGCAGCCGCGACAGGATTATCTGACGTACGCGGAGTGTGACCTCCTGGCGGCCGACGGGCACCTGATCGCTGCGCACACCCGTACCCACCCTCATCTTGACGAGATGCCGGCGAACGAAGCCCGGGAAGAAGCTCTCGGCTCGCTTGCTGACATCGACAGCCGGTACGGATCGGGGCCGACACGGTTGTTCGCCTATCCCTACGGGAGTATTCCCGGGGTTCCCGGCTTGCTGCCGAGCGATGTCCTGGGCTTCGGGACGGTGCGCTCACCGGCCGAGCCGTGGCCGGCAAGCCCGCATGCCATCCGGCGCACCTATCTGCCTTCCGGAGGGGCCGGCGCCTGGGACGGACTCGTCGATCACTGGCGGACGCAGTGGAGCTCCACCGCGGCTGCGGCTCGTCCTGGCTGCCCCCCGAAGGCGGCAGCGGGTGCGGGAACGGCATGGCCTGACGCGTGAGACACCTGCCGGCACGGCCGGACATCGCAACAACCAGAGAGAAGCAAGCATGAGCACTGAGCAGAGCAAAGCTGAGCAGAACACGCCCGCCTACTCCTTCGGCGGTCTCCACCACGTGCAGCTCGCCATTCCGCCGGGCGCCGAGGAGCTGTGTCGCCAGTTCTGGGGGGAGGTCCTGGGCATGACCGAGCTGGAGAAGCCACCGGTGCTCGCCGCTCGCGGCGGTTGTTGGTTCCGCGGTGACGGCTTGGAGGTCCACTTGGGGGTGGAAAAGGAATTCGGGCCGGCCCGCAAGGCTCATCCAGGCATCCTCGTCCGCTCCCTGAACGGCCTCGCCAAGCGTCTGGAGGAACGCGGCCACGAGGTGACCTGGGACGACAGCTTCCCGGGCTACGACCGCTTCTACGCGTCCGACAAACTCGGCAATCGGCTCGAGTTCATGGAGCGCAGCTCCTCCTGAGGCGCTCAGCCCGCCCGGACCGGCCCACCCGAACTTCGGCACTCCGATAGGAGCCAGCAATGACCGACGAAGCGAGCAGGCCGGCCACCCTCCGCGTGGTCGACCTGATCGTAGCCACAGGACCAAAAGGGGCCGAGGACATCATGATCGCGGGACTGACGGTCCAAGTGGCAGCCGGCGAGACCGTCGTGGTGCAAGCGGACGACCGGGCCTCGGCTGAGGCTTTGATCCAGGTTCTGGCCGGACGACGGCGAGCCCAGTACGGCGTCATCGCCGTGGGTGACCGCGGTCGCCCACGGCCGGTCGCACCAGCACCGCCCAAAGGTGTGACGATCGTTCGGCCGGAGCAGCCCCTGCCCGCCATGGGCAGCCGGTCGGCTGTGGTCGTCGACGCCACCCGTGCCGGGACCGGCCTTGCCGACGCCGCGTGGGCCGAGTCGGTTCGCGCCCTCGCCCGCGACGGCGGCGGCGTGCTCATCGTGACCACGGCCGCGTACCCGGCCCACGCGGCGCATCGGGTCATTCACCTCAACCGGCCGCCACAGCCATCCGCCAGGGTCGAAGTGCAGCGATCACTCTCCGGCGGAGACGCCTGATGAGCATCGGAGTCGGGATCGTCGGCTTCGGAGCCGCGGGGCGCCAGCACGTGACTGCCCTCGAGGGTCTCGACGAGGCTCACGTTGCAGCCGTGCTCGAACAGGACACGGCAATCGATACCGGGCATCTGCCCAGAGTCAGTTCCTGGCAGGAGCTGCTGTCGGACCAGCACATCGCACTGGTTGCACTGTGCTTGCCGCCCGGCGGCCGGGCCGAACTCGCCGTGCAGGCCCTCGACGCGGGCAAGGCCGTCCTGTTGGAGAAGCCCCCCGCCGTGTCTGTGACCGAGATCGACCGGATAGCAGCTGCCGCACGGCGGGCAGGCATGCCAGTCGGAGTGATGCTTCAGCACCGTATGCGGTTACCCGCCACCACCTCATCAGCGAAATGGGCGCTTCCGGCGGTCACCGCGGTACTGGAGGTGGCCCGGTTCCGCCCACCCGCTCACTTCCGCGGCGCCGGCTGGCGTAGTGACCCCGCCTCGGCCCTCGGTGGCATTGCGGCGCACCTGGGAGTGCACTACCTCGACCTCGCCTGCCAACTACTCGGCCGACCCCGCGCCGTACGGCTCGCCCCCGCCCGAGAGCTCGCCCCCGGCATCGACACCCGGGTCACCGGTCACATCGAATTCCGGAGCGGCGCCACCCTCGCCTTCACCATGACCGCAGAGTCGCCGGCGCGGAGCGAACGACTTCAGCTCTTCGCCCCCGAAGGAAGTCTCTCTGTCGTCGACGGCACGGTGACCACACAGGTCGGCGAAACAGAACATGTCGTACCCGCCCGGCCCACGGCCGAACTGCGGCGCCGGGTCTACCAGGAGATGGCTGACGCCGTAGCCACCGGACAGTCCCCCCCGCGCTGCCACCTGGAAGGGGCCCGCCCCATCACCGAGATCCTGAGTACCATCGCCCAGAGAACGAAGTTCGAGGCATGACGGCACCCGTACCCGTGCCCCGGGTGGGAATCTCCTCGGGCTCCGCTCCTGACCACGGTGCCGCCGAACTGGCCGCACTCACATTGTCCTGCGGCGGCAGTGTCGTGGACGTCCGAGCCGGCAAGGGCCACGCCTGGGAAGGCTCCGGCGGCCTGGCCACGCTGCGAGCCGCAGGGGCTGACGTGAGTTTCGTCGGCGTGGGAACCGTACTTGGCGACCCCGCTCACCCCGCTGACGGCTGTTCCTCCCTTCCATGGCTGGAACCAGGTCTGCCCGTGAAGGTGTTCGCGGCCGAGGGCTGTACGGCCCCCGGGCGGCTCGACCTGACGCTGGCCCAGATCCGGGCATTGACGGCCCGCGTCGGCGCGAGCCACCTCGTCCTGATCGAGACCCACCACGGATACGCGCCGGTCGACGAACTCGCCGCGCTGTGCGAGCGTGCCGGAACCGGCATTCTGCTGGACACCATGGGCCTCGCCCGCATCGCGCCGGACCCCGTGTCGGCAGCCGCCCGGCTGTCCCCCATGACTGCGTTCGTCCAGGTGAAGGGATTCGCCTGGGAGCACCCCGCCACTTCACGGCACCTACCGCTCGACTCCTGCGCCGAGTCCACCCGTGAGGTGCTCGCGGCTGCGGGGCCGCTTCGCGCGATCACCGTCGAGTCGAAGGCACCCTCACTCGCCGAAGACATCACGCTCCTCCTGGAGTGGTACGCCACCGACGTCCCCGCCGTCGGTGAAAAGAGCTCTCCATGAGACTTGCCGTCATCAATGACGAGGTGTCCCAGGACATCGATGTGGCCGCAGCCGAGGCAGCCCGACTGGGCTTCGGCGGGCTGGAGATCCGGTCCTCCGGCGAGGTGCCGCCGCATCTGATGAGCGACGCACAGCTGATCGCTGTTCGCGACGCCGTGGTGGGACGGGGAATGCACATCGTTGGCTTCGACCCGCCCGCCCTCAAGTGCCGCCTGCCCCGCACCGACGCCGAGGTCGCGGCTGTGCGCGCCCTGCTGGTGGAGGCGGTCCGGCAGGCCGAGCTGCTCGGCGCGCCATTCGTCCGCGTCTTCACGTTCTACCGCGAAGGCCCGCCGAACCCGCGTGGCGCGGCGGCTGTCGCAAGGGAGGTCCTGGACGGAGTGCCGACCGATCGGGTGCCGCTGCTCGTGGAGACGGGCATGCGCACCAACAGCCCCACCATGCGCCATACTCTCGAGTTCCTGGATCACCTCGGTGACGACCGGCTCGGCGTCTTGTGGGACCCGGGCAACAGCGTCTTCAGCGGCTGGGATCCCGCTCCCTTCCCGCAGGACTACGCACTCGGCCGCGAACGCATTCGCCACGTCCATGTGAAGGATCCAGCCGGACGTACGGCCTACGTCCGGCTGGGTGACGGCTGCCTGCCGTGGCCGGCGATCCTCGGCCGGCTCGGAGATGACGGGTACAAGGGCTGGGTGTCCCTCGAGACGCACTGGAGGGTCGGGCGCGTCCTGACCCAGCAGCAACGTGACGAACCGTGGGGCGAGAGCTTCACCGCCGGTGGTTTCGAGGCCAGTTCGATCTGCATGCGGCTGCTGCGCGACATGGCTGAGACGGCTGACGCTGTGCGGGCTCCGGGCGCCGATGCGACAGATGCCAACACAGGCATGGCGGAGGCGGGGAGTTGAGCCCTTCACCCGTGTTCTTGCTCGGCGGCCAACGCTGCGGCACCACCGCCTTCGCGCACGCACTGAACCTGGCCTTCCACGACGCCGGCGGCCATTTCACCGTCAACGGCAAGCTGCCTTACCTGCTGAGCCGCTGGCTGACCCCCCAGGACCTGTCCGACCGTCATCTGCGCGCCGACGAGATCCTTCACGCTCTCGACCGCCGCCCGCCGGACGGCGTCGGCGTCGACCGCTGGCGGGCCCGGGTAGAGGAAAGCCTGCGCACCGCCGCACGCGAGGTGGCCGAAGGCTCCGCAGGGGACGACGCCACGGCGTTGGCACGGCGCATTCTCGCCCAGAGCAACCTGGACCTGCCCTGCTGGGGGGACAAGTACAACGAGTATCTGCTACATCTGCCGTGGCTGAACGCCGCGCTCCCCGATGCGCGGTACGTGATGCTCGTACGGCATCCGCTCGAAGCCGCACGGTCCATGCTGCGGTGGACCGGTGACCGGCCGTGGTTACCGGTGACCGAGGAGTCCGCACTCGCCAAGTGGGCCGCGTGGAACCGTCACTGGCTGGACTTCGCGCCGGCCATTCCGGCCGACCGTCGGCTGGTGATCGAGTACCAGGCGTTGTGCCAGGGGGAGGAGAGCCGCCGCCTGGAGGAGTTCACGGGGGTGGATCTTCGGGCCCATCTCTCCGGGCTCACTCCGCGCGCTCCTGTCGCCGGCCTCGATGCCGGCCTCCCACCCGCCGCAGCCGCGGTATGGCAGGCCTTGCGGCAGGCGTCCCACCCCGACGACGCGGCACCTGCCTCCGACCTCTCGACCACCCACCAGGGGTGACCTGCGTGCCGGCCCGGCCATGTCGTCATGTGACACGCCCGCGACGGCCGTGCCTCCTGGACCCACGCCCTTAAGGAGTACGGAAGTGCTTACAGGTACGCCCGCTCTGAACCGGAAGCGATCCAAACGAGTCTCCGTGGTGATCGCCACCCGGAATCGGCCGACCGATGCCCACCAGGTGCTGAGCGCGATTACCGGCTACGACTTCGGCGTACACGAGGTCCTGTTCGTCGACGACGCGTCCGAAAATCCCCTGCGTATCAACGCGACCTGTCCCTTCCCGGTCCGGATACTGCGCAACGAGACCCGGCGCGGCCCGGCAGCGAGCCGCAACCTGGCGGCGCAGAAGGCGACGGGGAACATCTTGGCGTTTCTGGACGACGACGCCCGTCCCCTGCCCGACTGGTTCTCCGTCCTTGATACCGCGCTGAGCAACAACCGTGCCGCGATCACGGGTCGGGTTCTGCCGTTCGACAGCAGTGTGGTGGCCCGCGCTCGCCAATATCGGTATGAAGTGCGCTACGCGCAGTACGCACCGAACAGTCCGGTAACCTTTTTCGCCGGCGGTAACTCGGCTGTCTGGACCGAACTGTTCCTGGCCGCCGGAGGTTTTCCTGACATTGTCACCGCCAGCGACAACGCGTTCGTCGAAAGGTTGACCCAGTCGGAAGGTCAGGTATTTTTTGTTCCCGACCTCCGCGTGGCGCACCGTAACAGCAAGGGAGTCGGTGTCGCGTTCCGCGAGGCTTGGCGGGCAGGCCGTCTGGCGCAGCACAGTACGCCTGCTGCCGCACTTCCCCGCTTCGCTGCCACCGCGAGAATTCAACCATGGTCATACGATCCCATGCCTGCCGCCCTGAATCTCAGTCTCCAGACGGCCAACTCGCTGGCTACGATACTTCCCTCCAGGGAGTCGCAGAGCCAATGACGAGGAATTTCAGAGATGGGTGAACCCTCACCAGATCCGCACGCGGTCCTGAGGGTCCAGCCATAGGCCATCACCCTCGCGCGTACCAAATTCATCGTGGAACTCGCTGAGATTGCGGACAACGTTTGCCCGCAATTCAGGTGGAGAGTGCGGATCAACGGCAAGGCGTCGCCGCTCTTCTTTCTCATGGCGCTTGGTGCGCCAACAAAGGGCCCAATGCAGGAATAGTCTCCGCGAACCGGTGATGCCACCCTTCTGCGGTGGCGTCTCGTCGCCGAGCGCCATGAGGTACGCCCTGTGGGCGATGGCGATTCCACCGAGATCGCCGATGTTCTCCCCGACAGTGAGCTCGCCGTTGACAAATTCACCCGGAAGATTCCTTGGCGAAAGCCGACCAAACTGCTCGATCAAAGCGCTCGTTTTCTCTTCGAAAGCGATCCTGTCTTCCGCCGTCCACCAATCGTTCAGGTTTCCCCTACCGTCATACTTCGCACCTTGATCGTCGAAGGCATGGCCAATTTCGTGAGCGATCACCGCACCGATTCCGCCATAATTTTCTGCCAGGTCGGCCTCGAGAGAGAAGAAAGGCCTCTGCAGAACTGCCGCCGGAAAACAGATTTCATTTGCGCCCGGATCGTAGTAGGCGTTCACCTTCTGCGGCAACATGAACCACTCGTCACGGTCGACTCGTGATCCGATTTTCGCCAGCTTTCGATCTACCTTCCAAGCCGCTACCGCGTGAGCGTTTTCGAGGAGCTCACCGTATTCCACCGAAAGCTTTCCATAATTTATAAAATCATTTGGATGGCCTATTTTTATGCGCAGTTCATCAAGTTTTTCGTGAGCTCGCCCCTTCGTCGTGTCAGTCATCCACTCCAGTTCATCGATCGAAACCCTGTACGCCCTGATGACGGTGGAGACCAATGCCTCCACCGAAGCCAGGGAACCAGGCGGAAAGTAACGCATGACATACTCTCTACCAACAGCCTCGCCCATGGCCCGCTGCACGAACTGCACAGCCCGCTTGTGACGATCCGGCAGCTCCTGAGTGCCGTTTACCGCGCGCTCGTGGAATTCGAAATCGTTCTTTACGAACTCATCCGCGAGATATGGAGCGCAGGCTTGCAGCACCCGGCACAGCAGCCAACTGCGCCATTTCTCCACCGGCGCACCGGTCATCAGCGACGACACGTGAGCGAGATAGGAGGGCTGCCGTACGCAGACCTCGGAGATAGTCTCACTCGAACAGCCGAGCCCGACGGTGTACCGGTGCCAGTCGAATGACGGGGCCAATGTCTTCAGTTCGTCCAGACCGACCAGATTGTAGGTACTGTGCGCGTTTCGAGCCGCAGCGCGTGACCAATGCCCCTCGGCTATCTTCACATCAATCGCCAGCGCACTCTCTGCCGCAGCTAAGGGACCGTCAATCCGAGCAAGTGTGAACAAGTCGACCAGATGCGCGACATACCTTTCCCTGATGCCGGCAAACCTGTCTTCAAGATAGTACGTGCTGTCGGGGAGACTGAGCCCGCCCTGGCATATGTTGAACAGGTAGCGTTGAGAATTTCGGTCGTCGACATTCACATAAGTGCCGAACAGCCCCGAACCGCCGATCCTCTCAAGGCGACCGAGGAACTCCGAGAGATCTGAATTATCGCGCAGCTTCCAAATATCCCGGATCAGGGGCAGCACCGGGGAGAGGCCGAGAGTGTCAATTTTCTGCTCGCCCATGAAAGATGTGTACAGGGCGGCGATCTTTCGTGCGTCCTCGATGTGAGTTGCGTTAGTCCAGTCTGCTGAAATCTTCTGGATGATCGCGCCAACACTCTTCTCGGTACTCTCGATCAAGTATGGGACGGTGCCCCAACTCGATCGGTCTGCGGGGATCTCCTCCTGGCTGTGCCACAGATTATTGACGTGACCGTACAGGTCATCTTGCGGGCGGATGAAATGATTCATTAACGCAAGCTTTCCAGTCGACACACGGGGTTCCCTGTCGCCGTTCGCAGAAGCTCAGTAAAGGATCGCACCCAGTTCTCGATGACCGTATGAGTGAACGGTATGCGCGCGGGGTCCTCGAAAGTGACAGTGACGGGGCCCCGGGACGACAACGCTCGGGTGGCGGCGCCGACGCCGAACAGCGAAGACTCGCAACACCATCACGGCACGGCACCGGCACCGGATGCCGTACCCGTGATCTCGCAGGAGAACAGGCTCGGCGCGATCAGCAATTGCCGTAAACGGGTACGGCATGCGTGGACGCGAGTGCATGAAAGCGACCGCACGCCCTCCACTACGCCCCCTCGGTAGTAGAGCGACTCATCGACCGGCCACGAACCTGCCTGATCATAACCAGTGCCGCAGCCAGGCAGGGTTGCTTTTCGGACTGGCGGCTGCGCTTCGCCGGCTTCACGGGGTGCGACTACGTAGCCGTGCTCAAGCCGTGATCGCACGTGTCGGTTCCGGGCGCCGACCGGGTTTCGATGACGACCTGAGCAGCGATCCGCTCGCACCGCTGCGCTGCCTCGACTGCGTCTGAGCCCTCCGCCAGCGCGTACCCGGATCTGTCGTCCGATTCCCTTACCGTCTCGACACGATCACCTACGGCGACATCGAGGTGGACCGTTGCGGTGCCGTCAGCGAGTTCCGGAGCTTGGGGGACGCTGATTCGCCGGATGACACCGGGCGATGGGGCCAGAAAGCGAACTGCTGCTCCTCGTCGCGGAGTTGACGGGATGGGGGGCATCGGCAGCCCGAGTGCGCACTGCACGGTGAGCATGACCAGGTCCACCCCGTATGCGCGGTGTACCAGCTCCCGGATCTTGTCTCCGCCGATTCGGTTGTGCGACTCGACAATGCGCGGGCCACGGGCGGTGAGTCTGATCTCGGTGTGCGACGGCCCATCACGTAAGCCGACCGCATCCAGGAACTTATGCACGAGCACGCAAACGTCGTTCCGCAGAGCATCGCCCACAGAAGCAGGTACGGTGTGCCCGAGTTCCACGAAACTGGAAGAAACGAGTTTTTCTGTAAGAGCGACGACGGTGTGACGTCCCGAGCGGGAGAATGCCTCGGCGCTGATCTCAGGCCCGTCCAAGTACTCCTCGGCGAGGGCGTCCTCGCCGCCGGCTCTGACGAATCGATGCCATGCCGATCCGGCGTCGTCCGGCTCCGGGACCACGAAGACGGCATGGCTACCCGTACCCGTGGCCGGCTTCAGAATGACCGGACCCCCGACTTCGCGGCAAAATCTACCCAAGTCGGTTTCCGAGCCCACTGGCGCAGCCCGCACGGAGCTTATCCCCCGCGCATTGAGCAGCTCCCTCATCCGCCTCTTGTCCTGCAACACCTGAACCGTACCCAGTGGTACCCCGGGTACCCGCAGGCGCGCAGCCACCTGGGCTGCAGGCAACAGGCCACTCTCAGTCAGGGAGAGCACGTGACTGAACGGCCGCACAGCATGCATGGGAGCGAGTAACGAATGGACACCGCCTGCATCTGAGAAGTCCGCCGCGATCACGTGGTCGGCCAACTCGGCCATCCGTGGGATTTGCCCGCCCCGAGCATGCACGAATACCGTCTCCGCTCCGAGGCTACGGGCCGTGGACAGCAGCCGTGGAGTACCGGCGAAAATCGCCAGTCTGGGTCGTTGACCACGGTTCATCGGGGCCTCCTGATCGTGAGCGCGATTTCGGCCGGTCGGTAGCGAGATCGTCCCATGGACTCATGAAACGATCCGCTCGGTTCCTCCTGATGCGTCTCACACAGACGAGGCGACACCAAGGAGTCCCTGCTCCGTCGAATCGGTGCGGGCGGTGGCCGAGGGGGGTGCCGACGGTCCCCCGCCTTGGTCATGGCATCCGCAATCGTGGCGCCCCTCGGGGTGTGATGACGCTCGTCATCGAGCTGCGGCGCGGGGTCTCAACCGCTCGAACGGGACGGAGGTCAGGACCGCGTCCCGCAGCAGGGGCACTTGAGCGGATAGTCGTCGATGGCGAACTCTGGGCGGCCCTGGAAACCCCGGGCCGACGCCGGCTGCCCACCCTGGCTGACGTCGATCCTCATGGGGAGACCGTGCTGCGCGGTGAGGCAGTGGACCGCATGGTGCGGGAGCTGGAAGGTTCGGATCTTGCTCCGCTGAGAGGCGCCGAGAGCCAGGCCATCTCGACGCTACTGGCCTGGGGCCTGCGCTGCCGCGCGGACGGAGACCTGCGCAGTGCCTTCTCTGACGATTGGTCCGCCACTCTCCGATCATCTGATCTTTGGTCCCAGGCGATCACCGAGCAGTGGTACCGGACCGGCATGGGGGCGCCGACAAGGTGATGGGACAGTAATTCAATGGACAAGAAGTGGCTGCCGCTGACCCTCGTGCTCGGCGCCGCCGGGGTAGCCGTCGTGACGGCGAGTCTCTGGCCCGACGGCGAGGAGGAGCCGCCGCTGCCGCAGACCCTGTGTCACGGTGCGCTCAGCCGGGAGACGGCGGGACTGATCGACGACGGCAGGGGAGGCGAGGTCAGCACGGACGAGTGGGAGAGCAAGGGCAAGACCACTGACTTCGCGGTGTTCAAGGGATGTTCCGTGCTGCGCGCCAACAGGGACAACGACTATCCCCGAGGCGTCTACAAACTGCTCATCGAAGACACCCCGAGCGCCCCATACAACAAGAAGGGCTCCGTCCCTCTCGGTCCCGGGTACACCGGCTGGGCACTCCCCGACCGGGCTGAGGTCACACTGCCCATAGGCTGCGCCGCCCGCATGGGCTCGACCGCCCCGTACATCACAGCGTCACTCGAGGTGCCCTCCCAAGATGAGGAGCGCCTGGCCAAGCGGAAGGAGAAGAGACCCGTTGACCCGGACACCGCGACGCGCAACAACGCGACCGTGATACGAGAAGTGGCCACCAGGCTGGCCAAACGGTACAACTGCGCCGCCTGACCGCCCCCCCGACCGCCCAGTCCGCCCGCCGCCCTGCTTCACCACGGTAGCGGGGGATTTGGGCGCGCTGACGCACAAGACCGTCACCCTTCCGGTCGGCGGCTGTGCCTCCGGCGCGCTGACGGCGTGTACCGGGAAGATTCCGACTGCGCCGCCGACACCAGCTCAGACGGCCCGGCGCGGCCCCGGGGGCACACCCCTCGGCCCTCCCGCCTCAACCGAAACAGCGTGCCCGTCGCCTGCCGGTCAGACCCTCGCAGTACGCCACCCGACCCCGCCGACATGTAGGGAAAACACCGTCCGTGCACGAGATCGTCCACACCGACCTGGGCGAGGTCGGTCCCACCGCTCCCCGGGCGGCCGTGGGACCACACCACGACACTCTCTCAGGCAACCGCCACAAAAGGCCAGGTCAGACGCATCTAAAGTGCGCTTACACGCTGCAACAGCGGGCCAGTACCGCACGGCGCGCGGCTAGTACCGCACGGAAAACCGCCGCAAAATCCACGTTTCCCCAGGTCAGAACGATTCTGCCTGGGGATGCTGGGTGGGGCGGGTGGGACTCGAACCCAAAAGCGTGACGCCTCTCACCTGCAGCTTTACCGAAGGTCCCGATTCGTCCATCCGTTTCGATCCAGTTGCGCCCTCCTCGATCTCACTCCATTCGGGCGTGGTGCAGCGTTCGCTGCACCACGATCCCGGCGACTCACAGGGCTCACAACTCTGAGCACCTCTCTGTCCTGACCTCGCCGAAGCGGCAATCCTTCGGTCAGCATGGCGCAGCCGAACAACGGGCGGGCGCGGCTCGAAATAACAGCGCCCACAGTCACGCTCCGTCACGAGCGGCCACCAACGGAGGCACCGAGCCGATGAACGGAATAACAGTTCCGCGACCAAGATCATTTCGGGCAGAGGGCCGGGGCGCCGAAGACGTAGGTCCCAACACTGAAGTCAGCAACGATCCGCAACTTGCCGCCGAGCGCCTTGGCATAGGGACGTCCTGTCACCATATTTCGCATCTCGAGGGGACCTCACCCCGCGGTGCGGCATCCTCTGGTCACCGTCCTGGCTCTTAACCGCTTGCGCGGTCCTCCCGATCGGGCCATGCAGAACAGTCACCCGTCAGTCACTCGGCAGCGAGCTTTTGGCCAGGCACCAGCTGTCGCCTGAGCAATACCGTTCCGTATGTTTATCGGCAACGATCACACTGACGGGGGAGGGGCCATGGCCTGGGACGAGTGGAGGCAGATCAAGAACGATGTGGCCGCCCAGCGCACGGACTCGATGCGACTGAACCAGCTCGCCCCGGCGGCAGGGGGCGGCGGCGCCCCGGATCTCGCCTCGAACCCGGAAAAGAAGCAGGCGGCGGCGAAGGCCATCAACGATGACCTGGAACCCGACGTCGAGAGGGACGGCAAGCACGCCGCCGAGAGCGTGAAAGCGGTGGTCAAGGAGCTCGGTGCCAGGGACGGGTACGGCTGGGACACGTCGGGTGCGTTGAAGAAGGCGCACAGGACGTGGGAGCAGCAGGTCAAAGCACTGCTGGGTCGACTGGCGTCGGAGAAGCACTCCCTGAGCAAAACGGGCATCGACTTCCGGAACGACGACATCGGCATCGGCTCGCAACTGGCTCCGCCGTCCCCGATCGACGACTACTGACCAGCCGACCGACCGCTCCGGGGGATGCGTGCCGACCTATCACGAAGTGATGAGCAGCGACCTGTCCAAACTCACCGACGCCGCCGACAAGTGGGGTGAGATGGCAGGCAAGTTCAAGACGATCGAGGAGCAGTACGAACGAGATGTCCATGGCGTCTCACTCGGTCCGTCATGGGTCGGCCAGAGCGCCGACGCCGCGAACTACAGGTTCACCGTGACACTCAGGGAGCTGCAGGGGGCTCAGAAGGAGGCCAAGGCGATTGCGTCCATCCTGCGGGATTCACACACCCAGCTCGCCGCCCTCCGCGGCAGGGTGAACACCGTGCGCACCGACGCGATCAAGGACGGCATGCGAGTCTCCGACCAGGGCGTCGTTTCGTTCGATACCGAACAGCTCAGCCAGAGTGCACGCAGTGCGTACGTACATGACCCCGGCTACCAGGAAAGTGTGCGCGCGCAGGTGACCCGGTGGGGCGATCTCCTGGACCAAGCGGTCCAGGCGGTCACTGACGCCGACGACGGCATCAGGCTCGCCCTCGCAGCCTCCGTGGTCGACTCCGACATCATGGACGGGACCATGAACGGCTTCAACAGAAGCCCTGTGAAGAGTCCTTATCCCTCCCTGGAGGAAGCCGGCAAGGCCGCCAACATGCCGAAGGGGAGGGCCGCCGTGGCGGAGTGGTGGCGTGATCTCGATCCGGTGACCCGCGGCATCCTGCTGCGGGAGCGCGGCAACGACCTTCGAGAAGCAGGGATCATGGCCCCGCTGTACGAGTGGAGACCGGCCGACGCCGGCTCGGGAGCATTCGACACGGAGGATCCCACCGCTCACGACCTCTGGGTCCTGACGCAGGCTCAAGCGATCGCCGCAGGCGGCGATGTCACAGGAGAGGTCGCGGCATCCCGCAACATGCAGCACTACCTCAGCGGCACCGGCGAGCCGCTCGACCTCGACGTCGACCGCATCCTGCACGACGATTCCGGGTTCCGGACCGACGTCGGCACGCTCCACATCACCGAGAACCAGGACGCATGGCGTCAGAAGGCCCTCGACGAGTTCGAGAGGGCCGGCGGCGACAGGACGGTCGTCGTTCCCGTGGAGAGCCAGGCGATCGGGCGGACCTTCGGGGAGGACGAATGGTTCCACGCGGTCGGGTCGCACCAGCAGAACGTATCGGGCATGGTCACCGTCAGTCCGGGTGACGGCGGCAAGCCACAGGTCTCGCTCGACTACCAGGTCAACGTGTGGGACCGGTACAACTGGGACTCCGGAAAATCGACGACGTTCCCCGGGGGCGTCACCATTCCCGACGACGACATGGGGCGACTGCACAAGGTGGGCTTCGCCCAGGAATTCGACATGCGCGGTAGCAGCAGCACCTACACCCAGGATCTGAACAGTGGCTCAGCCCTCGGGGTGACACCGGCGGACCCTGGGCGCGAAGGGTCCCGCGGGGACGTCTCGCGCGGCGACGAGGAGAACCGGTGAACGACCGATCTGCCCTGCGGCCACGGCTGCTCGCGGCCCTCGGGGCCGCCCTGCTGCTCACCTCCTGTTCGAGTGCCGGCGGGGATGAACACCGGACGACGGACGGGCGTGCCTCGCACTGGGAAAAGGACATGGGCGCCCCGGAGGCATCGGCGTTCATGAAGGTGGCGGTGCCCGAGAGCGCGACGGAGGTGAAGGGCGCCGTGCAGATCAACCCGCAGGAGGACATCTACCTGCTCTCCTTCGTGACCGACGAGAAGACCGCGGTACGAGTGGCGGAGGATCTGCGTCCCGAGAAGCCCCTGCGCGCCAGGAACCAGGATCTCCCGTCCCCCACGGAGCTCTTCGGACACCTCGGCCTCGCCGAGCCTCAGAGCGAGAAGGGCGTCCGCTGGGCCGGGGGCTGTCCGCCCTGCGTGGGGGACAGCCGCCGGAGCGAGGTCCAGTGGATCGAGATCCACATCCTCGAACTGGGCGCCGGCACAACCCGGGTGTACCTGCAGGCGTTCTGACTGACCGGGAGACACCTGCGCCGCTCCGGAGCCCGGGACCTGGCGGCCGGCTCGCGTGGGCCTTCCTGGTCCTCGCCAGCGAGGACGAGCAACTCCTGCTGCTGGGCACTGTCACTCCCCAGCAGTACGCGGGTGGTCACGCCGGCGGCGGCTTCAAGCGCAGCGACCTGGCGCGTGGACAGGTCACCGCCCACGAGAACTGGCATCGGTATAAGGACAGCGGCTGCTGCCCGTCGGGGGCAGTCATCGTCTGGCGGGTGGGCGACGACAGCACCCTTGAGGCGGGGACACCACCCGTCGCTGCCTGAAACCCGCGCCCAGAGGGCACCGCGCCAGCGCATCCACCCCTCGATGAAGGTGCGGCGCGCTCCCCGGCGCCGGACTACGCGCCTGGGACATCGGGCCCGCCGGCACCCCGCCGCCTTGCCTGACGAAGCGACCCCCGGTCCGATCCGACTCATCCCAGTGTCTGACGCCCTCAGCCACATGCTGACCACAAGCATCCAGTGTTGTTCGGACTCCAGCGACTGCCGGAGCATGTGCCTCGGGAGACGCGGTCTCACATCGACCAGCAGCCGTGGGACCGTAGACCACCCATCCCACGGAGAAGGCGTCAAAACCCCAGGTCACGGATGCCCGGAAGATCACGAGGACGCAGAACGCTGCACGTTCGCTGCACCGTTGCGGAGCCCGCAGGTCCCCAGAAAGCGCATTTCCCCAGGTCAGAACGATTCTGCCTGGGGATGCTGGTGGGGCGGGTGGGACTCGAACCCAAAAGCGTGACGCCTCTCACCTGCGGAAACGCCACAGAGGCGGACATTCACATCCTGCTGGATCCCGCTGTATCCGGCTCGATCCCCGTCAGCCGCACGGCGGTGCGGTACGTACCGCACGGCTACACGCGGCCCCGGTGCTGCACGCAGAGGGAGAAGATCTGCCCGGCATATCCGCGAGCAGGCAGCCAATCGCGCCACTCACCCGCAGTGCATGCCGCTGGCTCCGTCCCCCCTCTCCTTGCCCTGTGCAGTCACACTCCGTGGCGGAGTGGGTGCACAGACAGTGGCACATGAAATCCGCTGGCGGCTCATCGTGCGCCTGTCGCAGGCAACGATATTCCCGCGATGTCCATCGCCTCGATGTAACGGGTGAGTGCGTCGCGGTTCTGCTCCAGGAAAGCGATCCGCTCGGTCATCTTGTCGCGCTGCGCGAGCAACATCTCGCGCAGCTTTGGATCCGGATCGATTACTACGATCTCCGGGCCCTGGTTGAGACAGGGCAGCATGTCGCCGATGATGCGCGTAGGGACGCCCGCGTCGAGCAGTCCGCGGATCTTGTGTACGCGGTCGACGAGGTACTCGTCGTACTCGCGGTACCCGTTTCCGAGACGGTGCGGTGTGATGAGCCCTTGCTCTTCGTAGTACCGGAGCATCCGGGTGGGGACTCCGGTCTTCTTGGCCAACTCCCCGATGCGCATGACTCCTCCTCATCGAGATGGGCGCCGATGCCACCGCGTCCGGTCTGCTGCGCACCTCAGGGTCCCGCTGCCGGGCCGTGTCCGTGGGTCGGCCGCGAGCATGACTGCAAAAGCTCCCATTTGACATTAACATGGGTGTGAAGGTTGGAGCATGCGTCCCATGACGCAGACAACCGCACCATCCGTGGCGCCGGCGGCGATGAGGCACACACTCGCGGGCTTCGCGACGGGCTTGTCCGTCGTCGCCGCCGAGATCGACGGACGACTCGTCGGCATGCCGGTCAACTCGCTCGCCTCGGTGTCGCTGGATCCTCCACTCGTGTCCCTGGCATTCGCGGACACGTCGACGACATGGCCCATCCTGCGCAGCGCGCCGCACTGGGGCATCAGCGTTCTCGGTGAAGCGCAGGCACAGATGCTCCAGGACCTCCGGCGGCCCGCCGCTGAACGTTTCGGCGGTATCGAGATGAACATCGACGACGGTGCCGCGTACGTCCCGGGCGCCCTCGCGACGATCACCGTCACTCCCCACACAGCCGTGGAGGCCGGTGACCACACGCTCGTACTACTCGACGTGCAAGACCTGCACAGAGACGAGACGCAACGTCCGCTGGTGTTTTTCGACAGCACGACCCACACGCTCTCCCGCTGAAAGGAACGCCCGCATGGCAGGCAAGAAAATGATCCTCGGCATGGCACTGACCGACGGCTACGGCAACCTCGCCGGAGCCTGGCGCGCACCTCATGTCGACGCCGACAACTACGCCAGGATCGAGGCGAACATCCGCTACGCGCAGGCCGCCGAGCGAGGAGGATTCACGTTCCTGTTCACCCCGGACTTCCCCGCCGTGCGCGGGGACGTCGAGCGCTCGACGCTCAGCAACATCATGGATCCGATGATGCAGTTGGCCGCCATCTCGCAGGCCACCTCCCGGATCGGCTTCGTCGCGACAGGTTCCACCACCTTCCAGGAGCCGTTCAACACCGCACGCCAGTTCAAGGCTCTCGACGTGATGAGCCACGGCCGCGCCGGATGGAACGCCGTCACGACGAGCGATCCGGCCGTGTCAGCGAACTACGGCAGACCCGCCGTGGAGCGCGCCGTGCGGTACCAGCGGGCGCATGAGTCGATCCAGGTCGTCGAGGCGCTCTGGGGCAGCTGGCAGGAGGACGCCTGGATCAAGGACCAGACCTCCGGCCGCTTCATCGACGCCTCGAAGCTCCGGCCCATCAACCTGGAAGGCGAGTACGTCGCCTCGCGCGGGCCCCTCGCGATCCCGCCATCCGAGCAGGGCCAGCCGGTGATCTTCACCTCCGGGGGGCCCAGCCCCCACCTGCTCCAGCTCGCCGGCCGTTACGCGAGCGGCTTCATCGCCGAGGTGTGGACGATCGAGGAGGCCCGCGCACAGCGGGAGATGGTGCGCAACGCCGCGCGGGAGGCCGGACGCGACCCCGACGACATCAAGTACTTCGCGGGGCTGATGACGACGGTCGCCCCGACGGTGCGCGAGGGCCTCGACCACCGCCTCGCCCTGGCCGGCGACGTCATCGAGGCGCGCCTGCCGCACCTCGGCGCGCTGCTGGGACTGCACATCGAGCCGAGCCGGTACGACGAGCCCCTCACACCCGAGCAGCTGGCCGCCGCCCACGCCTCTCCGATGGATCCACGTTCCGGGATCGCCTTGGACGTCGCGCGCCGGGGCTGGTCGCCGCGCGACATCCTCGCCCACGGCGTGATCGACTACCACCCCACGACCGTCGGCCCCGCCAAGGTGCACGCCGACCACCTGCAGGAGTGGTTCGAGGCGGGTGCCGCCGACGGGTTCTGGATCTCCCCCGACATCTACGAGGACGGCGTCGACGCATTCGTCGACGAGGTCGTGCCCCTTCTACGTGCACGCGGTGTCTACCCGGAGCACTACGTCGGCGCAACGCTGCGTGAGAACCTCGGCGTGCCCAGGCAGTACGGTCCCGACCCCCGCGTCACGAAGGGTCGGGTGGGGTGACGACTGGCCCCTTGTCGGGCCCGTGCCGGAGCGGCCGTCTCGGAACGCCGCTACGGCCCCTTCACCTCATCCGCAGGACAGCGTAGGGCGGCGGCCTTGATCGACTGGGCGAGCGATCGCCCCTGAGCCGCCGACCTCCATGATCGCGTCGGCTCCCTGCCCGCCGGTGAGTCGGCGGACTTCGTCGCTCACTCCGGGGTGTTGCTGCGGAAGGTGACGACATCGCCGGCACCGATTTAGCGCAACCGCACCGTCTCCCTCTCGCTGGAGGTGGAGGCGACGACCCGTGCGCCGGCGGTGAGGGCGAGCTGGGGCCCGCACAGGAAGACGCCGCCCCCGCCTTTGGACCGGGGGCCGTGTCCCTCGGGCCGACTCCTTTCAGCGCCGACTACGGGTCGGTGGTCGGCGCCGGATCGGCCAGTTCGCTGTGGCCGCTGCCAAGGAGCACGCGGCGGGCCCGGCCGGGGTTTTCAGTGATCGTAGACGGCGATGAGGCGGCCGACGACTCCGCCCTTGCGCAGGCGCTCCAGTCCCTCGGGGATCTCGTTCGGTGTGATCCGGTTGAGCGGGGGGTCGAGTTCCCCGCTGCGCATGAGTTCGTAGAGCTCGCTGAGGTCCTGCTGGGTGCCGGACAGAGAGCCGAGGATGCGCAGCTGCTTGAAGATGAGGGCCTGGGTGTTCACCGTGGCCTGCGAGCGGCCGAGGCCGACCTGCACCAGGGTTCCGCCCTTGGCGAGGGTCTCGACCGCCTGGGCGGTGGTGGTTCCGAATCCCGCGTAGTCCACGATCAGCGGCAGGTCCTTGTCGGCGAACTCGGTGATCGACTCGGCGACGCCCGCCAGACCGAGCTCAGCGGCCT
Source organism: Streptomyces sp. NPDC005752 (assembly GCF_040630715.1). NCBI lineage: Bacteria > Bacillati > Actinomycetota > Actinomycetes > Kitasatosporales > Streptomycetaceae > Streptomyces > Streptomyces sp. NPDC005752. The sequence continues at coordinate 168,596 of NZ_JBEXYB010000011.1, read as the reverse complement.
GTTCCCGCGTGGAGGGGTCGATGTCGGCGGCGTAGACCTCTGCTCCCTTGAGGACGGCGACGCGTGCACCGATGTAGCCGAGGCCGCCGAGGCCGATCACTCCGACCCGCATGCCCTTCTTCAGGCCGCCGGCGGTGACCATGGCGTGGTAAGAGGTAATGCCCGCGTCGGTCGCCATCGCGCCCAGTTCGAAGGGGAGCTCGTCGGGCAGGCGGACGAGGTTGACGCTGGTGGCCCGGACCTTGGGGCCGTAGCCTCCGTCCCAGGCGCCGTAGCCGATGGCGTCGCCGTCGGGCATCAAGGGCGCGAGCCCGACGCGATCGCCGACCTTCCAGTGCTCCATCCCGGGGCCGACCTCGCTGATCACACCGGCGTTCTCGTGCCCGAGCGTCATGGGGATGCGCGGGAACGACGCCATCCACTGCGGGTCCTCAAGCGTGCTGACGTCGGAGTGGCACAGGCCGGCGGCCTTGATGTCGACAACTACCTCGCCCGGCCCGGCATGCGGGGCTTCCACCTCGTCCAGGGTGAGCGGCCGGCCGGTTCCGTGGAATCGCCACGACTTCATGGGTCTCACGTGTCCTTTTCTGCAGCGGACGCGCATGGCCGGCGGATCGCCCGCCACTCGTGCCGTATCGGATATGTCTTGCGGTGTTCGAATGCGGTTGCGGGGCGGCCGGGGCCGTACGCCCCGGCCGCCCGGGGGCCGGGCCGCCACCCCTGCTGCCGGGCGCGCGTGTTCCGCGCCGGCGAGCGGGGGGGTGGTGCCGGTGTCAGCGGTGGGCGGCGCGGTTCATCTCGACGACGTCCTCGCGGGTGAAGGTGTCGCCCAGGGCGGCGAAGCGCTCCATCACGGTGTCGCGGACGTGGGCGTCCTTTTCGCGGTCGGCGGCGGCCAGGGCCGCGGGCAGCTCGTCGAGGGTCAGTTCGGTGCAGTAGGCGGGGCCATTGGGCTGCTGGCGCCAGGAGTCGGCGAGCACACCCGCGTCGTAGGGGTCGAAGCCGGTGTCTTCCACGAGCTGCATGGCGATCTGCCGCGCCTTGTCGGAGTCGCCCGCGACAGGGATGGCGATGCGGCCCGGCGTCCCGGCCGGCACGCCCATGGTGCGCTGGGTCTCGGCCAGGGCGGCGTTCCACGCCTTGACCACCGGGCGGCCCAGCAGTTCTGCGTTGCGCACGCTCTCCACCCGGCCGTTCTCAACGTCCTCGATGCGGCCGTTGAGGAACGGGTAGTAGTTGGAGGTGTCGATGACGACCGTCTCCTCGGATGCGTGGGCGAGTACGCCGGCCAGTTCCGGGACGCGGTCGAAGGGGATGGACATGATGATCACGTCCCTGCCCTGCACGGCGTCGTCCAGGTCCACGGCGCGGGCGCCGGTTTCCAGTACCTCGGCCGGAACGGCCTCGGGTCCCCGGGCGTCGGCGACCTGTACGTCGTGGCCCGCCGCACTGAGCTTGCGGGCCAGGTTGCCACCAATGGCACCTGCGCCAATAACGGTGATGCTCATGAAGACCACGAGGTGGGTCACTTTTGATCCGCCGTCAGAGGGTCACGATTCACCCGTCGCCGACAGCTGGCGATCAACCCGGCCAGCAAGGTTTCGTCGTTCACCCGGGCACCCTAGGCCTGATCCGCACGCGGCACTGCACCGGCAGTCCCGGGCATCGCAGTCAGCGACGATCCCCGGCCCCTTTGACGATCAACCGTACGAATCCCGCCAGGCAGGTCAGGACAGCAGCGCCTGCGGCAAGTGGTTCGGCCAGCCTCGGATAGGCAAACGTGAGGCAGACGATGGCGCCGGCGGTGAGCAGTCCCACCGCCATGGCCAGCAGTAGCAGGCACGTGCGCAGCTCGCGGTAATCAGCGTTCCTGGCCATGAGTGAATCCCTCTCCTTCGTTTCGAGCGCTCGCCCCCGGGCGGGGGCGGGCCAGCCGGTCGGCCACGGTCTGCCGCGCGGGGCCGGTTCTTCGCCCATTGCAGCGGACTGCTAGCACAGGGAGCGGACGAAGGTGGGGGGTCTCTAAAACAGGCCTGGCGGTGTGGGTGGTCGCCAGTACGGTCACAGGGTGGACAGCGCAAAGGTGCCCAGCCGGGCAGACCAGCAACTCATCGATCACGCCCGCGAGCATGGATTCGCGGTGACGAGCAAGCAGTTGTCTGGGTGGAGGCGTCACGGGCTACTCCCGGCAAACGCGCACGGTGGAGGGCTCGGTCGCGGGCAGGGCAGTACCTCGCAGCCAGTGGCCGCCAGCTTCGCCCTGGTGCTCGGTCTCGCCCGGTTGTCCGGGCGAGGAAAACGGCCGTCGGACGTGGCGCTGCTCTTGTTCGGCGAGGGCCTGCCGGTGCCGGAACCGGCGGCCCGGGCAGCCTTCCAGGCCGCCGCCGACAGCGTCTGCCTTCCGGGCGGTGCCGAGCCCGGTGGTCATGTCGACGAGCATCTGGACGCCGTCGACTCCTACATCGACCGCGGCGGTCAGGTTGTGGTCATGGTGCCCGCGCGAGCGCGCCGGGTGGACGAGCAGATCGTCGCGTTCTTCGAATCAGCCGGTGTCCCCTGGCCGCCGACGGAACTTGCCCAATTGGACGAGAATCTGAGCGCTGAGCGCATGTCGCCGCAGGGCGCCACACTGTTCGCCGTTGATGCCCTGCTAACGGGGAGCGCCCCTCTGCCCCGTATCGGCGCGCTGCTGCGAGGGATGTCGCCCGGCCTGGAGGTGAACCCGATCGCGTCTCTCGTGGAGACCACAGTGCGCGACGTGCCGCACTCCCCCGTCCTGGGCCCCGACGGCAGCCTGACGATGCTAACCGGCGACGTTCGCCGCGCCCTCCACGAACTAGCGGCAACAGCCTCAACAGAGGACCTCCGCGCCGCCTGGCACGCTGCCCGGGATGTGCGCGCATGGGCGCTGGATTTGTGCGCGCGGGTGGAAGCAGAACTTGCCGCCCGGGTGCCCGGCGACGCCACCATGGAGTGGTGGATCAGCAGGCAGCTGCCGGCCGGGCTCTCTCTCCTGGACGAACTGCGCACCCAGAGAGAAAGAGCCGCCGCTACCGCCCTGTCAGCTCTTGGCCTGCTTCTCCAGCGCGAACAGTTCGCCGAGCTCGACCGGGTACAGCCGGGCTGCCAATGGGACCTCGCCCAGGCACCGGGCTTTCTGCCACCGCCCGCCCGCGTCTTCCTCGCTCTGCCCTCTGCCGCACCAGCCTGCCTCGGACAAGCCGCACACCAGATAGAGGGAACGGTCTGCACCTTCCCGGCCCAGACTTTCGAACGGCGAGCATGAACCTGAACAATCCCGCCCCTGTCCGCACCACGGCAGAAAAATTCCCTGATGCCGCCCACGTACCCTCCTCCTCCGATCTGTGGATCACACCCCACGTGCTGGCACACGCCCTCTTCGTCTCGGGCAGAGCGCCGGGGCACCGACACCGGCACGGGAGGTCCTCGACCTATGAGTTCATCCATCGAATCGCGGCCATGCCCGCCTACCTCCGTTGGACCCGCAAGGGCATCAAGCGCACCGACCTCGCACTCGAACTGGACCCCACTGAAAAGGGCATGCTGTCCTACACCCTGGGACAGGCCATGTGCCAGGTCTTCGCGGAACATCTCCTGTCCCTCCGATTCTTCATGCACGTCTCCCGCTATGCCGACACTTACGGACTAACTTTCCCCCCAGGGCAGAGCCGGGCAGACTTCTTCGGCCCGCGGTACTCCGGAACCTGGGTCGTCGCCGAAGCCAAGGGCCGCTCAGGCCGCCTCGACAAGGAGACCCGTCAGGCGATGGAGGCGCAGAAAAGAACAGTCAAGACCGTGTCCGGCCAGGTGCCGGAAATCTCCTACGCGTCCGCGGTCGACTTTCCCTCCAAGGGCGGCGCCATGCGCCTCACGGCAATCGACCCGGAAGAAGCCGAGCCCGGCGCCGTCGACCTGCCTGTCAACCTCGATCAGTTCGCGCTGGCCTACTACACCCCGTTCCTGGACGCCTTCGCCCACCAGCAGCCCCAACTCCTTGGCGACTATGTCGTGGTGGGCTTCGAATCCGTCAGGGTCACACTGGGATTGTTGGCCCCAGTCCTGCAACGGATCGAGCGGGCCGTGCACCTCGAAGACACAAGCGGACTGTACGGCGACGTCACCCGCCTACTCGACCGCTACACCACCCGCTTCACACGCGAAACCACCACGCTCTATGCCGACGGCACCCTTTTCGCTGCCGACTGGAACCACCGCCCCGACCTGCTGCGCCGCGAAAGCCCCCAGCCAGATGCCGAGCAAATGCAGAGACTGCATGAGTTCTACCGGATGGTGGATGTGCAGGACGACCCAAGCCGTGATGAATGGATGCGCGAGGAGGACTGGAACTGGCGGAGCCTGTCGCTGGCTACGGGTGCTCTGCCGGGAATCTTCCCGCCCGTGGACGTTACCGAGTAACGAGGCAATCCCGGCCGCGTGCTGCGTGGTCGCACCGGAGCGCGCCACCTTCTGACTTACTCGGAAGCACGGCCGCCCCTACTTTCCTCTCGATCTGCTCCAATCTCCAGCTAGCGCTGGGAACATGACAGGCACTGCCTCCAAAATCATAGGATTCTCGACGCCCCGCAATCGCCTGCCGACGCCTCATGCCGACCGCGCCCGCTCTTGGCCAACTCCGCCGGAAGCCCTCGGCCGGAGGAGATCCCAGGCGTCCTGGGACAGCTCCGCTCGCATGTGCGAGGATTCTGCAGTTGGCGTCACCCGATCGAAGAATCAGAGGCTGCAGGATGCAGTTACCCGTGATCCCGGTAGTGGTTGGCATCGGCACGACGGTCGTCAATTTGGTCGGCAACAAGATCATCGAGCGCCACGCCAAGAACCGGATTGCTGACCAGCAGGCGCACCACGACAACGAGTACGAGAAGCATTTCCAGGTCGCGAACTTCACAATTGCAGAGTTGCAGAGTCTCGGATACAAGCAGCAGGCAGCGCTCGACGACGTGTTGCCTCGAATGAAGGCCTTCGCAGAACGCAACAAGCGACAGTTGCGGATAGTTGCGCGCGAGGTCGTCGAAGCCGGCGAAGCGCCCACGAATCGTGAGATCGACGCATCCCCAGACGTCTCAGGCCCCAGCGCCGCCCCGAGCGCATCGGCTGGTTTCGGCGCGGCCGTTGCTGGCACTGCACTGAGCGGCGCGACCTACGCGGTCGTGTCCAAGTTCGCCACCGCCTCCACAGGTACCGCGAACAGCACCCTGAGCGGAGCGGCTTTAAGAAGTGCCACCCTCGCGGCAATCGGAGGCGGGGCCAAGGCAGCTGGCGGCGGTGGCATTGCCGCCGGGGTGCTCAGGCTCAACGTCATCACTGCAATCCCAGCGGCTGCGCTGACCGTCGGGTTGATGATCAAGTCAAAGTCCGATGCCGACAAGCTCTTTGCGAAGTACGAGGCGGACGTCAAGAAAGCTATCGCCACCTACAATCACCGCAACACGCTTCTTCGCGGCGTGGACAGACGAGTGGGTGAGCTGCGAGACGTGCTCGCCGGACTTTCTTCTCAGGCGAGCGAGGCCCTTCGCCACCTGGAGGCGACAGAGCGCGAGCCTGGCGGGTTTGACCTCGACAACGACGACCATGCCCACCGGCTCCAAACGGCACTCCTGGTTACGAAGGGCGTGGGCGATATTGCCACCGCGACTGTGGTGAGTCCGGATCTGACGTTTAACTCGAACGGTGAGTATCTGGTGGTCAAATACCGCAACTACAACCTGGAGCATGCAAATGGTTGACGTTCGTAAGGCCACAGGCTCCCTCGACACCGCCACACAAGCGAACGCTGTTCAATTCCTGTTCGCAATTGTCGACGTCGCTAAAGGTGTCGACGCCAACATCACCGAGCGCGCTCGAATCGCCGCAGATCGCGACAGAGAGGTCGCCAGAATTCGCGCCGCGAGCAAGGGGTTGCGGGACTATCTAGACCGCGTTTTCGAGGAGCGTCGAGAACTCCACCGAAAGTTCTTCACCAGGCTGGACAAGGCCATCGAGGATAGCGACCCCGTAACCATTCAGGCTTGCGTCACCGGGATCGTAGAAGTCGCCAAGCACTCGCCGCTCAATGACATCATGGAACTTCGCTCTGTCTGGGCAGACCCAAACGCGGCGATCGAGATTTAAAGGGCGAAACTCGTGCACGATGCATCACCAGGGCCTCGGCGAAGTGGTGGGTTGCCTGGTTCGCCGAGGCCCTGCACCGACCCCGTACGGCCTGACCAAGGGCCTTACGGATCGGCTGTCAGCAACTTGGCTCCCGCTTCATCGCCCACCTCGAATCCTGGATCGCCACGACGGACTTGACTTCTGCTGGAGCCGAAGTTCCTGAGTCACGCGCTTCATCGGAGTCTCTGCCAGGCTCGGCAGCATCGACCACACTCGACAGCTGAGGTACTGGGTCTCCTCATAGACGGAAAGGCTCGTTGTGCTGCGGCATCGCCCCGCGCAACGAGTCGGACAGCCAGTTCGATCCGACCCTTTCGAAGATGCCGAGGGCCAGCGTTGACGGCGAAACTGGCCCTCCGCCCTGCTCCTTCAGGTGGGCGGCCAGGCGCGCGACGATGCTATGGATAGTGCCGTCGGGCAGAGCCGCGCTCAACGCGGGGTGCGGCTTCGCGGGCGGTAAGGGTGCCGCACCGGGGTCCGCCTGTTCGTGACTTGTTGTCATGACCGGCAAACGTAGAGCCACTTCGGGCACCCACCCCTGAGGAAAACTCAGGGCTGAGTAACGCTCAGGGTCTGCATATGCCTATGTCTCGGGTCGCTTGACGCTACGCAGCGGCCTTGCCCGCCTGAGGGCGGGCGCCCAAGGTCTGACCCAGTGCCCGTTCGACAGAAATCAGGATGACCACCCGCTCGGGGTCCGGGGCCGGCGTGCGACCGTATCGCTTTCCGTAACGGGCCACCGCGTCTTCGACCACAGCCTCGTCGGTGCACACCTCCGCGACCCCTTCGAGCGTGGCCCACCGGCCGCCGTCGACCTGGCACACGGCTACGCGGGCTTCGCCCCCACTCGCGAGAATGTTGACGACTTTACGACTCGATTTGCGCGTGATAACTCGGGCCACGCCAGCGGCGGCGTCCACCGTCACACCGACCGGCACAACATGCGGTCGCCCGTTAGGCCGCAGCGTGGTCAGCATGCACAGGTGGTACTCGCTCCAGAACTCCAGGTAGTTGTCCGGCTGGGTGGATATCGCGTTCGACATGGCTGAAAGCGTAAACGCCACAGTTGCCCGAACTGCCCTAGAGTGACCGTCGCCACACCCCTTCCGATTTGCCATTTTGTCCACTTCGCGGGTGTTTGCGTGAGCGCCAGGCTCACCGAAAGTCTCAGGTTGATAACGGAGTCATCAATCAACTCGCGTAAGTTGATCCGTTCACGCCAGACCTTAAAACAGCAGTTCAAAGCCCCGTACGGGATTCAACAAGGTTATTTTAGGTCGCTTTGACTGGTCGAAGTTACCTGCCACCTACACGAATCGATCATGACTTTTAGGCCATGTCTTGTCGGATGCTTCACGTACTGTCCAACGAGGTTCCCGAGAGCTCCGCGGGGCAGCCCCGCTCGGGGCGTCAGGGCGCGTTCGCGTACGTGACGTCCGAGCAGACGGCGAGCCCTGGATGTCTGACATCCCTCCCCCTGCGAGGGGGGTCAGTGGGGGCGCAGGTGCAGCCGACTGCGGTCGTTTCCGGCGCCGGGAACCGGACGTCATCGACCTGGGCGCGGTGTCGCCTGGCTCGGTGGAGCCATCACAGCCGGTTGAAGGGATTACTCAGTGTGGTCGGGTAAGAGCGGTCGGGACGCGGCGGTGCCCAAGGTCCCCGCTCCAGACGGAGTCGGCCGCCGACGCCTCGGGCGCTGGCGTACAGCCGCGGCCCGGACGGTGGAGAAGGATCTGCACCGGCTGATTCGACGTGAGCTGCAAGATCTCGGGGTCACTGCCCCGCTCGACGTTCACGACCTCTGCGAGAAGCTGAGTCGACGGCGTGGGCGCCCTCTGTTTCTGCGCGCAGCTCCACTGCCCAAGCCCGGCCCCTCGGGCATGTGGGCGGAGTACGACACCTACGACGTGATCCTGTACCAGCAGGAGACGACCGACCTGCACCAGGACGGGATCATCCTGCACGAGGTCGGGCACATCCTCGTAGCAGAGAACGAGAAGGCAGCCGAGAACGCCGCCCGCGAGGTGGCCACGGAGACGCCGGATGCCGCTACCGACGATGACGCGGCGGCCGTAGACGTGGAGGGGTGGGCCGCCATGCTGCCAGTCTTCGGGACTGAGGCGGTCAAGCGTGTCGCTCAGCGTTGCTCGTACGACGACGGCGAGGAGTGCTCCGTCGAACTCGTGGCCACGATCATCCTGGAGTGGTCGGCGTTGCTCGCAAGCTCTACTCCTCCGGCCGATGACCCCGCTCTGCGACGGGTCGAGGCGGCTCTTGGCGACCGGCGAGGATGGCTGTAACTCGTGGAACTCCTGCTCCTGGGGCTCCTGGCCGCGCTGGTCTGGAAGCTCTACCAGTGGAAGCGAAGCCCGCATGACGCACCTCTTCGCTCAGTCACCCTCTGCCTGCTCTGCGCTGCGCTCTCGTACCCCGTAGCGATGCCCGGCGGCGCGTCCGGCGTCGACACTGTCGCCGGCCATGGGACGGCGAAGCTGATCCAGAACGTGCTGTTGCTCCTGACGGTCTACTTCCTCATGTGCTTCTACCTCTACTCGGCCGCTGACGAAGAAGCGGGGCGTCGCCGGGCACGCAGGGAAGCCGTGCTCGTCGGGATTGTCGCAGTCGCGATCACCGTGGCTGCGGTGTCGGTGCCACACGAGGTCTTCGCCGGCAGCTTCAGCACAGCCGACATGACGATTCCCCAGATCGCCTTCTTCTACGGCGGCGCTGGCCTCTACCTCATGTATGCCCTCGGCATGGCGTTCCGGTGGACTCGCCGATACGCCCGCATGTCCCGACGCCCGCACTCCACGGGGCTCTGGATGACCGCCGTCGGTCTGGGAGCGATGGCCGTAGCGTGCGCGATTCGAGCCGTCATCGTCGCCGTTCGCTCAGCAGACGTGGACGTGCCACATCCCCTGATGGCGGCCGTGGCCTTCCTCTTGGTCGCATCAATCCTGCTGTTCGCCGCGGGTGTCACCTACTCCGGAGCCCGAGCGCGAATTTCCTCCCTACGACTCTGGCTTCAGCACCGGCGTGATCACCGTCGCTTGGCACCCCTGTGGGAATTGCTGGCGGAGGCGTATCCGGACAACGTGCTGAGTCCGGCATCCTCTGCTCCACTGGACCGATGGCGGGCCCGTGGCGTGCACCGGCGCTACCACCGCCGCATCGTGGAGTGCCGCGATGGCTTGGTGGACATCAGCCCGTACCTGCTGGACGAGGGTGACGACAGCACAGTCCTCAACATCGACTCCGCCGAGCTCGCCGCCCGGCTCCGCCGGGCCTCCGCTCGAATCGAGAAGGGGGTACCCGCGCCTCGCCGCGCGGTCCCGCTCGCGATGGCGCTGGGGAGCGACCGCGAGTCGGATGTGAAACAACTGATTGCGGTATCCGACGAACTGCGCGCAGCCGCATGACCTCGCGAGATCAAGGAGTCACGATGCTGATTACCGGTGGACGAGTGCTCGTCGACTCGGGGACCTACCTGGAAGACGGCGCCGTTCTCATCGACGGCGAGTCGATCTCTGCCGTGGGACCGCGCAAGGAGATCGAGGAGCGGGCCGGGACCGGCGTGCCTCGATTCGAGTTCGGCGGAACCGTGCTGCCGGGGCTCATCGACGCGCACGTTCACCTGGCCTTCGATGGCGGGCCTGATCCGGTATCCACCCTCCAGGGCTCGACGGATGAAGCCCTGTTCGAGGACATGCGGCGCCGTAGCGAACAGCTCCTGCGCAGTGGCGTCACCACCGCCCGCGATCTCGGCGACCGCAGCGGACTGGCGCTTCGTCTGGCTGCGGAAATCAGCGATCGGCGTACACCAGGACCGAGGATCATCTCCGCGGGCACCCCGGCGACCACCGTGGGCGGACACTGCCACTTCCTCGGCGGCGAAGTCTCCTGCGAGACCGAGATCCGCGAGCTCGTACGGCGCAACCTCGCGGCCGGGGCCGGCGTCATCAAGGCGATGGTCACCGGTGGCGGCCTCACGAAGGACGGCCCCCGGAGCCACCAATCGCAGTTCACGCCGGAGGAACTGGCCGCCCTTGTGGAGGAAGCTCACAACGCGGGCGTGCCTGTCGCGGCCCATGCGCACGGTGCCGACGGCATCGCCTCAGCCGTAGAGGCTGGCGTCGACACCATCGAGCACTGCACTTGGATGTCGAGCGATGGCCTGGACTTCCGGCCCGACGTGGTTCAGCAGATCATCGCGAAGGACATCACCGTCTGCCCGGCCGTAAGCCCGCACTGGCAGATGCTCCCGCGCTTCTTCGGCGAGGAGCGCGCCAACGCGATGTTCGACCTGGTGCGGCAGATGGCCGACGCCGGAGTCCGCCTGATCGCGGGGACAGATGCAGGCGTGCAGCGTGCCGGCTTCGATGGGCTTGCTCAGGCCCTGTCGTTCTACTCGCACCTGGGGCTGTCGAACGCCTCGATCATCGACATGGCGACGTCGCAAGCGGCTGCTGCCCTGGGCCTGGGCGAGATCACAGGGAAGGTCGCTCCCGGCTACCGAGCGGATCTCCTCCTGGTGGACGATGACCCGCTCGCGGATCTCTCCGCACTGAGCGGAGTCCGGGCCGTGTTCACCTCCGGTCTGCACCACGAGCCGAACGGCACGGGGCAGTAGGCACTGAATCGCCTTGGGTTTGGCTTGTCAGCGGAGGCATCTGGCAATCCGTACTCACCTACGCGGCGAGCGCGGTCGGCTGCGTGGTGCGCTGGAGCTCCATGAAGACGATGTTCAGGTCGTCGATCTGCTCCGGGGAGAAGAGGTCGTCCGGGCCGCCTGGTGCACGGTCCAGGAAGGCGCTGCCCGGCTCATACAGATCGCCCAACGCCAGCACGCCCTGGCTGGAAACCACGTCGATGATCAGTGACACGAAGTCCAGCTGGGTCGCACCGAAGTTCTTGCCGATGACGAAGCTTTCGAACGCCCGCTGGGCGGCCTGGCTGTCCAGCCCGTGCAGCTTGCGGACGAACAAGCCCAGGCCGCCCTGGGAGCGCACCTCTTCGAGGTCCTCGGGCGAGGCGACCGCCTCGGCGAGGAAGACCTCCTCCAGGGCCGCCAGGTCGTCCGTGGTGATCTGCTCGTTGTGGCGGAGCTTGCGGACGGCCGGCTGGTCCTCGTGGCGCAGCAGGTACGCGCGGGCCTTCTGACGGAACCGTTCCTCGTCGGTACCGGTCGGGAAGCCCTTGAGCTCGGCTTCGGCGACCACGGCTTCGTCATCGGTGAAGTCGGTGAAGACGATGTTGCGTTTGACCTTGTCGTCGACGAGCCGGGCGAGGCCCCGCAGCCTGCGGCGCATCTCCTCCAGCATCGGCAGGGTGGCGTCGTTCCACCAGTCGTCACCGGCGAGGGCTTCGAGGAGTTCCACCTGTTCCGCGACGGCCGGGATATTGGTCTTGGTGAGCAGGTCCTCGACGATGCCCTGGACCTTTCCCCGCAGCGCCGCGTACTCCTTGGTGCCTTCGATCGCCGCGAGCTGGAGGCTGTAGGCGGTCAGGTCGAAACGCTTGGCCTCCTCGCCATTCTCGGTCTCCTCCGGCCGGTGCTCGGTGGGGAGCGAGAGCAGGCGTTCGCGGAGTACGGCCTCGGCGTCGTCGTCGATCCGGTGCCAGTTCTTGAAATCGCTGTAGGTCTCGATGTCGCGGCGGTGGGGGCGGACCAGGAAGTTGTCCAGGTTCATGCCGGTGACGGTCTCGTGGAGGCGGTGGGCGAAGGCCCAGCGGATTTCGGCCTCGGTGGCGATGGCGTCCGGGCCCCCGTCCCGACTCGTGTCCGGCTGCTGGCGGCGGTCGAGGGAACGGACCAGGTCGAGCTGGCGTTGCAGCAGCTTCTCGGCGAGCGAGGTGCCCTTACGGCCCTCGGTGCCGGCGAGCTCACTGTTGAAGAAGTCGATGTTCCCGCAGAAGTCGAAGACGTAGAAATTCTGCTTGTTGTGGTCCCGGTTGGTCTCATCGGGGCCGTAGAGCTTCTCCCGCAGACGGGTGCCGCGGCCGATCATCTGCCAGAACTTGGTCCGGGAGTAGACCGGCTTGGCGAACACGAGGTTCACCACCTCGGGCACGTCGATGCCGGTGTCGAGCATGTCGACGGAGATGGCGATGTCGGGCTGCCGGTCAGAGTTGGAGAAGTCGTCGATGAGGGACTGGGCGTACGTCTCCTTGTACGTGATCACGCGCGCCGTGTGTCCGGCCCCCTGTGGGTAGTTGAGGTCGAAGCGGTCCGCGATGAAGCGGGCGTGGTCGTTGTTCTTCGCGAAGACGATCGTCTTGCCGAGCCGGTCGCCGCCCGCCACCCGGTGGCCCCGGGTCATCAGGACTTCGAGCATCTTGTCGACGGTGTTCTCGTTGAAGACGAATTTGTTCATTTCGTCACGGCTCACCGCGTCCGGGACCTGGCCGTCCTCGGTCCACTCCTTGGAGTCCCACTCGGCCTTCTCCTCCTCGGAGAGGTCCGCATAGCGGATGCCGCGCTCCATGAACTTCAGCGTCACCTTGACCGCCTTCGGCGGCACCAGGTGGCCCTCCCCCACGGCTTCGTCCAGGCCGTAGGAGTCGGTGGGGACGCCATCCTCCAGTTGGAAGAGCTTGTACGTGTTGCGGTCGATGTCGTCCTTGGGGGTGGCCGTCAGGCCGAGCAGCAGCGAGTCGAAGTAGCGGAAGATCTCGCCGTACTTGTCGTAGACCGAGCGGTGGGCCTCGTCGATGACGATCAGGTCGAAGTAGCCGGGGCCGAAGCGGCGGCGGCCCGCCGCGTCGGTGGTGTCGATCTGCTTCATCATCGTCTGGTAGGTGGAGACGAAGACGTGCGCCGAGGCGGCCTTGTCGTCGAGGAGGCTGGCGACCGGGGTGTTCGGCAGATGCTCGGTGAACGCCTTCTTGGCCTGGGTGACCAGGGCCTGGCGGTCGGCGAGGAACAGTACGCGCTGAGCCCAGCCAGCCTTCTTCAGCTGGTCGACGAGGGCCACGGTGGTGCGGGTCTTGCCGGTGCCGGTCGCCATGACGAGGAGCGCCTGGCGCTGGCGGTCCCGTTCGTACGCTTCGCCGACGCGCTTGATGGCGCGGAGCTGATAGGGGCGTCCGGCTATGTTCGTGTTGACCGGGGTGGTGTTCAGGGAAAGGCGGCCGGCGCGCTGGCGGAGGTGCCAGTGGAGCTGGTCGTGGGTGAGGAAGCCCTGGATCTTGCGGGGCGGGTAGCCGAGGCCGTCGTCCCAGAGGTAGGTCTCGTAGCCGTTGGTGTAGAAGATCACCGGGCGGCGGTTGAACTCGGCCTGGAGGGCGTCGGCGTACAGCTTGGCCTGCTGCTGGCCGTCGCGGGGGTCGCGGCGGGTGCGCTTGGCCTCGACGACGGCGAGGGGCTTGCCGTCCTCGCCCCACAGGACGTAGTCGACGAAGCCCTTGCCGGAGTCGGTCTGCATGCCGGTGACCGGGCGTTCGACGGTGAGCTTGCCCGCCGGGTCGGCCGCTCCGGCCGGTGCCGGGTCCCAGCCGGCCTCCTTCAGGAGGAGGTCGATGAAGGTGTCGCGGGTCGCCTTCTCGTCGTAGTCGTGGGTGTCCTGGACCTTCTGGTTGGCTGCCTTCGCGGCGGCGACCTCGGCCTGGAGAGCGGCGAGCTTCGCGGCGAGGGCGTTGTTCTCCTCGTGAGCCTTGGCTATCGCCTCGGCCTGCTGCTGGTAGCGCCGCTGGTCCTCTTCCGCCTGCTTGCGGAGCTCCGCTTGCTTCTGGAGGCGGGCCTCGGCGGAGAGTGGGCGGGGGATCGCGGTGGAGTCGAACTCCATGCCTGCGGTGGGGAGTTCGTGAGCCTTGCCGGTGTAGGTGCGGGCGAACCAGTACAGCGAGTGGAACAGCTCACGCAGGCTGGCGACGGCGGCCTGCGACGGTACGGGGGTCTGCTTGTGGACCGCCTGGTTTCCCTGGCGGCGGATGATGTCCATCTTCGCGTTCACGGTGGGGCCGACGAGCGTCCGGAACGACGGCTCGTGGAGCATCGCGTTCAGGTCCATCTTGTACGGGGCCTTGAGCGAGCTGTCCTTCTCGTACATCCAGTGCACGGCCAGCTCGATCGCCCGGCGGGCGTAGAAGCAGGCGGCTCGGGGGTCGGAGTAGGTGAAGCGCTCGGCGCGGGTGGCTTCCTCGTAGAGGGCGGGCCACTCGGCCCGGAGGAAGCCGAAGTTTCCGGCGGGGCGGGCGAGGTTCCGGGCGGCGGCCTCCTCAGGAGACCGGTTCGTCTTCGGCGGGTCGGGGGTGGGGCGCGGCCCCGGCCTGGGCGGGCTCGCCTCGCCGCCGTGCTCGCCGGTGCCGTCGGTCTCTCGGTTGCTGGCCATGGTGAAGGCGCCCCTCTCCCCTGTTGCGGTGTCGCTTGTCGCTGTACGCGTGTGGCTTACGTGGTGCGGCAGGACCGACCGCGCCCGGAGCCTCCCCAGACCGGGCGCGGTCGACGTAGTGGTGCGGTGGAGCGTGTGTGGCGTTACGGGTTACGCGGCTTCATGATCCCAGAGCTGGCCGGAGTAGGCACGCTGTTGGAGGGATTCGAAGAGTTCGTCCAGGGCCGCGAGGTGGGCACGATGAGCCCGCTTGACTGATTCCAGCGCCTTGACGGACTCGGCAAACTTCATCTGCAGATCGAGCGGCGGCATCGCAATTCGCATGGCTTGCACTTCTTTGGCGTTGATATTCGCCATCCCGACAATGCTTTTGCACTTCGCACGGAACCACGCCTTGGCATAGGCGCTATTCAAGTAAGCCGCCAAGTACTCTGGATTATTGCTCTCATCCACGCGCAGCCGCACCAAGTATCCCGCATACGCGACACTTTCATCACGCCTATAGATCGCGCTCTTCCCCACAAGCTCTGCGCTATTGGTCCTATTGAACAGCACATCGCCACGACGAACCATGTATTTCTCGGACGCCTGCTCTATCGTCAGATACTTCAGATTCGTCATGTCGATCTCGCCAGTCGACGTCACGTTACCCATACGAAGGACGGGAACATCTCCGCTAAGTGACGCTTTCTCAGAAGTACCATACGTAGCCGACTCCAAGATTTCCTTAACCGTTCCCAGCGGCCACCCCATAGAGTTAGTTGCAGGGTTCCCGAACATGTCGAGGAAGATGGATTGGGTGAGGTCGTCGAGGAGGGTGATGGCGTCGCGGCGTTTGGCGCGGAGGGTGTCTAGCTGGTCGAGGACTGCGGCGATGCGCTTCTGCTCTGCGAGCGGCGGGAAGGGAATCTTGAGAGCTCGCAGGTAGACCTCAGGAACACGACGCTGCCCACCGCTACCAGTCATACGCGACTCGCCTTCCCGGCGAATCCATTCCTGCCGAAGGAATCGGAGCACATACCGCCCGTCCACCCCGTCACGTGGGCGAACGACATGAAATTCCGTGGATCCCGCCCCAACGTCATGATTGATGCGAGCTTGCGCAATCTTCCCATTTTGGAAGCACGGGGTAATCTTCGCGACTAGGATATCTCCATTCCGGAACGGCGTGTACCCCTTACTCACGGCACTGTATTCTCGATCCTCACCGGATGCCGTGGTTCCACGTTCCGATACATCCGCCATGCCAAGGAATGAAACCACTTCAGGGCCAACGAAGTTCCGACCGGGTGTCGGGTTGAACTCCACCAACTCGCTGAGTGGCACCGAGTGAGTCGTCACGCCAGCATTCCCTTCAGCTCCTCTGTTTCCTTGGAGATCTCTGCGTCGAGGATTTCGAGGTCGGCCAGAATCTCCAGAGGGGAGCGCGTCACGATTTCTTCGTGGACGATTTCCTTGTAGCGGTTCAGGGAGAGGTCGTAGTCCTGGGCGGCGATGTCCGACTTCGGGACGCAGAAGCTTTGGGCGGTGCGGGGGCGGTCGCGTTCTGTGGTGTGGCGGTTGAACCAACGAGTAAGAACGTCAGGGAGGTTGTTCTTCTCGTGCTCTTCCTCGGTCAGGAGCTGGTCTGCCGGGAGGGGGCGGACGCCGAGGCGGTCCTCGGGGAGGAGTTCGTTGCGCTTGTCGTCCAGGGAGAGGCCGTCGGCCTTGACGTCGTAGAACCAGACGTCCTCCGTGCCGCCACTGTCCGTGCGGGTGAAGAAGAGGATGGCGGTGGAGACACCGGCGTACGGCTTGAAGACGCCGCTGGGGAGCTTGACCACGGCCTGGAGCTGCTGCTCCTCCACCAGCATCCGGCGGAGGTCCTTGTGGGCCTTGGAAGAGCCGAAGAGGACTCCGTCCGGGACGATGACCGCCGCGCGGCCACCGGGCTTGAGGAGGCGGAGGAACAGGGCGAGGAAGAGGAGCTCCGTCTTCTTCGTCTTGACGATCGACTGGAGGTCCTTCGCCGTCGACTCGTAGTCCAGGCTGCCCGCGAAGGGCGGGTTGGCGAGGATGAGGGAGAACTTCTCGGACTCGCCGGCCGCCGACTCCGCGAGGGAGTCGCGGTAGCGGATGTCCGGGTTCTCCACGCCGTGGAGCAGCATGTTCATCGAGCCGATGCGGAGCATCGTGGAGTCGAAGTCGAAGCCGTGGAACATCGACTCGTTGAAGTGCTTGCGCTGCTCCGCCCCGTACAGAGCTTCCTTGTGTGTGCGCTTGACGTACGAGGCCGTCTGGACCAGGAAGCCCGCCGTGCCGCAGGCCGGGTCGCAGACCTCGTCGCCGGGGCCAGGCTGGGTCATCTCGACCATCAGGTCGATGATGTGCCGGGGCGTGCGGAACTGCCCGTTCTGACCGGCGGAGGCGATCTTCGCGAGCAAGTACTCGTAGATGTCGCCCTTGGTGTCGCTGCTTCCCATGTCGATGTCGTCGAGGAGGTCGACGACCCTCGCAAGCAGGTTCGCACTCGGGATGGTGAAGCGGGCGTCCTTCATGTGGTGCGAGTACGTCGAGTCGTCACCGCCCATGCGGCGCAGGTACGGGAAGACGCCATCGGCAACGAGCCCGTACATGATCTCGGGGTCGCGGACCTTGAAGTTCTGCCAGCGCAGGTCCTGCTGTTCGATGTCGAAGAAAGGGTCCGGGTCAGGGACCTTCGTCGCGTTCGCCCTGCGGTCCTTCACGGTCTGGAGCTCGTCCAAGCGCTTGATGAAGAGCAGGTACGTGATCTGCTCCATCACCTCCAGCGGGTTGGAGATACCACCGGACCAGAACGCGTCCCAGACGCGTCCGACCTTGCTCTTCACTTCACCGGTAATCACGTTCGCGATCCTAACCGTAGCCACCGAAGCAGCCGTCCGTTCTTTCAAACCGGCTGCTCCACACCCACTGGCCGCCTCTACTGGCAACTGACTGACGCTCTGCGTCCGGGCCTTGGTCGGGGTGTAGGCGATCTCGGCGTTGCTGGCCTCTGCCCAGTCCGCCACCCGGCGGCGGCGCTCGGCTGCCAGGTGCGGGAAGTAGTTGTCACACCCAACCGCCAGGCGGACTGTAGGCGGGTAGAAGGTGCGCAGGTAGGTAGCTCACCGCCTGCGGCGTGGTTCACGGTCGGGCACTTTGTGCCTGCCGCCGCGTTCGGCCCACTGTCGGCCCGGGTGCGGTTACCGGCGCAGCGGGCCGGACTCGTCCAGGCAGAACACCGTCTCCGGCTCGCTGTCCACGTCGCCCGACCAACCGCGAGCATGCTGGCGGGCTCAGCCGCCGAGACATATGCCATCCGTGATCCTGAGGCACTACAGGGCGAACGTTGGCTGATACGGCACTAATCGTTAGTTCCTGGATCGGCTTTCTTGTCCAGCTCGCTGGCGAGGTCGTTCAGGATCGAGAGGACATCGGCCGGCAGGCCCTCTGCACTCATTCCGCGGGCCCGGACTCGGCCCACCTTGCCCTGCTTGACCGCCGACATAAGGCGGAGTCCTTCGTAGACCTGCCGGGCGACGGCGTCATTCGGCTCGAAGTACAGCTTGGAGACGTCGAAGAACCGGGCGAGACCTTCGAGGACCACGGGCACCGGTGCGTCGTCGTCACCCGTCCGCAGGGCCTCAATGTCCTCGGCTGAGGCGACATGGGAGCCCGCGTAGGCGTTTACGGAGTCCGCGATCTCCTGATCCCCCGGAGCGGTTCTGCTCGGATAGGAGCGCTCCAGCAGGAGAGCGATCTTCTCAGCCAGTGTCTCCGGCACCCTCTCGGCCTCGGCGGCGTCCTCGTCAGCCTCTCCGAAAGACCGGCCCTGGGCGCGCTTCAGCTCGTCCTCGGTCACCCCGTATGCAGCCGCCAGGAGAGGGAGGTACCGGTCCTTGAGTCGTCGGACGCCCTGCTCAGCTCCCGCCACCGGTCCATCACTCTTGGTCCCGATGACTGCCCGCGTCTCGTATCGGTACAGGCCGGCGTCGCATCGCAGGTCAATCAGGTCGGGCAAGCCGTCGCGCGGGAACAGGTCGTCCAGATCCCGGTTCAGCACCCTGGCCAGAGCAGGCAGCTTCTCTTGATCGGGCGTCGTCGCTCCCGACTCCCACCCCGCCACGGTCGAGTCCGCAGCACCGAGGGCGGACGCAACGTCGGCCTGCGAGACATCGGCGGCTCGACGTACCGCGCGCACACGTTCTCTGTCGAAACGGCGAGCTGGCATCGGACCTCGTTTTTTGGATGAACCGAGGAAACCTCGGACTGTTGACTTTTGATGCGAACCAAGATAGCTTCATCTTAGCGAAAAACGAGGAGGTTCGCACCCCTCTCGGCCTTCGCCCACCTGCGGTCCCCATCGTGGACCGATTCGGTGAAGAGGGGATTCCGCGCAGCACTCGGGCGCGGTCCCTCCCCTCAAAACGCCATCGGCGCCCGAGAGTTCGCACCTCTCGGACGCCAGACAGCTCGTGATCCGTGGCCCCCGACAAGGGCGCTGATCACTCGCACGGCCACTCCGTGTCCTTTCGCACGGCACGACGGAGCGGCGTACCACATAAAGGAGTGTCGCATGTCCCCCACAACGGACTGCAAACCGAAGGTGGAGATCCCTTCGGGCCCGGCCGAACGTCTGGCGGCGCAACTGTCGTCCATGCTGCCGGAAGTCGCCGTCGTACAGGTGCGCCTTCAGGGGCCTCGGACCCTGTGGCCCCACCTCGGGCTGACCGCCGTGAACGCCAGCGGACGGACCCTTCGTATCCCTCGGGCGAAGGCGGTCACCATCGCCCGGTGGATCATCCGCTCATTCCCCCAAGCCGGATGGGCGGCCTCCGGCGGGCACGCCTTCGACCTCCGGACCGCTGAACTGCGCGGGCTGGAAGCGTGATGGCGGCCGTGGCACCGGCGAACGCGGGCCCGGCCGTGGACTTGCAGGGACTCGCGGCCGTGGTCGGCCTCCTGGCTCAGGCCGGCGGCCTAGACGCCCTGTTGGGCAGCCAGGCTACTGACTCCCGCGATAAGCGTCTGCACATCGGGTACAGCGAAGCCGCTGAACGGCTGAACATTCCGGAAAAGTGGCTCCGCGAGCGTATATCCACGCTCCCTCACCGGAAGTTCGGCAAATTCGTGCAGTTCACGGAGGATGACCTCCACGCGATTTCCGATATGCACTTCGTCAGCCCTGGTGAAAAGACCCAGAGGGATGACGAGTCGGTACTGATGGCGCTTCAGCCTTCCAAGCGCTCTCGTAAGCGTTCCTGATCTCCTCTCGCGCCCGATTGCAATATTTCGCGGCGCTGCGAACATCGCGAGAAACAAATGAGCACTGACATATCCGGCCTCATCGAGGCTGCGCACCGGGGAAATTGGCTGCCCCTAATAGAAGAGTCGAAGAAGGCTCCGGGTAAGCACTGGGCCGAATACGCCCAATGCGCTAACCAGGACATCAATATCTTCGTCCCTCTCGCAGACGGCCCCAGGGAAGAACCCGACACCGTGAAAGCCAAGCTGGGAGTCTCCCTCAACCGTCCTCGCAATCTGTGCGCGTCATGCCCGTTGGCCGTCGCTGCCCGGTGCCTGGTGGAGTCCTTGAAGGATGACGACGAGTACGGAATCCGGGGCGGTCTTCTGGCTTCCGAGCGTGCAGAGCTGCGGCGTGCATGGCAAGACCGGGACATCGAGAAAGCAGTAGAAGGCGCACTTCGAGGTTGCACCGCAGTCTTGACCAAGCCCGCCCGGGACGCCGTGATTGCGCGCTTCGCGACTGATCCATCACTGGACGCTGCTGCCGTCGCCCGCGGGCTTGGCGTGACGCATGAGTATCTGCTGAAACTCGCCCGTCGCTACCGAAAGTCGCAGGCCGGGCAGGGCACGCCCTCGCTCCACGTCGTCGCCGCCTGACGCAGCCCCCGAGGAAACGATTCTTCCGCACGGCGGACCCTGCGTTCACTGGAGTTCCCCCCATGCTTCAGAACAACCCTTCCGGATTTCGGCGCAGGACTATCAGTGCCGAAATTCGAGAAATTGCACCTACGGCAGTGCTCGTGCGGGTCTATCCCGTGCGCCGGTCTGTTACCCACCTCTTCGAATCGGACTTTTACCGCATGCTTATCGACCGCAGGACCGAAGAGGAAGTTGCGCGCATGGTAAGGCGCGGTTTCGGAAGGGCTGCCGACTGGCGTCGCGCCCACCATTTCTATCTCCCCACCGAAACGCTCTATCTCACCCCGGAGCCATATCAGAACGGCTACGTCCCGGAGGACGACCAGTCTTTCGGTCTTTCCCTCAGCAGTCGCATAGCCGTAGACGACGGTGACCACTGATGAGCGCCATAGCGACCGAACTGGTCTGGTCACAGTCGAAGTCGTGCAGGGGCTCGCGCCTCGTCATGCTGGCGCTGGCCCGCGAGGCGGACGACGACGGCAAGGCGACGCTAACCCTTGATGAGATATCCGCTGTTACCCGCCTTACGCCTCGTTCGATAACGAAATGTCTCGGAGAGCTGGCGAAGCTCGGAGAACTGAGCCACGAACGCGGAGGGGGCGCCTCCAACCCGAATTCCTACTCCATATTGCTGTTTAGCGGGACCGCCGAGGAAACTACCAGCACGGTGAAGGAACTTCCTACTCCCCGCCCTGGCGGGCCAGAAGTGGGAGAGAAGGACCAGGAATTTCCTTCCCAGAACCTCACTGGCGAAATCGGAAGTGGGAAGTTTCGGCACGCAGATTCGGAAGTTTCTTCCTCGCGCGTACGTGGTGGTAATACTCCCTACGGGAGTATTACCACCACCAACGAGCAAGCTAGCTTGCCGAGGTCGCGCCGAGAGAACAACGCTGGCGAGCAAGGCTCGGTGACGGTTCCTGACGGAGCCAAAGACCTGGTAACAGCCATAACAGGCGCCGGAATGCTCGTTGGTTGGCGACTGACCGAAACGGAATGGGATCGGGTAACAGCTCTCGCAGCACGTTGGGGA
Source organism: Streptomyces sp. NPDC005752 (assembly GCF_040630715.1). NCBI lineage: Bacteria > Bacillati > Actinomycetota > Actinomycetes > Kitasatosporales > Streptomycetaceae > Streptomyces > Streptomyces sp. NPDC005752. The sequence continues at coordinate 147,098 of NZ_JBEXYB010000011.1, read as the reverse complement.
AATGAACGGCTGGTCGAGATGGTGGCGCGGCGATGGAACGCCGACCGCCCGCCACAGTCCGCCCGCTATCTGCTGCGCATCTGGGCGGATCTGCCCTCGCACGCTCCCCCCGCAGCAGCCTCTCAGGGGAATGTCGTGCCGTTGCGTCGGCAGTCCGGAGGCTGGGTTCCCTTTCAGAACACCGCTGCTCCCAGCGCTTACCAGAACGGATTTTGATCATGGCTGAGCCGGAACGCGCGGGCAGCGCCAGGTCGATGCGCGCAATGGAACGAATACTCGCTGCGAAAGGACTTCAGGCCGTGCCGAACGTCAACCCCGCCGACGAGGTACCGGAAGAGAACCCGGGAGACCGCGAGTGGCACCGCCGGGCTCGGGCCGACTACGCCGTGAGCCGCTGGCAGCGGGCGACCCCTCCTCGCTTCCGTGATGCTGAGGCCACGCTGCTGGAGGTCATCGGCTGGGCCGACCGGGCACTCACGAACAACGCCGGGGCTGGCGCTCTGCTCCTCACCGGCCTCACGGGGACGGGCAAGACGCACCAGGCATACGGGGCCTTGCGGAGGATCGCGGCCGGCGGGCCGGACCGGTTCGAGCTGATCGCCGTGAACTCGGCGGACATGTACGGCAACCTGCGCCCTTCACAGGTCATGGGCGCCGCAGAACACGAGCTGCAACGGCTCAGCCGGGTTCAGTACCTGCTCCTCGATGATCTCGGTACGGCGAAGACCTCGGAATGGACCGAAGAGGTCACGTACCGACTGATCAACTACAGGTACAACCACTGCTTGCCGACGATCATCACGTCCAACCTGCCCGCCCGCGATGAGAACGGGCCGGACCTGACCGACTTCGTCGGGGCCCGCGTGGCGAGCCGTCTGGCCGAGATGGTCACGGCCCTTGTGCCGATGATCGGCGCTGACCGGCGCCGCGGCGGGAGGGCGGCGTGATGCCCGTCCGCCTTCGCGGAGCGTTCCGCGACGCCGCAACGCTTTCCACAACCTGTGCATACGTTGGACCGCGCAGCCGGTACGCGAACCCGTTCACAGCCGGGGCTCGGTCCCCGCTCGGTCCCCCGATGGACGCTGCGGAGTCGGTAGACCTCTTCACAGCCACGCTCCGGGGCCCGGTCGGACGCCACTACGCAGCTCGCTTCGCCCGAGCACTGCGCGGGCTCGACCTGATGTGCACATGTCCCCTTGACGCTCCGTGCCACGCGGACGTTCTCCTTCGCCTCGCCAATGAGCCCGGCGACGGCACCGCACCTCGCACCACCGATCTTCTGGAAGGCCCCCGATGAGTCACCCGATCATGTTCGCTGCGGCCAAACACCTCACGACCGCAGAGGACCGGCGCAAGACCGCTCGGGAGGCCGCGTTCCGCACCTGGGGCCCAAGGTCGATCACCGCAGCGTCCAAGTACGCACGCACCCTCCTGGGGGCCGCCGCAGTCACGCTCGACTGGGAGGTGCTGGGACTTCTCAGCTTCGAAGAACACCTGCAAGCTTTCGCGTCGCTCGACACGACCGGGGGCCAGCACCTGGAGCTGTACTACACCGACCAGGGCGGCACAGAACGAATCTCGCTGCGGGTGTCGTGCGTGAGCTGCCCAAGTCAGCACGTGCACGAGGTCACCTCGTTGGAACAGCTCGGACAGCTCCTCTCGCAGACCCCGGCCTGGCAGGACATCAGCCCGCGCGACGGGGGCAACCACTGATGTCACACACGCACATAGACATGGCGGCAGGAACCGAACGGCAGGAGAGCTACAGCCTTCGCGGAATGACGGCCTGGGACCGCAGTGCGATCATCCTGCTCGGCGCGGCCGGCTTCGCCTTCTCGTACGACGCACTGCGTCAGATCGCCCTCGCGATCCACGCCAGGGAGACCTTGTCCTACCTGTTCCCGGTGTTCATCGACGGGTTCATTGCCTACGGCGTGCGGGCGATCGTGCTTCTTAGGCACCAGCGGTTCGCCGCGCGGCTCTACGCCTGGTTCTTGTTCCTCGCGGCGACCGGGGCGAGCCTCGGCGCGAACGCTCTGCACGCCATCACGCTGAACGATTCTCCGCAGGCCGGACGGTCCGCGCTGCACCTCACGGACAGCGTCGTGGGTGTGCTGTCGATGCTCGCGCCCCTCGCGCTGGCGGGATCGGTCCACCTTTACATTTTGATGGCGCGGACGGCTGAGCGGGCGGTCCCGGACGGGGCTGACTCCGGTCCCGGACCGGTCCGCGAGACGTCTCCGACGCTCGAACGCGTCGCTGTCCAGCAGCGTCCTCGTCCGGTGGAAGCACCGGCGCCGATGCCTCCACTGCCGTTGACAAACGGTCCGTCCGCGCCGCAGGACGCCGCCGCAGCAACCGTTGACCTGCGGAAAGCCGAGCCCCCGCCCGCAGAAGAAGAACGTACGAAGGACACCGCAGCCCATCCGTCCGCCGAAGCGGACGAAGAAGAGGCGGAGGGCAAGAGCGCGGACGGACCGGACGGTGGACCTACGGACCACGCGCCGACCACAGCACTTCCGGAGGACACGGAACCCTCCGCGCCCACGGCGGTCCGCACCTCGGCGGACGGAGAGACGCCGTCCGTCCCGGACGACGCGGAATGCCCACAAGACCGGGAGGCGGATGACGACTGGTTGGCAGAGCTGCTGCCGATTGCGCGATCGGCTACCGAGCGAGCCGGACGGACCAGTCGCGAGGTTGTAGGGGACGCCGTCCGCAAGCATCAGGCGATCAGCAACGACCGGCTTGGTGTGCTGCTGGCCCGGCTGAAGGAAGAGGACGACGAGGGGGCAAGGACACCCGCCGCTGCCTCCAGCGCCCTCTGGTGATGTCATCTCATGACGGGCTCGGGGCCTGTGTGGCTCGCGCCGTACAGGCCCCGGCCGGTCAGCTTGATCAGGAAGGAACGACGATGTGGTCTCGCCGACGCGACCGGGCTGAGGACGCCGCCCGTGCCGATGCCGTACAGGCAGCGTCCGCCCTCGCGGTTCACCTCCAGGGCGGGGGCAGTCTTGTGCCGGTCCAGGCGGACGGTCTTGCCCTTGCGGTCGGTGAGGTCGCCTTCGCGGACGTGGCGTGCTCCGCCGCCCGCTTCTACGGGACAGGGGTCGACTACCCGACCGCTGCGAGTGGCTATTTCGAGGACCACCCGACCTTCGGCCGGCGGTGGGTGAGCAACGGTCGTCTCGACTCCCGTCGGCGGCAGGAAGCGGAGGACGCCGCCCGTCCGCAGTGGCGCGATCACACCGCTGCCCGAGTGGTGCTCACGTCGGCTGGCGTACGACTCCTCCCGGTGGGGGCTCGTGAGTGGATGCCGTTCGACCACGTCCTCCTGACCGGAGTCGCCAATGAACCGCCCGCCGTCGTGCTCTCGTACAGCACGTGCGCGCCCCTGCTCCTGAGCGGCCCAGCCGCCCCGTGGCTCGGCGTGGCGGTCGAGCACCTGCACCACAGCTCCGCATAGGACCGTAAGCCGCTCCGCCGAAAGCCGGAACTTAATTCCTGGAATTAAGTTCCGGCTTTTTTGTTGATTCGAGTTGTCCGCGAACCCCTGCAAGGATTCAGGCACGGCCAACGCCACAAGGCTTTCCGGCCTTAGAGATCCGTTTGGGATCTCCTTCGAATCACGCAGGGACTGATGGCCTTGATATGAGTTACGCACCCGGCAGCTCAACCGTCTCACAGACGCGAAACACGATCGAACTCTTCGACAGATGAGACAGGCAGATAGAGCTACACGCTCCGGCCTGCTTCTCAATTTCTCCGGCATTCGCCGGTAAAGCCCGCAGGAGGAATCCCGCCTCTTCCTGCGAAGGAGCGGCGCGGCTTCCAGCCCCCGCGGGGCCGCGCCGCTCGCACTTCCGAAATCTCCTGCACCAAGGTTGTGGTTCCCGCATGCCTCGATTCACCCGTTTCATACCTATATCAGCCGCAATAGGCGTAGCTGGTTCCCTGGTTCTCCTGTCGGCCGGCTGCTCCAGCTCGGACAGCGGCACGTCCGCCGCCTCGACCGCGTCCACGCAGCCGCACTCGGTCTCGGCGGGCATCCCCGATACCGCCCCGTCGCACAGCGGCAGCACCGCCTCCCCGGCAACAACCCGCCTCCCGAAAGACGTTGAGCGGGCGGCTCGGGCCTTCGCCACGGCCTACGCGGAACACGACGCCCGCGACGGCGCCGACCACTCGTACGCAGACGCCGGCGCTCGGGCCGCCCGGCTCGCCTCGGGCGAACTGGCGGGCGTCCTCGCCCAGAAGCGGCCGAGCCAGGACGCCGCATGGGCCGCCCTGCGGGCCGAGAAGGCACACCAGACGGCCAAGATCACGTCCACCGTCATCCCCGACGGTGCGCCTGCGGCAACGGCCTCCTCCGCCCTCGTCCGCGTGAGCTACACCCTCACGACCACCCCGAAGCCCGGCCACGCGCGCAGCAGTAACGAACAGCTCGCACTCCGCCTGGAGCACACCGCCGAGGGCTGGCGCGTCACCGCCTTGCCCTGGGCGTGACGGGGCCGCGATGAACAAGGGCACACAAGCTGGTCTGGGACTCGTCACGGCCGGGCTCGTCACCGGCGTCGCCATGCTGACCACGTTTGGAGGGGCCGACAGCGCCTCCGCGCAGGAAGCCGGACCTGGGGGCGGCATCACTACGGACGCGCCTGTACCGGGCTGGGTCCGTGAGCTGATCAACAAGCACGCGGGCGAGTGCCCGCAGGTCACAGCTTCCCTCCTGGCGGCTCAGCTGTACACGGAGAGCAACTTCAACTCCGGTGCGACGTCGCCCGTCGGCGCCCTCGGCATCGCTCAGTTCATGCCGGGGAGCTGGGCACAGCACGGCAAGGACGGCGACGGCGACGGGGTCAAGGACATCCGAAATCCTGCTGATGCCATCGCCGCGCAGGCCGCGCACGACTGCACCTTGGCCAAAGAAGTCAAGAAGGTGCCGGGCGACTCGACGGACAACATGTTGGCCGCGTACAACGCGGGTGGCGGCGCGGTGATCAAGTACGGCGGCATCCCGCCGTACCCCGAGACCCGCGAATACGTGCGCAAGATCCGCGCGCTGGCCTCGAAGTGGGCCGACGCCGTCAGCCCTGACGCCCCGGCCGGCAAGGGTGCCGCTCGCGCGATCTCGGCCGCGAAGACGGCCCTGGGCAGTTGGTACCGGTGGGGCGGCAGTTGTGTCATGCCGTACGAAGGCGTGGGCGGCTGCGACTGCTCTTCGCTCACCAAGATGGCCTGGTCAGCGGCGGGGGTGAACCTGCCGCGAACCACTTACGACCAGGTCCACGCAGGGACCGCCGTCAAGGCCGTCTCCCAACTCGTCCCGGGCGACCTGCTGTTCAGCGTCCCTGGCGGCGCCGGGCCTGAGCACGTCGGCATGTACATCGGCGACGGCCAGGTCATCGACGCCCCGCACACCGGAGCTCAGGTGCGGATCAAACCGCTCAGCTACTGGAAACCGCAGATCATCGCGATGCGGCACGTCGGCTAATCACCTCAAACCATCCCAAACTATCCCTCACAGCACCAAGGGGCTGAACCATGCACAACCTTCTTTCTGCCGCTGCCGATCCCTCCCTGCACACGACCCTCGCCGCCGGAGCCGATGTCGTGTCCGGTGTGAAGCCGGACTGGGGCCCCTTCGGGAAGCTCGGCGGCACGGCGAAGGTCATCCTGGGCGTCATCGCCGCCGTCGTCCTCGTCGTCGGCGCCGGCGCCTTCCTCGCCGGTGTCGGCAAGTCGAAGGGGTGGTTCGGCGAGGGCCACTCCACGATGGACAGCTCGCGCGGCAAGGGCATGATGGTCGGCGGCCTGACCTGCGTCTTCCTCGTGGCCAGCTTCGGCACCATCTTCGCCATCACGTACGGCATGGGTGTGTGACCCATGGCTTCACGATCCCGGAGGAACGTTTCCTCCTCAAAGGCCAGCGGGGCGCGCCGCTCGTCGGCCAAGCTCTGGGGCATCGCGGCCGGTGGTGCGGCAGTGGTCACCGCGGCCGGGGTGGTCGTCAGCATGTCGACGGGCACCCCTCCCGCCACGGCTCCCTCCGCGTCAGCACCGGCCCACTCGGCTCCGCAGGCGAACGGCTCAGGCGTGCGCGAGCTGCACGGCGTACCCGTCGGCTACCCGCACTCTCGCACCGGCGCCAAAGCAGCGGCGGCCAACTACACCACGGTCAGCGGGAGTTCTCGGTTCCTCACAGACAAGGACGCGCGGCACCGCGCCGTGGCCGTGATGGCGGCTAAGGACACGGCCGGAACGGTGGTGAAGAAGGCCGACCACGCGGCCGAGGACGCGATTGGCTCCCTACGGGGCGACACCTCCAAGATCTCCGCCAAAAAAACCATCGCCCGCACTGGTGTCCTCTCGGCTCATGTCCTGGGCTTCGATGCTCACGGGGCGATGGTGCGGCTCTGGACGACGACGGTTCGCGGCAGCGCGGCCGAACACACGACGCCGAAGACGGATTTCCAGTCGGTGACGGTCACACTCACGTGGGAGTCCAACGATTGGAAGCTGAAGGACAGCTCGACCTCAAAGGGGCTGGTCGCACCGATCGACGTGCGGCAGGCGTCCAACGTGCCGGGCGACTTCGCCGACTACGCTCCGGCCGCTGCAGAAGACCCCGTTCTGAGCGGTGCCAACGGCCCGAGCGGTTTCCCGGCCCCGTACGGACACGACGAGCGCGGCGCGCGTGCCGCCGCCGTCAGCGCCACCATGCTCTACGGCGACCCCCGGTTCTTCACCCATGAGGACTGGCGGCACCGGATGCTGGCGGCTACCGCCGCGTCGAGCGTGCTGCGCTCGGTCACCGAGGAGACCGACTCGACAGCTCGCCTGGTCATGGAGAACCGCGGGGTCGGCGCGGACGGGACGACCGGCGACGGCAGCGAACTGATCACGCGGACCGCGGCGCTCGCCACCCGCTCGATCTCCTACTCCGACCAGGCCGCGAGCATCGAGCTGTGGACGGCGTCCGTGGGCGGCGTCGCCGGGAAGGACGAGACGCAGCGCCCGCAGGTCGCGTTCCTGCGAATGACCGTGGACCTCGTCTGGGAGGACGGCACCTGGAAGACGACGGCCGTTACGCCGTCCGAACCGCTCGTTCCGTCGCCGCCGGCCATGCAGGAAGCCGACCCGGCCGACAGCTTCGCGGACGTGGGAGGTGCCAGCAATGCGCCTGCGACTGCGTGATGACGCCCCCGGCCTGCTGACCATCGAGCGGGGAACCCCAGGCCGCTGGCGCCGCCGTCTCCAGGCGGTGGCCATGATCAACGTGGTCATCGGGTTCGTTTTCGTGCCCTCGGCGGTGGCCAACCCCTTTTGCTACATCCCGATGGTCTGCGAGGCGAAGGCGGCCATCGACTTCGTCAAGGACCCGTTGGGATTCCTGCTCCAGAAGCTGACCGAGGCCAACATCTGGTTCTTGCGCAAGATGCTGGAGCTGATCCAGAACACCACGAAGATCGACCTGACGAGCACCGGCTTCCTGAAGCAGTACGCGATCATCTTCGCGGCCTCCAGCCTGCTCACCGTGGCTCTCTGGTTGATCGCCGTGGCCAAACGGGCGGTCCGCGGAGTCGCCCTGACCACCGCCGTGTCCGAGGCGATCGGCTTCCTTCTCCTCCAGTTCGTGGTCAACGCCATGACGCCGGGCGCAATCGCACTGCTGATGAAGGCCATTGACGAAGTCACGGCCATCTTCGAGCCGTACGCGACATCGAATTTCAAGCCCTTCCTGGAGAACATCCTCAAGGTCATGGCAGCCAACCCCACCGAGGGCGTGGGACAGCTGCTGGTCGTCAACCTCATCATGATGTGCGGCGCCCTGCTGATGTGGATCGAGCTCCTGATCCGCAGCGCGGCCATCTACGTGGCCGTCGCGCTCGGGCCGATCGTCAACGCCGGGCTGGTCGACCGCGACCTGTGGGGCAAGTCGAAGAAGTGGTTCGGGGCCATCTTCGCCATCGGCCTGAGTAAGCCGATCTTGTTCGCTCTGCTGGGCCTCGGCGGCGCGATCCTCAGCGACACCTCGGGGAGCATGTCCGACTCGGTCTCCAAGACCCTGGTCGGCGCGTTGATCCTCCTGCTTGCCGTCTTCGCGTCCGCCACGCTCTACAAGTGGGTGCCCGCCTTCGGCGACGAGATGGCCAGTCTCCACCACGCCCGGAAGAGTGCACAGTCCTCCGGCCCGGCCGCCGCGGTCGACGGCCCCGCCCAGCACGCCAACAGGGCGATGGGCGCTCGTGTCCAGGACTCCTTGGTCGGCGGCTCCAAGTCCGCTGGCGCCAAGACCGCTGGCGCGAAGATGGGCGGCGGAACTGCTGTGGCCGGACCGGTCGCGGTCGGTGCCGCCATTGCCAAGGCCGGCGTCGACGTGGCGAAGAACAAGGCCACCACTTCCCCAGGCGCGCAGGGCACCGACGCCGCAGGCGGCGGCAAGGCCGAACAGCCCGAGAGCCAGCAGGGCGGCGAGGACACCGCCGGTACGTCCGGTGCACCGGACGCCGCTAGTCCCCAGGGAGCGACCTCCGACCCGGTCGTCGGCTCTTCTCCGGACTGGTCCTCGGCCGGTGGGCACGCCTCGGCGGGCCGCCCACCGGGAGCCAATGGGGCGCCGAGCACAGCACAGCCGCCCTCCCCGCCGTCAACCGGCACGGGAACCTCGGGCCCGACACCGCCCGCCTCCCCCTCCTCCGCATCAGGAACCACCTCGGGCTCCGGGCCCTCCGTCACGCCCCCGCCGCCGTCGCGGCCCTCGGGCGGCCAGGCACCCGGACGACCGAACCCCAGCAAGGATCAGTGACCCTTCATGTCGACTCGTACGTATCAGTTCGGAAAGCACCGCCCCACAGGGCTGGTCGGCCGCCGAGACCTCGGCGAACAGGTCGTCCTCGGCGGCGGTGCCGTCACCGGCATCCTCTTCGGCTACCTCTTCAACGGCGTGACGGCCATCGCCGCAACGTGCCTGGTCCTGCCGATCCTGCTCGCCCTGGTCATCGTGTACGCCCCGTACCGGCCCAAGGGCACGTCCCAGCGGCGCACCCTCTACCGCTGGTGGCGGATCAACCGCTACCACCGCAAGGCGCTTCGCCGTACCGGCGGCGTATGGGTGTCCCCGGCCGTCGAGGCCGGCGTGCGCCGCACCGGCACACCGCCGGACGCCGCTCTTGTGGAGCCGGAAGGCGTCACGGGCATGACGTGGGTGCCGGTCACGGTCCGCGGTCAGCAGGCCGTCGTGGTCCTCCAGCCGGAGGCCGGGTGCGTCACAGCCACCCTGGAGATCGCTTCGCCCGGCCTCGGCGGCAAGGAAGTCGGTGAGCAGATCGTCGCTCTGGAGCGTTGGGGCGAACTCCTCGACGCCTTCGGGAACGTCGAAGAACACCCAGTGAAGCGCATCCAGGTCCTGGCCCGGCAGATGAAGTCGGACCCCTACGCCCACCAGCGTTACATCGCGCAGCGCGACGAGTCGGCCGCGACGACGGACGCCCCGCAGTGGCTGAAGGACTCGTACGACGTACTGGCCAACGCCGTGTCGACTTCTGCTGAGGAGCACCGCTACTACATCACCATCCACGCCCGGTTCACCCGTGACCTGGCGGCCGAGGGTGCCGCCCGCGGTACCGGTGACGAAGGAGTCGCCGCCGCCATGGCCGCGTACCTGGATGAGCTGTGGTCCCGCGCGGAGGACGCCGACCTCTCTGTGATCGCGCCCCTGGACGAAGGGCGGATGACCGCGTTCATCCGCAACTCGTACGACCCGGATCACGCCATCTGGGACACCGATCTCCGACAGGCGCACGCCTTCCCCCGCAACGTCGACGTCCGCGACGGCGCCCACGTCGCCACTCGCGCGGCAGGTTCCACGGACAGCTGGTACCACGCCACGGCCGCCGTCGTCGGATGGCCCACGACCCCTGTCGGCCCCGACTTCCTCTCGCCGCTGCTGATCGGGATGCCCGACGTCATCCGCACCATCTCGATCACGCAGCAGCTCGAACCCAACGACAAGGCCGTGGAGCGAATGCTCGCGGAGGACACGAACAACCAGGCCGAGATCGACCGCGACCGTAAGCGCGGCAAGAACATCGACCCGCGCGACCAGATCGCCGCCAGCGCTACCGGATCGCGCGGCATGACCCTGGCCTCCTCCGGCGCGGCCGGCTCCGCCGTCGTCGGCTACATCACCATCTCCTCGCGCAGCGCCGAAGAGCTGGAGCGCACCAAGCGCACCACCGCCTCCCGTGCCCGCAACGCGCACCTGCGGATCGAATGGCTCGACCTCGAACACGCCCGCGCCTTCGCCACGACCCTGCCCCTCGCCGGAGGCATCAAGTGACAGACCTGCTCGACCTCGCCCCGCTGTCGCCGATGCACGAGACGGTGCGCCGTCCCCTCTACACCGAGACGACCACCAGCCAAGCCCTGTACCTGCCCATCGCACCGCCGACCCTCGGCACGGCAGGCGCGATCATCGGCCGAGAGCTGTACTCGGGCAAGGCGTTCATCTACTGCCCGTTCTCGGCGTTCGGTGACGGCCTGCCCGGCGGCAACATGATCGTCATGGGGGACACGGGCCGGGGAAAGTCGGCCCTGACCAAGACGTACGCGGCCCGGCAGATCCGCCTCGGGCGTCAGGTCGTCGTCCTCGACACCAAGGAGCAGAAGGAGCGCGAAGAAGGCGAGTGGGCCGCGCTCGGCCGCTCGCTGACCGGCAAGGCCCCGGTGAAGTTCGCCCCCGGCGGTGGCCGTACGGCGTCGTGCATCAACCCGATGGACCCCGCCATCGCGGGCAAGCGGCAAGTCGAGCTGGTGCGCACGATCGTTGAACTCGGTCTCGGTAAGGCCCTGGACGAGTTCGCCGGCTCTGCCCTGCGGATCGCGATCCGCAGGGCCCACCAGCGGGCGGGTGAACTCGGCCGCACCTCGGTCCTGGCCGACGTCGCCGCGGCGCTGCGGTCACCGGAGGAGTCCGACGCGGCGGCCAAGAAGCGTACGCGGGACGAACTTCTCGGTGACGGCCTGGAGGCGTCCTACGTCCTGGATCGGCTCTGCGGCAGCGAGCAGGACGCCACCGGCGACCTGACGGGCATGCTCGACGGCCCGACCAGCCTGGGCGTGGACCTCGACGCAGACATGATCGTTTTCGACCTGACCAAGGTCCCGTCCGGTGGCGTCGCCATGACCATCCTCGTCGCCGTGATCTCGGTCTTCCTCGAAGAGGTGTGGCTGCGTCCGCTGTGCGAATGCGGGTCGGAGCCGGGGCAACACGACCGAGTCGTGGTCGACGCGAACTCCGGAGCCTGGGAGCTGGGGCCGAACCCCGGCTCCGGCTGCCGCCGCTACACGCAGCGCAAGCGCATCCTCGTCTGTGAGGAAGCGTGGCACATCCTCGGGACGCCCCAACTCGCCTCGCTACTGGAGAAGTTCCTCAAGTTCGCGCGTGGGTACGGCCTGTCCTGCATCTTTATCGTTCATCACTTGTCTGACATCGACGACAGCTCGGAGACCCAAGCGGCGCTGAAGATGGCCGACACCATCGTGATCTACAGCCAGAAGAAGGCGGAGGCGGAAGCGACGGTGGCCCGGCTGGGTCTGCCGTCCTGGACGGCCGAGCACATCATGCGTCTGCGCCGCGGGATCGCCCTGTGGAAGGTCGGCGAGGTGATCTACCCGGGCGTCCAGCATTTGTTGGTGGAGGCCGAGCAGCACTTGTGCTTCTCCTCCGGCTCGATGACCGACCTGACCAGCACCTCCCCGGACACCGAATGAGCGGATACCACCACCTCTCCGCCGCCGACCCCGTCCACGCAGATTCGGAACGAGCCCTCGCCATGACCGTCACCACCGACCACACCACGCCTCCCGCTGACGAACGCGCGGTGCGACTGGACATCGACCAGCTGCACGCCGAAGCACTTGACCTCGCCCGGCGCATGAAAGAACTGGCCCTCGTGCTGGACCACGGCGACTACTCCGCCGCCGGGGGCCGCGTACGTACGGCCGTCGCCCACATCTGGCGAGCTGCCGAGGACCTGCACAGCGCTTTCCACACCGCGCCCCCGCGCTGTGCCGGGCCCGACGCGTCGATGTCGCGGCTGTGCGGCCGGCGGATGCGCTACCTGGCGGCCCGCGTCGCCCGGAGGGCCGAGTAGTGGACATCCTGCCCGGCGGAATCGCCCTGGCCCTGTACGCCGTGACGGCCGTGTGCGCGGTGGCCGTGGTGACGCTCTGGTTCCTGCTGAACCGCGGACGGCGCAACGCCGGATTCGCGAGCAAGGGACAGCTCAAGCGCCAGATGTCGGCCAAAGCAGTCTTGAAGGCCACCGAGATCCGGCCCTCCCTCACCAGCGACGACAGCCACCCCCGCCGCGCAGCTGGGGTGAGCTTCGCGAAGGACCGCGCCGCCGCTCGCTGACCCTCCCTCCTTGTCGCCCACCTCGCTCCGGAGTACGTCATGCCCCACCCCCTCGATCCTCACGATTTCGGCTACTCATTGGGTACCTCGCAGCGCCCGAAGGGCGTCGACCTCTGGTCCCGCGCCGACAAGGCATGCCGGGTCATCGGTCCGATGGGCAGCGGAAAGACGATGAGGTTCTTCGCCCCGCTCGTCCGCAACTGGGCCGGGCCGGTCCTGGCCACTTCGACCAAGCCCGATCTGGTCGAACTCACCCTCGACGCGCGGCAGCGGGACGGCCGGCCCGTCGCGGTCTTCGACCCGCAGAACATCGCACCGAGCCTCCCGCGCTTCCGGTGGACCCCGATCAACGGCGCAGCCGACACGGAGGTGGCGATGATGCGCGGGAAGGCGTTCGTCGCGGGCTCGCGCACCCCCAACAGCGCGGCACAATCCAGTGAGGGCAGCGCCTTCTACAAGGGGCAGGCGGCCAAGATCCTCGCCGCCTTCTTCCACGCCGCCGCCCTCGACGGCGCGTCCCTCGACTGGGTACTGCGGTGGGCCCGCAAGCTGACCGACCCGGCGCCCCTCGGCATCCTCAACGCCCACCCCGGCGCCGGCCCCGGCTGGGCGGACATGCTCCGCACGGCCACCTCCGGCGACAGCCGCACCGTCGGCAACACCGCCTCGACCCTGGACGCGGCCCTCGAACCCTTCATGCACCAGTCGGTGATCAACGCCCTCCAGGGAGACGGAGAGGACCCCACGGACTTCGGCGCGTTCCTCGACGCCGGGGGCACCCTCTACCTCCTCGGCAAGGACAGCGAGGTGAACAGCGTCGCTCCGCTGACCACCGCGATAGCCGAAGACCTTCTGGATCTCGCGGAGGCGCACGCTCTCGCGTCCCCGGCCGGGCGGCTCGACCCCGCTCTCCTCGCGGCCTTGGACGAGGCGCCGAACATCGCGCCTATCCCCTCCCTCCGCCAACGCGTCGCAGACGGCCGGGGTCGTGGCATCACGGTCATCTACGGCCTCCAGGCGTGGGCGTCGGCTCGTGCCCGCTTCGGCGAGGACACCGCCAAGGAGCTGGCGGCCTTCACCAACAACGTCATCGTCCTGCCCGGGGACAAGGACCCCGACTTCCTGAAGGACATGTCCGACCTGTGCGGTCAGGTCGAGCGAGAGCGCACGACGAAGACCACGTCCGGTGGGGACCGCGGTGGCCACTCGACGGCCACGCACATGGCGCTCGAACCCGTCCTTCGAGGAGACGAGATCAGAGGTCTGCCCGCCGGGCACGCTCTGGTCCTCGCGGACAACCTCCCGGCGATCGTCACCCGACTCGACGGCATGTGGACCTGGGATTCCTGGTCCGAGATCGAGGGTCACGTCCGTGACCTTCGAGCCGCCAACGAAACCGAGCGGACCCGGCGGGCCACCGAGAGGAAGAACCAGGCCACGGCCCACGCGGCGGCGTGGGCCGGGCGTGAAGGAGCGGCTGCCGCATGACCGAGACCCTGACCCGCTTCGAGCCCTTCCCCGAGCCGCCCGCACTGATCCTGGAGTACATCGCGGAGCGGAGCACAGAGGAGTCCGTGGCCGCCGACGGTCCCGCCCCGTGGGACCTCGGCTCCCTGTCCGCCGAGTTGATCGAGCCGATGCCGGCGTGGCTCGATTCTGTGTGCCGCTGGCTGAACCGGACGTACGCCTGGCAGCCGCAGGACGTCATCCCGCCCTGCTGGGTGCAGCACAAGGGACTGGCGTACGAGATCGCGGCCCTGACCTTCGCCAGGGGAGACGCGTATGCGGAGGCGGGTTCATCCGTGATCTGGCAAGAGCAGTACGACCGGTTCCTCACCCGCATGAACAAGACGTTGGGCAAGGCGGGCGACGAGTGCCGCGTCGGCAAGCACGACGAGCGTCCGGCGCGCTTCCAACTCGCCGCCTGGCCCACCGCTAACCTCGCCCTTTCAGTTGGGTCTGCTGGGTGACTGGGCGAGGTTGTTCGAGGCTGCATCGGCCGGTGGGCATGGTGAGGGCCCGACGCGGGGTCGGGTTCTCCAAGGTCCTTGAGTCGAGGTGGGCAGGGACGGCGGGTCAGCCGGCGGGGCGGGGAAGTGCGGACAGACGGTGGAATGCGGCCGTCAGTTCATGTCTCCAGGACCAGGTCGCCGATATCCGCAAACGCAAGCGGCGGCCGCCGCGGGTGATCCGGGCGGCGACGTGCAGGACTCGGTAGCGCAGTCTCTTGGGTTCGGCGGTGGCCAGATCGCCGTCCAGCAGGAGGACGCGGGTCCAGGCGAGAAGGTCGATGGCCGCGAGGCTGAGTTCGAGCCAGGCGGCGTTGACCAGGAAATGGCGGGAGGGGAAGCGGCCGAATCCGGTGGTCTTGCCACATCGGATGTGGTCCTCAACGGTGGCGTGCTGGCGGTGGCGGACGTCCAGGAACTGGGCCGGGCCGGAGGTGATGGGGTGTCGGTGAGGAAGACCTGGTGCCGCATGCCCTCGTCCTGGTCGAAGAGTGAGAGCCGGGCTCCGGGTGGGGGCGTTCGCGGCGGACGATGATGCGGGTGCCGGCCGGGTAGCCGGCAAGGCCGGTCAGTTCGGCGACCTCGGCGGACTCGCGGAGGGTGCCGTCCTGGTCCAGGGCGGGGTGCCAGACCTGCTCGGGCAATGCCCGGATTGCGCGGCGGACCGGCTCGGTGACCGCGTATCCGACCGAGAAGAAGGTGCGGATTCCGCGTGTTCGCAGGTTCCGGACGTGAGTGAGGAATGCTTTTGCGGATCCGGCGCTGTCGGTGCGGACGAGGATGTCGGTGCCGTGCCGGTGGGCGTCGGGGATCTGCGCGAGAGCGTCGTCCAGTACCGCGATGTGGTCCGCGGCCGTGTTGGCTCCGGCGTTCCCGGGCCGCAGCCGCCCGGACATGGCCTCGCCTGTGTTGGCCAGGAAACACACCAGGGGGTGGAAGCCGAAGCCGCCTTTGTAGGTGGGTGCGGCCGACTCCTTTTCGGAGTGGCAGGTGATCAGCGTGGCGTCGATGTCCAGGACCAGGCCGGGCACTTCATGTCCGCCGGCTTTCGCCGCCGGTATGCCGCAGCGAGTCTCGGATGCCTGGAGCCAGGCCACTTCCCGTGCCTGGGCGCGGGCCGAGCGCAGACGGTCCAGTACGCGTTCGTCGATGGCGGCCAGCAGCCGCCAGGTAGTCGGTGTCGAGGCGACAGGGCCGAACACCTCGCCCTGGTCGCGCAGCACGGTCAGATCCGTGATGGTCTCGCCGCCGTCAGCGAGCATCACCGCGAGGTCGGTAGCGATCCGGCCCGGGTCATGCCCGGTGCCGCGTGGCCGAAGCGGTCTCAACGCGGTTGAGTACGCGCTGGTCAGCCCGGTGACATCGGCAAGATCAGCCAGCAGCCGCGCTCCGGCGTGACCAACCACCCCCGCACCGTCAGCAGAGACGTGAAGCTTGGGACGCGAACCGATACCCTGCACGTAGAAAGTGCCTTCCGCCTGGAACGACAGAACCCCTAGACAAGGTTCATCGTCCCAGCTCAGAAGGCACTTTCGCGTTCCCGCCTATGATCCGGACGGACCTCAAGCGAAAGCCCGAGGTTAACAGCCACGCGCCGGCGTCAGGTGTTTTGGCAGGTCATCCTGATGAACTGACCACATTTCGTTGAGCCACCGGGCCTGGGCCCGGCTCTTCGGGCGACTTCGAGCGGCTGGTCATGGGGCGGACCTGCCAGGCCCACAAACTGGCGGCTACGCGGTGTCCGGGGCGGGGCGGCGGATGTGGCCCGTTTCGATGATCTCCGACGTTCCGTCGCGGTAGTAGTCCGTGTGCCTGGTCGCGTAGGTGTCGTCGAACACCAGCACCACCAACGGGACCGAGGTGTCCTCGCGGCAGCAGCTGCACGCCTTCACGAAGGAGAGACGTAGCTTCTTGTAGACGGGGGCGCTCTCGATGTGGCGGGACTTCACGTAGTTGTCCGCCGGGTCTGACGACTCCTCGGGAAGCCGATACGTCTCCTCCGTCGACGCCGTGGCCGTCGTCTCGGTCGTCCGGGCCTTCCTCACGATCCGGGTGACCGCCGCTTCGATGCGTGCGCCGACCTTCGTCTTCCTCGCGACGTCCGCCGCCAGACTTCCCTTGGCGTTGTACTGCTGGGACGTCTCCACGATGAACGTCTCTTTGACGGACGTGCTGTACGTGTACTTCTTCTCCTGGCCCGCGTTGATCTGCTGGACCGTTACCCAGCTGCCCGGAAGCACATACGCTTCGTCAAGGACCTGGACGCCGGCCAGGTAGTACCTGACCCTGTCGCCGAAGAGCAGGTATTTTCTCCGTTCGGAATGGAGGATTTCAGGGGCGCCGACACGCCATTGAGCCGCCCGGTCCACCTCGTACTGGGTATGCCATTTGAGGACGACGTCGGAAATACTCGCAATCTCGCCCTTGGCGAGGTAATCCGAGAACCCGAGAGTCATCGCCTGACCGACCTCGTGCGAGCTCGCCTCTCCGGTGACCATGACGGCCTTGAGCGCGGGGTTCACCTGCTGGAGCTCGCGGTAGAGCTCGGTGCCGCTCTTGAGCGGCATCCGCTGGTCGAGCAGAGCGACCCGGATCGGGTGCTCCTGAACGGCAGCGAGGGCGTCTTCCGGCCGGCTGCAGGACAGCACACGGAAGCCGGTCTGCACGGTGATCAGTTCGGCGAGCTGATCAGCCATGCTGCGCGAGTCATCGACCACCAGTACCGAGTACATCGCCGTCCTCCTCTCTCCGGAAGGGCAACGCAACGGTGAACGTGACCTCGTCACCGTCCACATCCATCGTTATCTCGCCGCCCGCGTAGCCCTCGATCAGGCCCTTGCTCACAGACAGGCCCACTCCCTGATGCCCGCTCTTGCTGGTGTACCCCCGGTCGAACACCTCGCCGCCCGGCGGTCCGCCCGCGCACGTGTTGGAGATAGCGAAGGAGATGGCGTCCGGCCTTCTCGCGAAGTTCACCGCGATCCGTCCACGCTCCGGAGATGCGTCGACGGAGTTTTCGAGGAGCGGCAGAAGCGCGGCGATGACGAAGTCGTTCGAGTATCCGGCGAAGGACTCCGGAATTTCACCGACCTCTGCATCGATCGATTTGCCGGCCGCGTCCGAGTAGAAATCGAGCGCCATGATCAGCGCGTCCGCACCCGCGCCCGTGAAGGATTCCCCCACGCCCTTCTGAATGGTTCCGTAGTTCCTGTACGCATTGATGAAGCACTTGCATATCTCGACGCCCTCCCGGATGCGCCGGACAGCGCGCTCCGCAGTCTCGTCCCCACCCGCCGAGAGCGACTCCATGGACAGCGCCGCGGCCTCGATCTGGGCCAGCGGGGTGCCGAGCGAGTGGGCGATCTCCTGTGTCAGCCTGGCCCGTTCGCCGCTCACGTCGGCCGAGCTCAGGTGGACGACGTCGGCTGTCACATTGGTGACGCGCTGCGTCCGGCGTTTCGTGTCCTGCCACACCCGGAAGGCGATCTCATCGGGTAGGCGCTCAAGCAGCTCCGGGACCAAACGCTGAGACCTGGCCGCCTCCGACACCTCGTACTCCTGCAGACGCAGGATCTTCTGCATCTCCTCGATCGACCTCGCGAGTTCGTACGTCCTTTCGTCCGCCCGCCTGGACTGCCTGACGGCGAACCACATGGCCGACATCGCGACGACCCCCGCAGTCGTCCCTGACAAGAGTCCGGTGATGGTCTCGTTCATGGCCCCCCTCGGCAATGCGCCCAGATTAGTGCCTCGAAGTTTCATGGCGGTCCGTCGACGGAGTCGGTGGGCCGTTTTCGTGCCGTGAGTTGAGGATGGGCAGGCTGATCGCCCGAGTGTCGTCTCGGGGCGACGCCGGTTTCCACGGGGCCGGGTGTTGAGGTGCTGTCGAAGGGGCGGGGAATGTACTGGTCAGCCGGGGTCGGGCAGTTGGGCGAGCCGGTCGAGGGCAGTAGTGATGCAGCTGGTCCAGGGCCAGTGCCGGGCGAGGCGGAGGATTCGCCGACGGCCGGTGGTCACGAGCTGTCCGGCCGCGGTGGACAGGCGCAGGCGTAGGCGGCGGGGTTCCCAGAGCCGGGCCTTGCCGGTCAGCGCGAGCGTCGTCATCCAGGCCAGCAGGTCGAGAGCGAGCTGCACGATCTCCAGCCAGATCCGGTTCTGGGCCGTGCGGTGCAGGGGCAGGTTGCGCAGGCCGGTGGCCCGGGCGGCCCGGATGCGGTCCTCGGCCCGGGCCCGTAGCCGGTGACGGAGCTCGAGTTCGGCGATCGGCCGGCCCACAGTGTTGGTGGCGAAGCAGGTCAGCCGCATGCCGTCCGCGTCCGTGAGCCGCAACTGGGCTCCGGGGTGCGGTCGTTCCTTTCGGACGATCAGCCGCATGCCCTTGGGCCAGCCGGTCAGGACGTCGCCGGTGAGTTCGGCGACCCAGGCACCGTCGCGGATCTCGCCGTCCGTCTCGACGGCCGGTGTCCAGGCCGATGCCGGAACCTTCAGCACGTGCTGGTGGACCTGCTCGCTGACCGTCATACCGACCGAGTAGGACAGCCACCGCCCGCGCTGAGCGAGCCAGGCGACGAAGTCGTGGGTGCCGCCCGCGGAGTCGGTGCGTATCAGGGTCCGGCGCCCGCGCCGGTACTTCTTCGGCAGCTGGGCCAAGGCCAGTCCGGTGGCGGTGATGTGGTCGGCCGCGGTGTTCGATCCCGCGTTGCCCGGCCTGAGGAGGGCCGCGACCGGTTCCCCCGTGCCGCCCGGTCCGTGGTCGACGAAACCCATCAGCGGGTGGTGGCCGTAGGGTCCGCTTCCACGTCGGTGCGGCGCCCTCCTTGTCCGAGTGCGCGATCACCAGCACCCCGTCGAGGTCCACGGTCACCGCCCCGCCCGCGTCAGGCGCTTCCCGGCCGGCCAACCGCCAGACACGTCGGCGGGCTTCGGCCCGCGCGGCCCTGATCGCGGTCAGGGCCTTCGGCCCGGTCGCGGCAAGGGTGTCGATCAGGCGGGAGACCGTCGGGTCGGAGGCCACCGGCCCGAACACGGACGGCTCGGCCCGCAGCATGGCGACATCCGCGAGGCAGCCCCCGCCCAGCGCGACCGCCAGGGCCACGTCCAGAAGGATCTTGCCCGGATCGTGCACCGCCCGAGCCTTCCGCCACGGCGTCAGCGCCGCTGATATCGCAGTGTCCAGACCCGCCTTGCGGACGGTCTCGACGAGCAGCACGCCCCCGGCCTGCGAGACCACCGCCCGGCCGCCGCCCTCGATGCGGACACGCGGGTACGACCCGATGCTCTTCTTCACCTGAGAAGTGCCTCCGGCTGGAGCAGGAGCAGGGACCTAGACAATCCTCATTCTTGCTGGTTAGAGGCGCTTTTCGCTTACCTGACCACCCGTCGGACAGAACACTTCATGAAAGCGCGAGGCTAAGGAGATTGGTGGCGGCCCCCTCGACGGGCCGGCGCCTGAAATGGTGACGACGGGCTCGCGCGATGGGTCCCGCCCGGCGTCGACCGATGCCGTGGCCCTCCCGTCGCAAGAATTCGACGTTGCAGACGAGTTCGAAGAGCCCAGTCTGTAGTGCCCACGTGGAAGCCCGCTAGCGGGCCGGAAGCCTCCCGCGTGGCATTCAGCTCCGTTTTGCCCAGTAGTCCACCAGCATCTCGCTTGGCCAGACGGGTTCGCGCACTGGGCCGCGCGGCCCCATCTCGCTGAAGAACGGCGACACGTCGTAGATCTTTGTCCCGACCACCGCGTCCAGGTCAGTCACCCGGAGACGCAGGCCGTCGACTTCCAACAGGCGAGGGAAGCTCTGCGCAAGCTGGTTGGGGCGCCGATGGTTGCGGTGCGCGAACGTTCCCGTGGCAGGCCACTGCGCATTACCGCGCGGGCTCCGGGCGTGGTACTCAACGTCTTCCGGTGACGCCTGATCGAAATGCCACACCACCACCAAGTGGGAGAATTCTTCCAGGCCCTGAACGGAGTCGATGGGGAACTCGCCCTGGTCGAGCTGGATCACGGACTCGACGTCGCCCCAGTAGTCATCAGCGACCTCGCTGCGACCAGCGATGACTTCCCCGATCGGCTGGATCTCCAAGGCCATGGGCCCGTCCCCCTCAACTCGAATGCACAGACGCTGCCGATCAATCTACTTGGGCGAGGTACGAGGCAGCTCGGGCATCGAGCACCCCGACCACGGGGATACCGCGCTTTCGGTAGGGCGACAGCAGGTGTCGCATGTCGACGACTCTCTGCCGCGCGCGGCCGGAGTAGATCCCGTCCTCCATCGCGTCCAGGACGTTGGTCCACGTTGCACACGCTTCTTCCACCCCGCCCTGGGCGATCTGCGTCGCGCCCATGTACCCGAGGGTGACCGCGTGCGTACGCCGGAACGCAGCACCACGTGTACGCACGGAGCGGCGAAATTCCTTCACTGCCCCCTGGTGATCGCCCAGGTCTCGCAATGTGCAGGCGGTCTCGTGGGCGAGGGACGCCTCTCCGAAGAAGAACGTCCGGTCAGGCTCCTTGATCCCGTCATGTGCCCTGGAGAGGTCATCTTCGGCTCGCAGCAGGGCCTTAGCCGCGCCTTCGTTGTACCGGTTCGCTGCGAGGGCCCGCGCGTGCACCACGCCCAGGAGCGCCCGCTCTCGGGGGGTGGCGGCTTCGTACCTCTGCCCATGAACCGAAGCCTGTGCGAGCTGGAGAGCTTCGTGGTGAAACCCCATGTCGAGCGCTTGGTGGGCCATGGCGCGCAAGATGTGGCCGCTCAGGGGTGCGTCGCCGGACCGGGCTGCCAGTTTCACCGCGATGTTGAATCGCTGGAGCGCAATGGCGTGCTCGCTGTTGTCGAAGGCCATCCAGCCCGAAACGTAGGCCAGTTCGGCAGTGGCAGAGAACATGGCGCGCCGGGTCTCTTCGTCGGCGAAGCGTCCCCGGAGGAAGCTGTGAGCGTCGTCCTTGAGGTACTCGTCGACGGCCCGCCGGCCGTGCCCACCTCCGCGCCGTTGATCCATGCGCGAGAACGCGAGGGTCAGCTCCCGTACGGTCTCGACGTCCCCATGACCGACCCGTTTCCGAGCCGCGGTCTCCTCGGCCGGTGGCTCGGCCATGGCCTGCCACCATGCCGCGTCCGGCAGGATTAGGGACGCCGCAGAGTACACACCGCCTGCCAGCAGTCGACGCCGGTCCGAGTTCACGCCATTCCCCAAGTCGCTCAGCGCGATCAGAGGATCGACGCGCCAGTCCAGCGCCTCCTGCGCTGGGGAGGTGGCGGCTGCGAACCCGACTTCTTGTGGCGTGATCTCACGCTTCAACCGGCGGGACAGCGCCTGGCACAAGATAACGGGGGCGACCCCGGATGGCTGGACGCCACCCACCCACATGCTCACGTGGGAGCGTCCGATCTTGGAATTCTCCACCACCGCACCGTTCAGTGCTTCGACCGCTACCCGGTTGTAAGCGGCTGCGGCGAGCGCCCGTGACCAGCCAGCTTCCAGGAGGAGAGCGACCAGCCGCTCATTCCGCTCGCGCGCCATCCTGGGCCCCCGCACCTGGGAAGGATCTTTGACCACGTTGACCGACCCGCCACGCGGTAACCATGGGGCGGGTGCAGACTCAACGTAGTACTCAACTGATACTCGGCGCAGGCCTGGTGTCGCAAACACGCCCCCTATCGAGTGGTCCACAAATCCGAAACCTCAGAACGTTCTGTGGGGAGCGGATCTACGCCTTCAGAGCGGCTATTTCCCGAGCGCGGCCAGCCAGCTCTTGCACTGCGCTGGCCTTTTGGTATCGGCGCATCTCCTTGCGCATCGTCTCAAAGTGATCGTCACCCCGCGCGGAGGACACTTGCTCGTACTCGTCGAGGAACCGACCCCACGAAGATGCAGAAGCGTCAACATGCCCGAGCGCCAACTGGCGTTGGGCGAGCAGCGCGTAGGAGTGGACCCGGCCTTGTCGTTCCTGCTACGGCTGCACAGCGATCGAGTCTTTGAGCGCTTTGATGGATCCCGGGAGGTCGTTTTCCTCCACCAGGACGTGCGAGAGATGGAACAGCCATGCTGTCCGGTCGTAGCCGCCAACCGCATCCCTTCGGTTGTCGGCCTTCGACAAGGCACTTTCGGCCTCTCCGAGTCGGATGTGGGCCCGGCGCCTGTCCTTGACCATGGACGCCGCATGAGCCTGCTGTCCACGCAGGAACGCCACGAGGCGTGGCCCTGCGGAGGGGGCCGCTTCAGCGGCGGAGTCGGCGAACTCCAGGCCTTGCGCACCGCGACGCAGGCTCGTCATCTGCAAGGACATCCCGCGCAGGGTGCGGCAGTAGGTCACGTGGTCGCCCGCCTCGGCGGCAAGGTCGAGTGCCTTGAGGTACCAGCGCTGGGCGGCGGCGTGGTCCTTTTCCTACATCGCCATCCAGCCTGTCAGGTACGTCAGGTCAGATGCCGCGCCCCTCATGTCGGCAGCGACTTTCCCCGTCGCCTGCGCACGCAACCAAGGAGCGACGGTGTTGACGAGGTAAGCCGCAGCCATCGGGCGGGCATGACCGGCTCCGTCCTCGTCGAGGATGTCCGCGATCCGGCTCGTTGTGCGGCGCACACTGGCGACCTGTGAGGCGCCGATGCGGGTCGTGGCCTTGCCTGGCGATACGGGCTCGTGAGCGTGGGCTTCGGACGCAGCACCGAAGACCGGCACCGTGAGTGCTGCGGAGAACACGCCTGCGGCGAGAACGCCGCGACGAGATGGGTCCATGTCCGCCCTTCCGAGAGTGAGCAAGTGCTCGACATTGTCGAGGTGTTGTTCCCCTTCGTCGGACGCGGGAAGCGATAGTCCGGCTTCCTCGTGGGTGATCGGACGCCCGCACTTCTCCGAAAGCGCAGCCAGCAAAAGCGGTTTGACCTGTGCCTTTGGATTATTCGCTCCGCTGACCCAGTTCGAAACGGCCTGCCCAGTCAGGTTCAGCGACACGCCGGCTAAGGCGCCTATCCGGTTGATCGCCCTGGCAAGTTCCTGCCGCTGGCATCCCGCCTGGTCAAGTAGCGCGGCAAGCCCGAGATTTGGCGTACGCGGGTTGGACGGCATTGCGAGCCTCCCGACTGCTCCGACAGCTCTTTCACGGCTTTCACGATGCCCGCCTCTCCACGGTACCCGCGGACCGTCACCGCGCGATTACCTAAGTGGCAGAACCAGCTGGAAGTGATCTGTCAGGCCAAGGTCGTCAGACACGGGGTCTGTTGATGATCTTTGACCACCTTGACCACCTCCAGAGCCTTGACCCCATGCCAATCGCCACGGTTAGGCGGTTCGCTCTTCAGGCCAGCTACTCGACGAGCGGGAGCACCTCACATGAACGCCTCCACTGGCACATGCGACGCCGTGAGCGCCGCGGGCCATGCCAGCGTCGATCTGCCACGGAACCGCGTTTCGATGGGGAGTCTCTAGTGCCACTCGCCCTAGCCGACAGACTGACCGAGTACCTGGACAGAGCCGCATACGTCTACCAGTGGCCCCTGTACCCGCCGCCTGAACCCTGGAGCCAGGAGTTCGCTCGGCCACGCAAGGCGCCGGCATGGATGGAAGCCGAGCGACGGTCCTCTGAGCGGTGGCGCACGCACCAGGTCCGCATAACGCCCGATCCGATCGTCAGGCTCGGGATCTCGCGCCGAGAAGTCCTTGACCACCGCCTCATGCACCTCGAAGCGCATGGTCGAACCCCCCGCGTCTGCCTGTACTCCTTGAAGTCGTTGCGGGAGCGGCAGGCATCTACGTTCACCACGTCCCGTTACTACGCCTCCGGCGAAGGGTGGCGGGTCAGCGCGGAGCACTGCATCGAGGACCGACTTCAGAAGACGGATCCGATGCACCGCCCTGGCTGGCGCTGGGTGCTGCATCTGGTGCACGCCGGCCACATCGACGGCGTCGTGGTTGCGGCGCACACGGACATCAGCCCGCACCTGGACGAGTACGAACTCCAACTCGACCTGATGGCGCACTACGGCGGGTTTGTGGCGCTCGTGACCCCAGAGAGCGCGGGAGCGAAACGCCGAGTGACCCAGCCGGCGGACACACCGGAGCCCACGTACGGAGTGACTGCCAGCGAAGTGAGAAGTGCCCGACTCAATGACGCTGCACGACACAACCACTCCCACCGCGCTCTACCGGGAGGAGCCTGATGAGCCCCGCGACGTCTGCCATAGTCGTTACCGCGTGCGAAATGCAGCAGGGCGTCGGCCCCGGATTTGCAGTCGCCTTCACCCCGGAGAAGCGCCGCGTCGCTCAAATGCGCAAGATCACTGCCCACCACCTGCGTCGATGGCGGGTGGCTGAATCGACCGCCGAGAATGTAGTTCTCGCGGTGTCCGAACTCGTGACCAACGGCATCCAGCACGGGCATGGCGCCGTAGGGCTGAAAGCAATCTGCGCCGGGGGCGTGCTGCGGATCGAGGTCACGGACGAAAACCCTGCCCCCGCCCAGCTCGCCAAGGCGGAGGACGACGACCTGTCCGGCCGTGGCCTCTTCCTCATCGCAGTCCTCGCCCACAACTGGGGAGTCAGCGGAGGCGGACATACCACGTGGTGTGAATTTCTCCTCGCTTCGGGGAGGTCCTGATGACCGCCTTGGCGTACGAGAGCGCTCCACTGGCGTCTGCGGCAGCGTTCGCCAACGACGCGGAGACAGCCAGCCGGGTCGGTCTCGGCCTGCGCCGCCTCCTCGCCTACGACGCGGTCACCGTCGACCTGTACGACGACCTGGAGACCGTCCTCGGTGAGAACGCAGCACGACTCTCCGCAGAGGGCAGCGCCGTCATCTCGGACCGCTTGAGGGCCGCGACCCCGACGCTCAACGACGTAGTCGTGCGCCTGCTGAGGCCCTACCCGTCGGAGATGGACGTGGTCATGGCCCGGAGCAGCGAATTCCCCGGCTCGGAGGATGTCCACGGGCACCTGGTGCGCTTCGCCAGCTCGATCCTCACTG
This sequence comes from Streptomyces sp. NPDC005752, assembly GCF_040630715.1. NCBI lineage: Bacteria > Bacillati > Actinomycetota > Actinomycetes > Kitasatosporales > Streptomycetaceae > Streptomyces > Streptomyces sp. NPDC005752. The sequence goes on along the minus strand of NZ_JBEXYB010000011.1, from coordinate 121,713 downwards.
TCCTCGACCTGATGGGCGAACTCGCCGAGCTCAGGGAGGACGAGCGCTCATGACGCATCCTTCCACCCCAGACGTCGGGCCGCTGGGCCTGTCGGCCCGACGCTGGGAAGCCACGGCTCCGCACCTCCCCCGATGGGAGCCGCTGTGCCCTAGCGCTGGGCGGAACTCCCGCCGCGTCCTCACTGTGATCGTCTGCGCTGGGGTGCTTCGCTCCCCGCGTCGTCGGCCAGGCCCCGCCATCGACAACTTGGTAGCCGCTGACGAAGCTCGGTGCGCTGAGCTGTGCCTCCGGAGCGGTCGTTCCCGCCAGAGGGGAATCGAGCAGTGACAACGGTTGTGAAGGCCACGACCCCACGTGCCTCCGCGTTTCCCGACAAGGTCGAGATACTGGCTCTCGTCGAAGCAGCCCTGGCCTGGAACCTAGACAGCACTGCTCTCCCCGCGGTCACGGACGCTCTCGCCATGGCACAGCGGTTCACGGACTTCGGCCGGCTCGTCGCTGACGACTTAGAAGCTCAGGTGCTCAGCCTCCCGGCGGGCTCAGAACTCGGCAACGGTGCACGAGCGATCCTCGGCGAGGCCAGCAGGCGCCTCTACTTGAGACCTCTCTCCCAGACCGCTGCCCCTCGGCCGGCCGCCCACCGCGCCCAGAACCTTGCCCGCCTCGTCCAGTCCCTGAGCCGCAAGTTCAGTGAGGTCTCACAAGAGCAAGTCCACTCTCGCTCGATCGAGGCACCGCAACGGGAGTGACCCCGCGCCCCGGCCGCGTTCCATGGCGGAGCTGGCGGCCGGCCCGTGACCGGCCTGTCCACCGAAGGATCTGTTAGCCCGAATGGTGGGCGGGTGTACCGCCCGGCAGCGGACCTGAAGCAAGGCTCGGTACCGGATGAATCGCGAGGGGAGATGCCTCCCACAGGACCTCCCCTCGCCCGTCCTATCAGGAACCTCCACGTCTCTTGGAGCGCGAATGCTCACAGCCCCTACCTTCCGTAGCGTCGAAGGTGCCTACCTGGCACTACTCAAACTGGCCACGGACAAGCACGAGCACCACATCGCGGCCCGCGGGAACGAGGCCCGCGAGGTGATCGGAGTCGGATTCCGACTGCCCGACCCTCGCCAGAGGCTCCCGTACCTGGTCTCTCGCAAGGCCAACCCGGTCTTCCAGTTCGCCGAAGCCCTCTGGTACCTGGCCGGCCGCCGCGACCTGGAAATGATCGGCTACTACGCGCCCTCCATGCGCTCCAGCTCCGCCGACGGGATCAACCTCGGCGGGTCCGCCTACGGATACACCCTGTTCAACCCGGCCAGTGGCGACACCGCCTCGCCGTTCGACCGCGTCTTGGAACTGCTCCGAACCGAGACCGACAGCAAGCGCGGATACCTCCCCGTCTTCTCCGCCGCCGAGCTGGCCGTCGATGACAACTGCGACGTGGCCTGTCTGGCAGGGCTGCACCTCCTCGTCCGCGACGGGCGGCTGCACATGGTGTGCCAGATGCGGGCCAACGATCTCGACTGCGGCCTGCTCAGCGACGTGTTCTCCTTCACGATGATCCAGGAGTTCGCCGCAGTGCAGCTCGGGCTGGAGCTGGGCTCGTACACCCACTTCATCGGCTCGGCGCATGTCAACGACCGCAACGCCGCGCGCGTCAAGAAGGTGCTCACGGAAGCTGACGTACGGCTCAATCCGCAGCACTTCCCTTTCCCAGCGATGTCCGCGGAGACCACCCCAGTAACGATCACGCGCGTCCTTGAACACGAGGAACTTCTGCGTACCAACAAGGCGAAGTACAGCGCGGACGACATCGCCCGTCTGGACGTGGACGCGTTCTGGCAGCAGGCCATCCTGTTGTTCGAGGTCTACCGCCAGATTGAGCACGACCAGACCCACACGGTGAGTCGCGACGTGATCGACGCGCTGCATCCGGGCCTGCGTTGGCTTCTGGGCCACAAATGGGCCGCCTGCGCCTCCCCGGAAGGTCAGCGATGAGCCGGAAGCCGCCGAGCGGCACCGTTGTCGAGGGTATCGACTTCGACCGCTGGACCGTCATCCTGTGCAAGCCGGACGCGGCCGAGCGCGGCCTGGTCGACACCGTGCTGGAACGCATCGAGGTTCCCGGAGTCACGGTACGGGCCCGCACGGAGCTGATAGCCGAATCGTGGCAGGCCCACGTCGCGTACCGGGACCTGCTGGCCGATCCTGGCCGCTTCCCGTCGGATCTGCCCTCGTACATCGGCACCGCATACACGGGGCGGCCTGTCACTGTCGCGCTGGCGCATGGCGGACCTGGCATCCATGCCCGCCTGCGCCGGCTGATCGGGCACACCGACCCCACCCTGGCCGTGCCCGGCACGATCCGCAGCGATCTCGGTGATGACAGCCTCAAGGACGCGCTCATCGAGAAGCGGCTCGTCCGCAACCTCGTCCACACCTCGGACGATCCGGAAGCCGCCCGCCGCGACTTCGGCACCTGGTACGGCGCCGGACGCGCGCTGAAAGTCACTGACTTCACCCGCTGTTCCGTCATCCTGTGCAAGCCGGATGCGGCTGAGCGTGGCGTTGTCGATGAGATATTGGCGCGGGTCGCTGCCACAGGCGCCGTGGTCACGAACCGGCGTGAGGTAACCGTGCAGCCCTGGCAGGCCCACGTGCACTACTGGGACCTGCTGGTGGATGCCGACTGGTTTCCCGACCGCGATATCCCCGCGTGCCTGGACGACGCCTACGCAGGCCGACAGGTCACCGTCGCGCTCGCCCACGGCGAACCGGGCGTGCACGCCCGGTTGCGGGACCTGCTCGGCCATTTCGACCCGACGCATGCCGCTCCCGGCACGATCCGCGGTGACCTCGGTGACGACAGCCTCAAGGACGCGCTGGCCGAGAAGCGGCTCGTCCGCAACCTCGTCCACACCTCGGACGATCCGGAAGCCGCCCGCCGCGACTTCGGCACCTGGTTCGGCGCCGGACGCCGCGACCTCCTCGTCCCTGCCTTTCCGGCCCAGAGCGCACCCGCCGAAGCCTGACCTGACAGGAGACCATGATGAGTACTTTCGCCATCGGCACCCGCCGGGCTCTTCCGATCCTGACCGCCGACAAGATCAGCGGCTTGAAGCCGGAACTGGCCGACGTGATCGAGTACCGCAAGTCCGGCCTGTCGCTGAACTGGATCATCGGCTGCCCGCTGGAGTGCGGGTACTGCATCCGGCACACCTTCGCCAACTTCGAGATGAAGGTCCCCAAGCGCCTGATGACCGACGAGGAGGCTGTGCGTCGGCTCGTGGGACACACGTACTTCCGGCCGCACAAGACGCCGATCCAGCTCCTGAATCGGGCTACCGACCCGATGCTCCCCGTGGTCAAGCCTCACGTCTTCAACGTCCTGCGCCAGCTCGACGACCTCGGCATGACCAACCACGTCCTGGTCATTACCCGTTGGCGCGTCACCCCGGAGGACTGCGCCGTCCTCAACAGCTTCACCCATCTGCGCCTGACCGTCCTGGTGACGCACTCGAACATCCAGGACCCCAAGGTCGAACCGGTGGACAGCAAGATCGCCGCCGAGAGTCTGCGCACCCTCTACGAGCACGCAGAGCGCTATCGCACTGTCCTGTACTGGCGCCCCATCGTGCCCGGTCTGAACGACTCCGACGCTGACCTCGCACGCGCCCGCGAACTCTCCAAGCACGCTCACGCCACGGTGTTCACCGGCCTCTTCTTCCGCGACGAGATCGCCTCCTACTACGAGGCGCACGGCCTGACGATTCCGTACGAAGAGACAGCCCGCCGCAAGATCATGCCTGAGGTCGCCGAGCGGCGGATACTCGACGCCTTCGAGCGAGAGGGCTCCTGGGGAGCCCTGTTCCGCAAGACCTCCTGCGGCGTCGCCTATGCCCATGGGGAGCCCGACTACAACGGGCACTATGGCGTCAGGGAGCTGTGCGAAATCTGCCCGTCCGAGCAGGTAGCGATGTGCCACGCCGCGTGGGTCAAGCCCGATCTCGTGAACGTCACTCGGGAAGCACGAGGTCTCGGCGCGACCGGCTCGGTCGAGGTCAACGACCGTGCCATCGTCGTGGAGGGACTGGACGAACCGCCGCGCTACTACCTCCAGCACGGCTTCGGCTACCAGTGCCACGACCGAGCCAAGCCCCACCACTACCGCCAGCACGGCCGAGCCCCCATCGGCTGGGAGGCGGAGGACGGATCCAAGACCCCATGAACTTCTCCTCCTGGCCCGCGCTGCTCGTTGTCGATGTCGAGGGCAACGGGACCAACCCGCCCGACCTGGTCGAGGTCGCCGCACTCCCCGTACGTGGCGGACAGCCGGACAAGAGCACGGCGGGCGCGTGGCTGACCAAACCGAAGCGCCCCGTCACGCCTTTCGCGGCCAGGGTGCACGGCCTGACCAACCAGGTGCTCGAAGACAAGCCGGGCTGGGAGGAGATCAGGGATGCCGTCCACACGTGTCTCGGCACAGTGTGGATCGCGGCCCACAACGCGCACGTGGACTACCGCGTGCTGTCCGCGCACCTTCCGCAGTGGCAGCCGGCCGGAGTGCTCGACACCCTCCGGCTGGCGAAAGCCACCTTTCCCGACCTTCCCAAGTACAGCCTTGACGCCCTGATCGACCACCTTGCCCCGGACCTGAGCGGAGCCCCGGCGCAACGCCACCGCGCCACCTTCGACGCCTACGCGACTGCACAGATCCTCGTCGCCATGGCCGAGCACTACGAGACCTGGGACGAGCTCGTCGCTGCCGCTGTCCCGCCCGGTCTGCCCGGCGCCCCCGAAGCAGAACAGGAGCCCACCCTGTGGTGACCTCATCGACTCCCCTCCGTATCGGCGTGATGGGAGCCCATTCCACCGGCAAGAGCCTGCTCATGCGCCGCATAGAGATGGAGCTGCATGGCCAAGGCATCCCGGTGGCCCGCACCGGGAACCTCGGCCGGCGGGCTGCTCTCGTACCGCTGCCGAAGATGCAGCACCACACCCTCGCCTCCACCACGTGGGTCATCGCCACGGGTATCGCGGACGAGATCGCGGCCTGGGCCCGACTGGAGAAAGGGCCCGTACAGGTGGTTCTCGCCGACCGAGCCTGCTGGGACGCGCTCGCCTACTTTCGCGCGGCTCTGGAGTGGCGGCAGCAGACCGCCCCGCGGGCGGAACGCGAGGCGCTTCACCAGCTCGCCCATGCTCACGGCCGCACGTACGACCTTCTGCTGGCGACTGTCCTCGACCCGGACGTCCCCGTCGAGAGCAAGCACGACTACGACCCGCGGTACCGCACGCTGGTCGACCGCCACACCCACGACTTCCTGCGGGAGGAGAACATCCGGCACGTCCGGGTCACCAGCGACCCGGCGAGCCAGGAGTTGGCCATCGAGCACGCGCTCCAGCTCTGCATGACGGAGGCGCCAGCATGACCACCACCCCGCCCGCAGGGACGATCACCATCGCGGACAAGACGGTCTCCCGCCTGGGATTCGGCACGATGCGCCTGACCGGACCCGGCACGTGGGGCGACCCCCTCGACCGCGAGCAGGCCCTGAGCGTGCTGCGTCAGGCCGTCCACACCCACGGCATCACCCACATCGACACAGCCGACGCCTATGGCCCTCACACCGCTGAACACCTCATTCACGAAGCGCTCTACCCCTACCCCCAAGACCTGTTGATCGCGACGAAGGTCGGCATGGCGCGTCCTGGCCCCGACCTGTGGGCCCCTCATGGCCACCCCGTCTATCTGCGGTCCTGTGTCGAAGCCTGTCTCCGCCGGCTCAGAGTGGAACGGCTGGACCTCTGCTACCTCCACCGCATCGATCCAGAAGTGTCGCTCGATGACCAGATCACTGTCCTTCAAACCCTTCAAGACGAGGGCAAGATCGGACACATCGGCCTGTCGAAGGTCACGCCTGAGGACATTCGCCTGGTGAGCAAGGGGGCTACCGTCGCAGCGGTACAGAACGTCCTCAACCTGAGCGACCGCCACGACCCTGCCCTTGAACTCTGCCGGGACTTGCGCATCCCGTACGTTCCGTACCGGCCCCTTGATGCCGGCGCTCTCGCCCATTCGCACGGCGTCTTCGCCGCGCTGCACTGGCTGCTCAGCCTCGGCGAACACATCGCGCCGATCCCGAGCACAAGCCGCCCAGAGCACCTCGGCCACATCGTGGACGCCGTGAGGGGCGGGAAGTGATGGCCACAGCCACCGCACCCGCCTTAGCTGAGGGCCGCGGCGCCAACCTCGCTCACGCACGAACCGCCGCTCCGTACGAGAACTGGCGGCCACCGGTCATCGGTGTGTCCCTGATCGTCCCCGTGGGGGCGGAAGCGCTGGTGATCGCCGATCTCCTCGGCACTGCCATGGTGCCCAGTGGGAGCGTGCTCAGCGGAGAGACGCCGGAGGAAGCCGCACTCAACGTCCTTAGCGACGCAACCGGTGGCCTTCCCCCCTTGCGTCGTGTCGCCGTGGCCTGCGTTCAGATGCGACGCCGGAAGGTCATCACCTACGTACTGGCCACTGCATCGATCACCCATGAAAGCGTCGGCCGCTTGATCTACCGAGATCCGCGGGCGGACATCCGTGTGATGCCCACGATCCGTGCCATCGACAGCCTTCCCGTCCCGGGCAGGCTTCGGGTCGTGGTGGGGCTGCAAGCCCTCGCCACCGGTGAGATCGCCTACATCGGAAGCGACCACATCAGCCCCATGCACCTCGTCCTCGGCGATTCGGCCATCACGGAAAAGCGGGGCCAGCCCGCGCCGTAAGGGTCCGTTCATCCTGCATCGCTCGCAGGCCGTGCGCTCGCACGGAACCCGGACCGGCTCAAACACGTGTGTTCGAAAGCTCTGCCCGCGTCGTTGACTCCTACATCACCCCGAATGGCGTCAACTACCTTGCTGGAGGTATACAGTTGACCACTGCTGACATCACAAGCGCGCCCCCCTCAACACCCCCGCCACCGCCTCCGGCGGACCTCACGTACAGCGGTCAGTACAGCGTCAATCCGCTGGGCGATGCCTCGTTCCGGGACCTCTGCTCACGCCTCCCCTCGGTGCTGCGGCGCGTCGGCCGTACGGCGTGGACGATCGACCGCCGAGCGGTCCTACTGCTCCTGGGATGCCAGGTCATCACTGGCGTCTCCGCAGCCGTGCTCCTCACCGGGACCGCCCACGCCATGCAGGTCATCCTCGGAAGCGGAGCCGTCTCACACCGCCTGCGCGACGCGCTGCCCGCGCTGCTCGTCGTCGCCGCGGCTGCCGCACTCGCCCGGGTCTCCAGTGCGCTGTCCACGTACGCCGACCGACGCCTCACCCCGCCGGTCACCACCCACGCCGACACCGCGCTCGTCGAGGCGGTGTGCCGAGTCGAGGCGTCCGCGCTCTCCGGCGAGGGCTTCTCGGACCGCCACGAGGCAGCGGAGATGGGCGTGGTCCGCAGCCACCTGATGATCAACGATGCCCAGCGGTTCATGTCGGCCCTGGTACGCATGGTCACCGCGAGTGGCGTCCTGTCGATCCTCAACCCCCTGATGCTGCCGCTGCTCGTCCTGGCCGTGCTGCCCGCCGGCCTCGGCGCGATCATGGCCGCCCGGGTCGACTACGAGGTCCACTACGCCAACGTCGCCGACAGGAACTCCCGGTCGATGATGCGCTGGTGGGCCACCACGTCGAAGTACGCCGACGAAGTCCGCGCCAATGGCATGACCTCATACCTGCTCTTCTGGTACCGGTCCCTGTCCGAGCGTATTGACGGCCGCACCCTCGCTGCCGCACCCCGCACGCTGCGGATCACCCTCGGCACCTCACTGCTCGGCGGCGTCTTCCTCACCGCCACCTGGGCCGGACTCGCCTGGCTCGCCGTGACCGGACGCGTCAACCTCGCCATCGCCGCAACCGCGCTCGTAGCCGTGCAAACGACGCTGGCCGCCCTGTCCCAGGTCGTCATCAACGGCGCGGCCCTCTTCCACACCAGCCTCTACCTGACGGACATGCAGACCTTCCTCGACGATGCGGCGAAGAAGGCCCCGCACCGCGGCGACACCGCAGTCACCGCACCGGTGGAGGAGATCCGCCTCGATGAGGTGGTCTACCGCTACCCCGGCAAGGAGACGCCGGCGATCGACCACATCTCGCTCACCCTGCGGCGCGGCGAAATCTTGGCCATCGTCGGGGAGAACGGGTCGGGGAAGTCCACTCTCACCCGCCTCATCACCGGTATCTATCTGGCCGACAAGGGACGGGTGCTGTGGAACGGCGACGACCTCGCCTCCGTGAGCCCGGAATCCGTATGGGGCTGCACCGGGCTGGTACCGCAGATCTTCGCGCAGTGGCCGCTACGGGTCCGCGAGAACGTCACGCTGGGACAGCCACGCACCTTCGACGACGTCGCCGTCTGGGACGCGGTCGACGCCGTGGGCCTGCGTGAAGCGGTCGAGGAACTGCCCCACGGCCTGGACACCCTGCTCGCCCGCGAGGTGTGGGGAGGCTCGGAGTTCTCCGGCGGCCAGTGGCAGCGCGCGGCCTGTGCCAGGGCTCTCTACCGGCGTCCGCCGCTGCTGATCCTGGACGAGCCCACCTCGCAGATGGACCCGCGGGGCGAGCATGACATCTTCGAGGAGATCAAGGCCATCGCCGCGGACCGCATCACCATCGTGGTGACGCACTGCCTGGAGAACACCAGGATCGCGGACCGAATCATCGTGATGGACCACGGCCGAATCATCGAACAGGGCCAGTACGACGACCTCGCCGATGGCGGCGGCCTGTTCGCCGAACTCGTCGCCCTGGCCAAAGACCGGTAACCCCTCAATACACCGAAGCGAACCCCCGTCGACAAGTCGTCCATCTGTCTCAACGTCGACGGGCCGCGCACACGCTGAACCGAAGCAGACGTCGGCCCCACCCGCCACGAATGAGGAGCGCCACTGCCCATGCAGAACGACACGTGGAACATCATCGAAGCCTTGGCCGCACGCTTCACCGCTCACGACGCAGAACGCGGCCTGCCGCTGGAGGAGCAGTGGACGCTCCAGGTACTCAAGATCGCCGAAGAGACCGGCGAAGCAGCCCAAGCCGTCGTTGGGGCCCGCGGCACCAACCCGCGAAAGGGCAACAGTCACACGTGGCAGGACGCCCAGGACGAAGTCGCCGACGTGGTCATCACCGGCATGGTCGCCCTGGCCCGCATGCGGCCCGACGATGCCGCCGCCTATCTTCACCAGCAACTCGTAGCCAAAGCAGCGAAGTTCCTTCCCGCAGAACGGCCCGACCCTGTGCGCTCGTCGTCGTGATGTAGCAGAGGCCCGTCACGGCGTGAGCTCATCTGGCACATCATCGAACGTCTGCGATACGTCGTCGTGGTGCAGCTGTGAGGCATAGGGGGCTACGGTCAGGGGCTCGGATGCAGCGGTCCTCATGAGCTCGTCGCCATTGAGCTGAATGCCCGTCTGAGCCCTTGAAGCCAACTCATTGCGCAGGCCCGTAACCCGGTGGGCGGAGCCCTGAGCGGTGCTTCGCGCCCTGGCCGCCTCGGTCCGAAGTCGCTTGGCCGCTTCGTTGTCCTCCCCCGTGGCACGGCGCAGGAGTACCGCCCTTTCCTGGTGCGACGTGTTCGCTTCGGTGAGCACGGGTTCGTATTCACCAACGGTTCCGGCCATCTGGACAGCCGCCCGGAGTCGCGCGTTCATCTGCTCCAGTTCCCGGCCGGCCTCGTCGTAGGTATGCAGCAGTCCTTCGCGATCTGCCTCAACCCCGGCTCGATCATCCCCACGGAGTGCCAGACGCCCGAAGCGGCCCATCGCGGCCAGCTGCTGTTCGAGTCCTTCGATACGTGCCTGCGTGTCGTGCAGCCGGCCAGTGCGTTCAGCGATCGTGTTGTCCAGTGCTCGAACTTCGCGGATTGCCTCGGCGCGGTCGGCCACGTCCTGGTGCCGACGGTGGAGTGCGAGCGTGTTCGGGCCGGTTCCGGCGGCGGCTTGCTGTTCGGCGCGGTCGGCAGCGGCCTCGGCCTTCTCGGCCGCCGTCCTGGTGGCGCGAGCAGCGGTGGCTGCCTTGCGCGCGGCGTCGCGCAGTGCCGCGTTGCTGAGGTGAGCATAGGGACGGTCGGCCGTCGGTTCGGGTTCCGCAGGTGTGGTCTGCTCCGTGGGCTGCTCGCCATGTGCTGGAGCGGACCGGCCCTCGTACTCAGGAACTTCATCCTGAGTGTCCGCCTCGTGAGGCTGCTCGGCGCCGGGGGCCCGAGGGCTGGGGAGGTCCGCTACGACCTGGCGGACGTGGGCGGGGACCGCGTTCTTCGGGAGTTCGGTGAGGATCATGCGTTCCTCGGTGCCGCTCTCGATCTCGCGGATAAGGCCCGCGACGGCGCGGTCAAGCTGTTCCTGGTCGGTGGGTACGTCGCCGTGGCGGGCGCGGTCGGCGTCGGTCTCGTAGACGGAGAGCGGCAGGAAGAGGTGGGACTCCTTCTTGTCGCGGCTCATCATCGTGTAGAGGGCGTTCGCCTGAGCGCCGGGTCCGTAGACCAGAGCCTCTTGGACGGTGAGGCCCTGCGACTTGTGGCCGGTGATCGCGTATCCGAGGCTGAGCCCACCCTGTGCGATGTAGTCGGCGTCCACCCATTCGGCAACGTCACGGTGACCGTCCTCGGTCTTTTCCCGCCACTCGACCAGCACCCGGCGTTCCTCGTCCACAGCGCGCACGATTCCGCGGTAGCCGTTCAGGACGTCGTAGTTCTGCCCTCGGCTCTTCTTACCCCGGTAGTCGTTGACCCGTAGGAGGACCTGGTCACCGACGGACAGGGTCAGCTCGCCGCCACCGGGCAGCGCGTATGCGTGCTCGGGACCGGTGAGGTCGCCGTTCTCCTTCCGCAGTGCGCGGGCGCCGATATTCAGCTCTTCCACGATCTCGTTGGTGGCGGCGAGCATGAGGAGCTGCTGCACGGCGGTGTGGTCGTCGGTGTGCGCGGCCCGCTTGTCGGCCCAGACGGTGAGCATCGCGGCGAGGGTGGCGTCCTTGTCCGCGAGAGCGTGCACGCGGCCGGTCCCGGCGAAGGTCCGGAGCGATTCCACGCGGTTGTCGTCGCGCCACAGCTCCAGTGCCCGGCGCTCGACCATGTCCTTCTGGCGGAAATTCTGGCTGAGGGTGAGACCGCCCACGAGGTGGTGCACGGCGGCGAAACTGCCGCCGATGCCGGGCGAGTGGAGCTGCTTGGGGTCACCGATGCCGACGACCTTCGTGCCGGTTTCCGCGGCGTGGGTGAGCAGTTCGGCGATGTCGCGGTCATCGCACATCGCGGCTTCGTCCACGACCAACACGTCCACGCCGGTGAGGCCGGAGCCGCCGTTGCGGATGCCGGTCAACCAGGACGCGAGAGTGCGGGACTCGATGCCCGCCTCGGCCTTCAGGTTCGCGGCGGCGACGGCGGCCGTACTCGCGCCGGCGATGACGAGACCGTGCGCCTCCCATGCCTGGCGCGCGGTATCCATGATCGTGGTCTTGCCCGACCCGGCAATGCCCACGACGGCGTCGATTCCGTGCCCGGCCGTGAGCAGCCGTTCGAGGACGGCACGCTGTTCGTCGGAGAACGTGAAGCTGCCGCCGTGCTGAGCCTCGACGGTGGACAGCGTCATGTCGACCGTGTCGCTGCTGACGACGGCGGCCTGAGTGCCGAGCCGGTTCGTGGCCTCAGAGACGATCAGCGCTTCAGCCGCCACGACATCCGCCGTGGTGTATCGGTCGGCGTGCGCGAAGTGCTGGGCGCCCTTCGGGTTGAGCTGGACCGCGTATCCGGCGTGCCGAAGTACGGAGTTGGTGAGCTGTTCGGCCTCGGCGGCGTCCGCGACCCCGTACGGGAGGGCGTCCAGCACGGCGGCGATGGCGGCGGCGTGGGTGAACTCCTTGGAGTGGCTGGTCAAGCCGGTCTTGGGGTCGAAGACCTGGGCGCACAGCTCGTCCAGGGTGGGGTTCTGGTCTGCTCGGTCCTGTTCCATCGCGCTGGCTGCGATGGCGTCGGGGTCGTCCCCGGCCGCACGGCCTTCGGCCTGCCAGTAGGCGCGGAGAACATCGTCCCCGACCCCGGCGGCCTCGCCGTTCTTCGCGGCCTTGGACGCGGTGGAGGCGGCGGTGCGCTCGCGGGTCGTGGCGCTGTCGTAGTCGATGCCGAGCTTCGTCAGCAGGTCCCGGACCTGGCTGTCGCGCTTACTGAAGAGCCGGATCGTGGTTTCGGGAATCGCCGCGATCTCCCAGGCTCCGGTCCGTTCCTCTCGGCGGAAGCTGATGCCGAACTCGTTGGTCAGCTCGCGGCGGATACGGGCGTTCATGAGGGACTGGGTCGCGCGGGTGTGCCGGTGGAGGTCGCGCCCCCCGCTGGCCATCGTGGACCACTTGCCGTCGGCGCCCTTGACCATGTTGGCCAGGGTGAAGTGCAGATGGAAGTGGGGGTCGCCGTACGGGGCGCCGTCCACGGGACGGGCGGCGCGGTGCACCATCATCCAGCCGGAGAACCCGCTCGTCTTCACGGTCTCCGCTTCGTCGCCGTCACCGTGGTGGCCGCGCATGGCGTACGCGGTCCACCGCTCCAGGGCGCCGATGGACTCCTGTCCGGCGGCCGTGTAGATGCCCTCGACCTGGGCGGCGATCTCCTCGGGCGCGTACGCGAGGAACGCAGACTTCGACTTCGCCAAGTCCAAGGTGACGTCAGCACCGCGGTTGCCGACTTGCACACGGCCTTCGAGGAGGGCGGCCTTGATCTCCTCGGCGTCCCACACGTCCTCGGGCGTGAGCCCTGCCGCCTTGGTCATCGCGATGGCTTCGCGGACGTCCATCGGTAGGTCCCGGAGACGACGTGCACCTTCGCCTGCGGTCTGGGCATACCGGCGCTTCATGGAAGCGGCGTCGAACAGGTCGGCGGGCTGCTGTCCGGTCTCGGTGGCATGGGCCTCGACCGCGCGCAGGAGTGCACGGGCATCCAGGTGACCGCCCGCCTCGGCGGCGACGGCCTTCTCCACCGTGTCCTCACCGTAGAGGTCGACGGCGTTGATGCCGACGGCGTCGGCGAGCTTCAGCACCGTCGAGACGGGGACGCGGTGCGTCTCTCCGAACCGCTTGAGCTGGCTCTCCATCCGGCGGAAGGCGTCCTGCTTGCGCTTGGAGTCGAGCAGGGTGGTCGGGTTCACGCTGCGTTCGGCGGCGGCGCGGCGGATGGCGCGGGCCAGTGGGGCGGCGGGGAGCTTGGCGGCCGGCGCGATGGCCAGCTTGGGTTCCACGAGGGTCTGCCCGGTCCGGGGGTCTTCCCCGAGCATGAGGCGCCGGGCGGCCGGGAACTGCTCGGGGGCGAGGGTGCTGCCGGGCGTGATGTCGAACTCGGCGAGCCCGCCGCCGATCCAGACCAGGGGCCGTTCGCTGGCGTCCAGGTGGTAGTCCACCTGTCCGTCCGCGGGCCGTGGGGGAAGGGCCTGTTCGCCATAAAGGTCGCGGGCGTCGAGCCCGGCTGCGGCGGCGACTTCGACGGCGTCGAACCCGGTGAACCGCGCCGTGCCCTTGCTGCGAAGAAGTCCGCGGGCGCGGAAGAAGGCGCGCTTGGCCTCGCGGTTGGCGAGTAGGGAGGCGACGGGGGCACCGGCGGCTTCGGCCCTGGCCTCGATGGCGGCGACGAGAGGGGCCGCGTCGACCGTTACGGACTTCCCGCATCCGTGGCCGCCGGTAAGGCGGTACTCAACCTGCTCGTCGGACGGGCCGATCATGGTCACCCATCCCATCGGCCCGCTCACCCCCCATTCTCATTCAGTCAGTTTCGGCCGTCTTGGCTGATTGTATCGTCACGAAGTGACGATACCTTGGTCCTCGGAAATGGCATTGGTGTGCTGAGCAGGGCGTTTTCTCCTGGGGGCTCGCTACGAGGCTGAGGAGTTCTTTGTGGATGAAGGCGTCGGCGGTTAGACGCTGTTACCTCGGCTCGCTTGAAAGGGCAGCTCGCTTGTCAGGCTCGTTGTAGCCTGCGGTCATGGATACGTGGGACGCCGGGGCTGAGGGGTTACATCACCCCCTGGCGGACCACGTGCGGGCCGTCTTGGCGGCCGTGGCTTCACAGGATCCGAGGTTCTTCGCCGCGTGGGACGAGGATCTTCGCTGGTGCATCACCGTTCCCTGCGTATGGGACGAGAACAAGAGCCGCCTATCCGTGAGGGATGGGCAGTCCAGGCTTTCGAATCTGCTGACGGCCAATCGTGTCCTCGCGGAGTTGCGGGCACTGAGCACAGAGATCGCCGAAGATGCGATTCAGAGTCGGCGTCTTCGTGGTCGTCTGCGTGCCACCGCAGAGCAGGACACGGGGCTCCCGTGCATCGTTTTCGACCGGGGGGCCCGCCCCACTTCCTCACCTCGGCCTGGCTGGGCCTGGGCTCGGCATACGACAGACGTCCTGGAATACGTCGCCTTGGACGGCTCGACCGACTACGCCCTTCGCTTCAGTCACGAGCCCCCCTGGTCTGATGACCCGCTCTGCCGTGCTGAAGCGGCACTCGCGGATGTCATGAAGCAATTTCTGGCCATCAGGGACATTGCTCTAGCGGCTCTTGGTCTGCTGATCGGCCCGAAGTACAGCTTCGCTTGGGGTGTCCCACCAAATGAGGCGTCGCCGTGCGGTGTTCTCCGGCTCGCCGCGCCGATCGTTCCTGGTGCGCCGAACCTCTGGTCATGCGCTCACAAAACGACCATGACCCTAGCTGCTTAGCCCTGTACAGGGCGGCAGCCCTGAACAGGACGGATTTATGCGCTGGGACTTTCGCACGAGGGTGCTACTCGTGGTGGTCGCGGTTCTTCTCTCGCTCGCTGCGTCGCTATCCGCGGCGCTCTTCGCGTACGCGACAGGTGGGGGCGGGAACCAGGCCGTGAGTTGGGGCGCGTGCACCTTCGCGGGATCGATGACCATCGCCCTCGGCGTGCTGGTGATCCTGCTGTCGTGAGCAGGCGGCCTCCCGCCGCAGCGGGGGCTGAACTGGCGGGGCGGGCCCAAACCTCATGGGTCCGCCCCGCCAGCAGATCGGCACCAGACTGCTACCGGCTGATCGGCCATTCGCCGAACGGCACGGGCGCTTGGCCGTTGGCTTGGCGCACGGCTTCCTCCGTGCCGCACGTAGTGCAGATGGGGACCTCGCGGTCGGCGGTCAGACGGGAACGTGCGGGCCGTTCACCGAGCGGGCCGCCGCAGCGCGGACAGCGGGTGTCGGGCACGGGTCACTCCTCGGGGTGCTCGCGGGCGGACTTGATGATGTTGTTCCAGGTCGGGCGTGAGTAGGTCTTCTCCGTCTGCTTCTGGAGTTCGGGGATCAGGTCGGCGTTCTTCGCGCCGGGGTTCGCCGCGATGGCCTGCCGAGCGAGGGTCAGCCGCTCGTCGCCCTGGTAGGGGTAGGCCAGTCCGCGGCGGCCGGTGGGCCGTCCGCCGGCGTGGCCGCGGCCCTTGCGCTCCGCGAGGTACTGCCACAGCCTCCAGCGCTTCCACTTCGGGCGCCGCCGGGTCGGAAGCTCGTCCCAGTCGTCCGGTGCCGGCCACCCCTCAGGGGGGTTCTTGACGTAGTGGGAGACGGTGGTGGAGTCGGCGAAACCGCAGACCTTCGCGGCTTCGGCCGGGCCGACCATCTCTTCGGGGTCGCCGTCGAGCTTCGGCGGGTTGGTGGTGCTGGCGGCTGCGCGCTGACGATGAAGCTCGTGGTGCCACGTCGCCCATGCGTCGCCGTCCCAGTGCATGACGCCGTCGATGGTGTCCGCGACGGGCGGGTGCCCGTTGTTCTCCCGGTCGGTCCAGAGGTTCTGAAGGGTCGGCTCGCTGATGCCGTGGACCTTGCGCAGGTCCGCGCGCGAGTAGAGCGTGCGGCCGGTCTTGCGGGGCACGGTCGCCTCCTGTTCTTGGTCGGGGTCGTGACCGCTCGGCGCGGTCACTGGATGTCGTCCGGGTCCGGGGCCGGCGCCCACGTACGGCTGCCCGCCGGTTCGAGCCGGGTGAGGGTGGCTATGTCGGCCAGGGGGACGGCGGCGGCCCAGTCGGCGCGGCCGGGGTGGTCGACGGGGAGGTTGAGCACGAGGTGGCGGCCGGTCGGGGGGAAGTCCTCGACGATGACGAAGCTGTCGGTGGGATCAACGCCGATGCTGTTACCCCTCGTGAGCTGGGCGATGTCGCCGGGCTGGGGACAGTCGGGGTGCCGGTCACATAGCATGGTGTGGTCTTTCTGGTGAGAGACACTGACGGCCAGCGCCTTGTTGCCCTTGTGCGCTGGCCGTCGTCTGTTGTCTGGGTGCGTGGCGTCCTGTGGAACGCGCGGCCGGTCGGAGGTTGCCCGCTCCGCTGACGGCGAAGTAATTAAACCACCTTTAGGTTGAGCGGGTGGGGCCCTGATCCGAAGGACGGCGGGCATCAGAAGAGGGCGTCCTGATCTGCGGGGCGTCGGGCCCGGTCGCGCGGTGGCCGGGTGATGCGGAGTTCGTAGCGGGGGCGTCCAGCGTGTGGCGGAAGGTGGGCTTCGCGGCGGTACCGCCTCCAGGCCACGACGGGGGCGCCCTGGCTCACCCATCCCGCCGGGTACGGGGCAGTGAGCTGAGCCCAGCGGCTTTGGCTCCGCGGAACGGCCCACCTGTCCTCGACCGCGGTGATCGGAGGCAGTGTCCGCCAGCCGGGGAACGCGTGGTCGTGGGCGTCCTCCACGGCCTCGTTGTCACCGTCCCCGAACCCGCCTCCGCAATGGACGGGCCTTCCCACTCGCACGCGAGGCACCCGCCCCGAAATTCCTGCCCGTCTCCCCGGCGGCCGGTCGGCCGGCTGCGGGAGAGAAGGGTTGGGGTGTGGTGTGCGGGCGGGTCCAGGTCGTGGCCGAGGTCGCAGTACGCGCCGCCGGGGTGTCCGGGCTGGATGTGCCACGCCTGTCCCGCGCTCTCGGGGCGGTGACGCGTCCGTGCATTGCGCACCCGCCAGTAGTACGTCTGCCGTGCCCGTGCTCCAGTCGGCTCGGCGGCGGGAACGGTCACGACTTCCTGCTTCCGGCGGCGAGCACTTCGCGGAGCGGGTCAGCGAGCACGGCCTGTTCGTCGGCGGCATCGAGGAACCGCGGCCCGTACGCACGGCGCACGGCACGGCGGGCGTCCTGGTGGCGGTCGAGTTCCGGGTAGTACGGCGATCGGTCGAGCACGTCATAGCCGTGCTGGGTGAGCACATCGGCGATGAGCGACCGGACCTGTACCGGGTCAAGGGCGGTGAAGTCGTTTTCCCCCGGGGCCGCGAGGAGGACGCGGATCAGCTCGGTTGCGCTGAGCCGGGGGTGGAGGGGGACGCTGAGCCGGTGGACACCGTCCCGGCTGGGGGTGGCGGCTCCTCGGCGGGTCGGCGTCCTGGTGGTGTTGCGGGAAGCTGTCGTCTCGTCCATCGTGCTGGCCTTCGATGACTCGGGATGCTGGCGGGGGTCTGTCAGAACAGGGCGTGTTCGGCGCGGGCGGCGGCGGTGCGGAACGCGTGGGCGGCGTCGGCGGCGGTGCGGCTGGGCTCGGCGCTCCACCGGTCGATGGCATCGCGGTGCAGGGCCTTCGCGGCGGCGGGGTCTTCGGCCTCGACGGGGTGACCAGTGAGGGTTTCCGCGAGGATGCCGAACGCCTCGTCGCGGGCGCGCTCTATGCGGTCCCAGTCGTACGTCCGGCCGGCGGCTCCCCGCCCGTGGCCGGCAGCGACCTGAAGCGCCCCGCGTGGCCAGCAAGGCAGAGTGGCCGTACGGCCGGGACCGGCGAACAGGTGCGGGCCCTGGTGGATGCCGACGTATTCGATGTGGCGGGCGGCCCATTCCAGGATCGCGGCCGGGGCGTCCGCGATGACGATGCTTTCAGGGGTGTGACGGGTCGGCACGGCGGTGTCCTTCGGGAGGGCGGAGGCGGCGGCTCGCTGCCGCCGCCCCCGGTGGGCTGCTAGTGGTAGGCGGGGATCAACCGGCGGACCTTTTCCTCTCCGATGCACCCGCCCTTGTGACGGCGCGCGCTCGGCGGCTCTCCGTTGCGCCCGCGCAAGTGGCTCCAGAACTTCGGGCCTTCCCAGTCACACAATTCGCAGCCGAGGTACCAGTGGTTATCGCTGCCGGGAAACCCGGTGAGGACTGCCCGCCAGTGGTGGGCCCGGAGCCCTGCGAACGCGATCAGCGCGCCCTCGATGTTGCGATCGTTGACCGGCATCCGGGGGTGCAGGAGAGACACCGGCCCGCACAGCGGGGTGGGGGCCTCGGCGAGTACCTGGTCCAGGGGGACTGCGCCGATCCGACCGGCGGCGTACTGCTCGGCGAGATGGGCGGCGGCCATCTCGGTGCCCGGTGTTCCCTTCGGCGGGCGACGGAGGTTGTGTTCACCCGCGGTGGTGAGGACGAGCCAGTCACGGTGCCACCGGTAGGCGCGGCCGATGACCTGGTCTTCGCCAACGATCACGGGGTAGCGGCATTGGATGTCGGGGGCGCCGACGCGGTACGCCGGGACGGTGGTGGTGCCCTGGGTCGCGGGGACGATGAGCCTGCCCCCTGCGGTGTCGGGGACGGTGACGGTCGTGGGTCGTTCGAGGAGTTGCGTGGTCATGGTGGTGCCCTGTTCTGGTGAGAGAGGGGCCCGCCCCGGCGCGCTCGGCCGCCGGGGCGGGCGGGGGCGTGGTTACGCGGCCTCGGCGGGGGCCTGCGTGACGGCGGTCCATTCACGGCGCGGGGTGACGCCCAGGTCCGAAAGGACCGGGTCGAGACTTCCGTTGTCAGGCGTCCATTCCCAGTCGGCACCTTTGATGCCGGGCCGGTCGGTCCAGGTGAGCATGTACGAGCGTCCGGAGGTACGGGGGTCGCCGCACACGGCCTGTGCCTCGCGGCGGGTCATCGCCCACAAGGCACGCTTGCGGGAGCGGCGGGAGTTCTTCGAGGCGATCAGCACCAGCGCCATGCCGTCCTGCCAGTTCGCACCTGCGGCGGGCACCGCCACCGGGGTCGGCTTCTCCGCCGGTACCGGCTCGTCGGTCGGCGTGGACTGCTCGGCCTGCTCCTGCTGTTCGGCGGCCTCTGCCTGGGGCGGCTGCATCTCGTCGGCGCTCTTGCGCCCGGACACGTCGTCGTAGGGGGCGGTCCAGGTCCAGCCGTCGTGCTGGTTGCCGGTGGCGCGCACGATGCGCTTGCCGGTGCCGTTGTGGATGTGCGGGATCGTCACCGACTTCGGGTTGACGCGCAGGACCTCGTACCAGGTGCCCCGGTAGAGCACGAAGTCCCCACGCTTGAAGTCCGCCTTCGACCAGACCTTGAAGCCCCTGGCTTCGGCGTCCTTGATGACCGCCTCCCAGTGCTCGATCTCCTCGGTTAGCTCCTGGTGCTCGATCTCCAGCTCCGGGTCCGCCGGGCTGCGGGAGAACCCCTTGGCGGACTCACCCCGCTGCCACTTCTCGACCGCACGGAGATCGGCCCTCAGCTTGTCGAGACGGCGGAGAGTACGACCGGGGTCCTTGCGGAACCGCTCGTAATTGGCGGCGGCTTCCTCGCGGTTGGCCCAGTGCTGGGCGCGGTCGCGCTCGCTGATGCTCTTGCGCATCGTGTTGTCCATCCGTGCGTGATCACGGCGAGCGCGGCCCTCGGAATGGTGGCCGACGAGGATGGGCTGACCGAAGGCGAACCGCTCGGATATCTCGTGGCTCGACTTCCACGCGGCCTCGGAGTTCCGGGCAGCAGTGTCGGCGTATCCGCCGAACCTCTCCGCCCGGCCTTCAGCCTTCTCCTCCCGCTCCTCCTCGGCCTCGCTGAAGCTGCGGCGGTCGGCGTTGTCGATGGTCAGCGTGACCTCGAAGCCTGCGCCTCGGAGTCGCTGCGCGAGGAGTTCGAGCGAGGGGGTGTAGGTGGCGTGGTCGCGGCTGTGGGGGAGGTACCAGCAGTCAAGGTTCCTGCTCCAGCGGAAGGGCTGGCGCTGGGTGCGGCCGTACTCGCGGAGTCGCAGGATCTCGGCCGATCCGTCGCCCCGGCTGGTCCCCTCGATCAGGGTTCCTGCTCGGCGGGTGTGGGTGATCTCGATAGTCACTGAACTGGTCTTTTCTGGTGAGAGTTTGTGGTCCGGCCGCAGGGCGGACCTTGCGTTGGCAGCGGCGCTGCACCACCGGCGCGGGCCGTGAGGGACGATCGGCTCGCGGGTCGTCGCGCCTGCGCGACGACAGGGGCTGCCGCGCCCCCGCGGGGCGCGTCCGCTGCGGTCCGGTGCCCGTCGTCGGTCGGCGGAGTCGGCCGGCGGCGGAGTCGGCCGGCGGCGGTGAACGCACCGGACCTGTCCTGCCGCCCCGAAGGGGTGTCCGCTGGGGTGCTGGGGCCTGCCGGTCCGGGGGTGTTGCCCTCCCCCGGACCGGCGGGCCCTTGGTCAGCTGCGGTGGAGCGTGTGCCGGGCGGCCGGGTCGGCGTCGGCCAGTCCGGTCCGCTCGCGCCATGCCTGGCGGACGGCGGCGCGGAGCGCGTCCCCGTCGTCGTAGGCGAACCGTCCCCGACGCAGGTTGCGGACGATGTCGCGGAAAGTGTCCTGGTGCATCGTGGTCAGCGTGTCGTCAAGCGGGGTCAGCTCGTGGGGGAACATCGCCTGGACGCTGTCGCCCGGCTGCGGGGCACCGAGGGTGAAGAACCAGACGACCGCCATCGTGGCCTCGTCGGCGAACTCCGGCCCGCCGAATGGACCGACGACGACGGCGGGGCGGGTGTCGAGCTGGTGGCCCCGGAACCAGGGCCCGCCGATCACGAGCGTCGCGGTGGGGAAGTCCTGCACGGTCGGCTTCGGTGCGGTGGTGAGCATGTCGTGTCCTGTCTGGTGAGAGATTCCGCCGGGGCCGTTTGGCCCCGGCGGCGGTGCCGGTTGGGGGGTTGCCCTCCCCCTTCCGGCACCATTAATTAAACCATGTTTTTGGGACTGGGTCAACCCGTCACGGCAAGTTCGCGGCGGTGCTCGGCGGCCGTCGTGACGGCGCGGGCGAGGGCGCGGCCGGTCTCGATGGCCCGGACGGCGGACTCGTGCACCGGGGGCTTCTTGTCCTGGGTGATGATGCCCGCGAGCGGCGGCATGACGGCGGGGCCGGGGGCGATTCCGAGGATGAGCGCGGCGACGTGGGCGGCTGAGGCGACTTCGGCGGCGTGCTGGCCGGGAAGGAGGGCGTCCGCCTCGGGGATGCGTCGCCACGCGTGGCCGTACAGCAGGATGCGGACGGCGTTGTCGGGGGCATCCTGGGTGAAGTCGAACCCTCCGGCCTGCTCCGGGTCCTCGTGGTACTGGTCGCGGTACTGGTTCACCAGGACATCTCGGATGACCTCGGCGGCGAACGGGGCTGCGGCGGGCGGCTCGTAGGCGTCGCCGTCCGTCTGACTGATGTCGAAGACCGGCCCGGCCTTGAAGCCGGAGACCTTGCGCCCCTGACTCTCGGCGGCCTCGCCTGCGGCCCCTCGCTGCCCGGCGTCGGGGGCTGCGGCCGTGGCCTCCTGCGCATCCTCGGTCCGGCGCTTGATCGGCGTCCAGATACGGAGGGAGGTGGACCCCTTGGCCGGGAAGCGTCCCACCTTTCGCCAGTCTCCGGAGCTGAGTACGTGGGTCGCGTTCGGGCACTGGGCGGCGATGGCGATGCAGTTGGTGGGGCTGCGGTCGTCGCGGTCCGGGTGGGTCAGGTTCGCGGCCGTGCGCATGACGGCGGCCCAGAGTTCCTCGCTGCCGACCATCGCGCCGTACGCGCGGTCCATGACGGCTTCGAGTTCGCCGCGCATCTTGGCGGAGTAGGCCCGGCGCTCTTCGTCGGTCATCTTCGGCTTTCGGGGCATGTCGCGGTCCTCCTGGTGAGAGATCGGCGTCCGGGACCGGCTGACCCTCGGGGGTGTCGGCCGGGGGGCTGCCCTCCCCCTCCCGACACCACTAATTAAACCATGTTCTTGGGTGATCGGCAACCCCTTAAATCCAGTACAACCCTGCTTCGTTGCTCACCTGCCCGGTATGCGGCTATGACCTCGTCTTCTATTTTCGTCCAGCGTTCAAGGATATCGGGGGCGGTCTTTTTGTCGCTGGCTGCGCGCGTCGCCCTGCGCCACTCGATGGCGATTTTGAGCGTGCGAAGTTGGGAACGGGTCAGTTCCCACCGGCCGGAGTCCGGGAGTTGATCGCCGTAGGCCATTGCTACGGCGTTGTTGATGTGTTCGGTACCGGACCAAAAATTATGTGCGGCTTGGAGAGCAAGGGCGCGCTTGAGGGTGCACCGAAGGTGCGGGGCCTGGACGATCCACTGCGGTTCGATGGTGAATATGTCGGCGCTCATCACGGGGCCTTTTTCCTGTGGGGGGCGGCGCGCTACGGGAGCGCGCCGCCGGGATTCATGGGGGCGATTAGAGGGCGTATCCGTCAACGTATTCGCCGTACTCGTCTTCGGAGGTCTGGACGCTGGGGAGAAAGCGACTCACCGCGAATACAACGGCGTCGGCGATAGTCCGGGGCACATCGTTGAGTACAAGGCTCACCGCATCGCCATCGAGCCCGATACGGACTTCTCCCGGCTCAAGATTCATGTAGACAAAGGCCGTTGTACCGTCGATGCGGGTTCGCGCTCCGGGAAGTCGCTCGGAGAGATCGCGTGCGGCTTCCTCGACGTCCCGGCGCATCTGGGCCTGTGCGCGGTTGTGCTCCTTCACTCGCTCGTGAACGTCACGGTGCGCGGGGATGAGGTCGGCGGCGATCCGGGCCGCGATGTCCGCCGGGTCCTCGGCCATGGCGACTCGGACGGTGTCGCGCTCGCCCCTGCGGAACGGGTAGTCGCTGGCGGGGAACGCGCCTCGGATGTGCAGGTGGCCAGGGTCATCGAACCGCTCGGAGAGGTGGAGCTGTCGGCCGTCTAGGTGGGTGAAGGTGGCGGCATGGTCCAGCTCCTTGACGCCGTGGCGTGCGAGCTGCGGTCGCCAGTTCCCGCAGAGTTCGAGCGCGATCGGGTGGGCCAGCTCCGCGACGGTCAGCGGCATGTTCATCCCTTGTCTCCTGGTGAGAGAGATTGTCGGCGGCAGGCCGGTCGGCCTGCCGTGTGCCGGTCGGGGGTTGCCCTCCCCTTCCGACATCACTAATTAAACCATGTTCTAGGGTTGGGTCAACCCGGACATAGGCCCTGACCTGCCCTTTTCCAGTTCCGCCGACCCGCACCCGCTCGGCCGGGCCCGGCCACAACGGGCCTGGGCGGGGTTCCCTCCTCGGTCGGACAGCTCCGCCGTATCAGGGTTCCGGGCGCGGTGTCCTGGCTCGCGTAGCGACCGCGCAGCGGCTCGGCCTGGACGCCGTGCCCGGGTTCCTGATACGCCCCCTGGGTGTCCGGCCGAGGAGGGAACCCCGCCTTCACCACCCGCACCACGACGGCGCGGCACCCGACCAACCAGCCCCCACCCCCTCCGAGGAGGACCCGCCGGAGGCAGCCTTTCGCTCTGGCCGACACCCCGGCCGGCATCACCACAAGGCGAACTCGGACTTCTCACCCGCCCACAACCTCGTCGGGCTGAGACGGGAAGGAGCCCCTTCCGAGTCGGGGCCCCTCCTGCCTCAGCCCTCAGACGAGCCATATGGAGTATGCAGCGGAGCACTTCCGCTGGCCGGCTGTGATGATGATGGCGTCGTCAAGTCCGAGGAGTTGCGATGGCCAGAAAGCGCTCAAGTAAGGCGCGGAACGAAATCGCCGGTCTTGGTCTAGCGAAGAAGGCGCGTGGGAAGCAGGGGGTGCGCCGGGCGAAGATCGCAGACGTCCTTCGCGAAAGTAGTGCCAGCGGCCGGTTGAACGAGAGGTACTTGGTTGCGGCGGTCTCGGTAGCTCTGGATTCCAGCGGGCAGTGCACGAAGGCAAAACCATGGAAGCCGATGGGCCCAATCCTTGATGACAAAGAGCTCGTAACACGATCTTGTTGAAGTGTGCTGGTTGGCCGTTACCGGTGTGATGATTCGGCCGTTCGTGAGGGTGTGGTTACTCGACCGTGGATCGTGGACGATGAGTTGTGGGCGTTGATCGAGCCGTTGTTGCCGCCGTGGCCGGAGCGTTCGCCGGGGCCTCGGCCGGTGTCGGACCGGCGCTGTCTCCAGGGCGTTCTGTTCGTCCTCTACAACGACATAGCCTGGCAACTTCTGCCCCTGGAGCTGGGGTTCGGCTCGGGTCAGACGTGCTGGCGCCGCCTGGACCGGTGGCAGAAGGCAGGGGTCTTCGACCAGCTGCACCGGGTCCTGCTCGCGGAGCTGAACGCGGCCGGCAAGCTCGACTGGTCACGTGCGTGCGTGGATGGTTCTCACATCCGCGCGAAAAAGGGGGCGCCGACACCGGTCCGTCGCCGGTCGACCGGCGGAAGACGGGCAGCAAGCACCACCTGATCTGCGACGGACGCGGCACCCCGCTCAAGGTCATCACGACCGCGGCCAACGTCAACGACGTCACCCAAACCCTCGCCCTGGTCGACGGCATCCCGCCCGTCGCGGGCCGCCCCGGACGACCCCGCCGAAGGCCCGAAGCCCTCCTCGGCGACAAGGGCTACGACTCCAACCCGAACCGAGACGCACTGCGCAAGCGCCGGATCCTGCCCGTCATCTCCCACAAGGGCCGCCCGAACATCAAGGGCCTGGGCAGCCTCCGCTACGTCGTCGAGCAGACCTTCGCCCTGCTCCACCACTTCAAACGACTCGCCGTCCGCTGGGAACGCCGCACCGAACTCCACGACGCTTTCATCTCCCTCGCCTGCAGCCTCATCTGCTACCGACGCCTCAAGAAGCCCCGCCCATGATCGTGTTACGAGCTCAAAGGGCTTAAGTTTTGCTGTGAACACAGACCCCGGCATTGCTCCGGCTACATCAGCGTCTCCGAATCTGGGAAGGCATTGCGGTCATGAATGCCGTCCTCGCCCTAGCTGTGGGACTCATCGGAGCAGTGCTCGCGTGGGTGGCGCTCTATGTGCATTGGGTGGTTGCAGTGGCAGTCCTGGTGATCTTCGTAATCCTGGGAGTAGCTCTGTTCATGCACGGCAAGTCGACTATCCGCATATCCCCCCAAGAGTCGGTCGGCTGGTTGGAATCAGGGCTCGCTCTCAGCTACGGTGCCGTCGCGTCAGCTGGCGCTTGCGTCGTGGTTATCCTCGGTATTCTCCTGGCCGAAAGAAGTGACTGGAGCGCACAGGCCAACGCCATTATTGGCGCTTTCAGCGGAGCATTTACGACATTCATTGGAGCGCTCGTTGTCGACAAGGCTAAGACTGCCGACGCAGATTGGATGAGCGCATCGATCAAGAAGGCGTTTCAGGAGACCTTCGGTGAGGGCCCCTTCGAGAAGGGGAGCGACGGAGAGTATGCACTGAATAACATCTCCGGTGATTGGGGTCGAGCCGACCGGCGCCAGCGGGCTGAAGAGATCACAGCCGCACTGACGGACCTGGCCGACTCGCCCTAGCTGCTGCGGGCGGCAGCGTGCCGTGCCTCCGTCGCGCGGGTGCCGCCCTTGGTCGCGCGGAGCGCGACAGACAGCGCCGTCGTGCCCGCAGGGCACGCCCGTTTTGGCCCGGCGTCCGGACGGGCCGGGAGGGCCGCCCGCGGCCCGGACGGCTCGGCCAGCTGCGAGCCGGGCCAGGCTGAGCCGTCCCGGAGGGACGCCCTTCGTACGGGGCCGGTGAGCGGGGCCGGCCGCCGACGCGGACGGGCCCGGACGGTGGTGGGCGGAGCGTGGGGTGGGCGGCTCGATGCCGTCCACCCCACGGCCCAGCGGCCGGGGTTCGGCCGGGCGGTGACTCCCGCCCGGCCGGGGCCTGCTACGCGGCGACCGGTTCGCGTGCGGCGACGCGGCACCGGGTGAGCACGGTCTGTGCGGTCTCGCCGTAGATGCTGTGGTCCTTGACCGTGCCGGTCAGCTCGACCTCGTCGCCCTGGTCGGGGACGTCGGCGGCGGAGCTGAACCAGACGAACACGTTGCCGCTCGGGTCCTGGAACTTCACGAGTCGGCGGCGCTGGGTGTGGTAGCCGTACGTCCGGCCCTCCAGCTCGATCACGGTGGTGACGGTGGCGTTCGTGGTGATGCGCTCGCCCACGGTGCCCTGCGGCTTGCTGTTCTGAGCGGCCCGCTCGGTGGCCTCCTTCTCCTGGTCGCGGTACCAACCCGCGATGGAGGAAACGAGCGTCGGCAGGTGACGCGGGTCAACGGTCTCGCCCTTCGCCAACTGGCCCACCTTATGGCGGTAGTCAGAGAGACTGCCGTATCCCTGGGCGGCCCATGCCCGGACGGCGGCGGCGGTGGTCGGCGCGTCGGGGTCGGCGTCGATGGCGGCCCGCCACTCCATCGGGGCCTTGCGGTCGAAGAAATACGCCTCGACGCCGTCGGCGGTCGGCTGGGTGTTCTTCCACTGCTCGGACCGGCTGTAGAAGCGGCCTTCGGCCTTCACGATGGCGGCGGTCACCCGCAGGACCTCGATCACCGGGACGCGGAGATCGGCCGGGATGCCGCCCTCCTCGCCGTCCCAGTCGGAGTCCTTCAGCGTGCCGAACCTCCACAAGGCCTCAAGGCCCTTGATCGGCAGACCGGTGTACGGCTCCACGCACGTGGTGCCCAACTGCCGCATCTCGCCGTTCTCGTGCCGGGCGAGATAAGTGGCGGTGCGGTGGCGGGCGACGGCGCACCCGTGGCAGAAGTTCTCGATGGCGCGGTACTGGCGCGCGGCCTCGGCGTCCTGCTCGGGCAGACCGGGGAACAGGCTGGTGATCGTCTCGCCCTCCGCGTCGTGGTCCAGGCGGGCGATGACGGTCCAGCCCTGGTGACGAGGGATGGCACCGGAGATCGTCACGGTGACGGTGGGGCGCTTACCGATCAGACGGCCGTCGATGTCGTGGTAGTCGGCAAGGAACGGCGCGGAGATGTCGAGCGCGTACGCGCTGAGGTGGTGGACGGCGGCGCGAGCATTGGTCGCCTCGACAAGCTGACGGACGCGGGACTGGGCCGTGGCGGGGATGGAAAACCGCATGGCTGCGCTGGTCATCGGGGGTGCTCCTGCTGGTGAGAGAGGCATCGCGGGCCCGGCCGGGCGGGTTGCCCTCCGCGTGCGGCCGGGGTCGGGCCGGATGGCGGCCCGTGATGTTGGAGGGGGTGTTGCCCTCCCCCTCCGACACCATTAATTAAACCATGTTTTGGGGTGTGGGGCAAGCATCCCGGCCGGGGATGTCGAGTGCGGCGCGGTCGCGCAGGAACGCGGCGAACAGGGCGGCGGTGTAGCTGTCGGCGGTGCCGTACGTACGGCGGCAGTCCAGCGCTCCGATGCGCTCGCCCCGGTGGCGGACCGGGAACGGCTGGCCGGGGGCCGGGATGGCGAGCGCGTACAGGCCGCGCGGGGTGTCCACGCGCAGGACGACGGCGGCGGCCTGGTGGTCGTAGGCGGCAGACCAGCGGGCGGGCCCGATACCGAACTCCGCGAGACCGGACGCGATGGCGCGGGCCTGCATGATGTCGGCGGTGGTGCCGGGGTCAGGCTCGGCGGGGGCGGGGACGCATCCGCAACCGTGGTCATCGGCGTGGGTCTCGAACAGAGCTGTACGGGTCACTGTGGGGCTCCTGGAGTGGCCGGGGGCGGGCGGGTTCCCGCCCCCGGCGTTCGGGCTGCTGAGGTGTTTAGGCGGCGGCTTCGTCGTCGCTGGCCGGTTCGTCGGCTTCCTCGGCCTCCGGCTCGCTGCCGGACGTGATCGCGGCGCGGGGCTTCTTCTTCGACGGGTCGTAGGGCTCCCCGTCCACGACCGACTGCTCAATGGGCGTGAGCGGGTACCCGAGGGACGCGAGCACCTGGAACCACCGGCCGGTGGGCTTCCGCGTCCACGGGGCGTGCTGGCTGTCCGTGCGCCACGCCGAGCGATTCGCGCACTTCTCCCGGACGGCCGCGATGGCGGCGAACTGGAGCTGAGGGGCCCGGCGTGGGTCCTTGGCGACGTGCCCGGCGAAACTGCCCCGATCCTTGGCCTGCTCGGCGTTCAGGCCCAGGAACCCGGCCAGGATCTCGGTGGTGCCCTCCTTGTTCAGGTCGTCGGAGATTCCCCAACTGCCGTTCAAAAGAGCGTTATTGACGTGACCGATCAGGGTGTTGGTGGTGTTCTTCGGGAGGTTCCGCCGCTTGATCAGGTCCGTGATCCACTTCCGGCGCAGGGCCTCGGCCGCATCCCAGTCGATGTTCCCCTTCTTGACGGCGGCGCGGGCGGCGCGCTCGGCCTCCTTGTCGGCGGTGGTCATCGTGCCGCCGCTGGCGCTGGCACCCTCGGGCACCGCGTGCCCGTACAGACCGGGAGCGGAGCAGTAAGGCTCGTACCGGTCCCCCCGCCGCTCATCGAACACCCACACAAGCCCCTTGCACTCGGCGTGCTCCTCGGTGCTGATGCCCCGCAGTCGCCACACGGGCGTGGCCCGCTCGGACAGCTCCTCGGCGTCCCTGATCTTCTGCCCGGCCGTCTCCAGCTCCGCGCGGTGCGCCTCCGCCTTGACCCGCTTGTCGCGCTTGGTCCGCTCGATGGCGATGGCCCAGTCAACGTCTCCCTCGTCGGCGTCATCCTCGGCGGCGGCCTCGGTGATCGCGGCGAGTGCTTCGGCGTCGTCGGCGAACTCCGAGAGCGCGGCCAGGTGCTCGAAAGTCCACTCGTAGCTGCCCGCGCCGCTGACGGCGGCGCTCAACTTCTCGTCAGACCTGACCTTGACCAGCGTCTTGACGTCCTTCTGCCGAACACCTGCGGCCTTGGCGATGCGGCCGACCTGCGCGCCCGCCTCGGCGGCGCTGAACATGGCCTGGTTCATCTCGGACGGGCTGAGGCTCTTACGGTGCTGGGCGGTCGTGATCATGTCGAGGAACTGCCCGGCCGCGTCACGGTCGTCGTTCTCCCACTCGTACGGCAGGTGGGTGAGACCCGCGTCCGTCGCTGCGTGGTAGCGGCGGTTTCCGTCGTTGACCTGGAGGACTCCGCCGTCGAGCCGCTGGATCTTGACGGGAATGCGGCACCCTTCTGCGCGGAGCGATTCCACGAACGGCGCGTTCAGGTCAAGGTCTTCACGGGCGTTCTTCGGGTGCGGGGTGAGCGCGTCGATCCGGATGACGGGACGGGGGGTGACCGGCACGGTCTCCAGCCCTGCGGCGACGGCGGCGGCCAGTCGCTGGAACCCGTCGATGATCTGCGGCACGTCGCCGTGGGTGCGAACGACGTACAGCGGCTCCACGACGCCGTTGTCCTTCACGTCGGCCACCATTTCAGCCGGGGCCTCGATGTCGCGGACGTTGCCGGGGTGTGCGGCAAGCTCGGCGACCGTGAGGGTCGGCCACGGGGCAGGGGCAGCCTGGACGCCGGCCTGGGTCTTGGTGTTTGTCATCGGTCCTCCTTCTTCCTGGTGAGAGTCCTTCGGGCCGTTCGGCCCGGTGACGGTGTCGGCCGGAGGGTTGCCCTCCCCCCTTCCGACACCATTAATTAAACCATGTTCTTAAGAGTGAGGGAACCAGGGATGCTGTGATCGCCGTTACTTGCGTGCAGGGCTGCGGCGGCGCGGATCATCGCGGCAGCCTCGGCGGTTGTTCGCTCGGGCTCGTCCCCCCAGCACCACAGCAGGGTGCGCCGGTAGGCGTCCTCCGTTAGCTTCAGCTTTCGCCACCGGACGCCGGACACGGGGCGGCCGTTGATGTGGTTGCTGAGCACCACAAGGGAGTCGAACAGGGCGCGTTGGAAGACGTGCCACGGCTCACCGCGTACGGACCAGCGGGGCCGGGCGGAGCGTACGCCGCGCTCCCACGCGTGCAGCACGGTGCACGGGGCAGTGTCGCCCATCCGGCCGGGTTGCCAGAGGTGGTCACCCTGGTAGAGCCCGACGCGTTCGATGTGGTCGGCGGCGGCCGTGAGGATGCGGGCGGGGGTGGCCGGTGGCTTTCGTGACGGCACGGTTATGCCTCCTGGGGTGGGTCGCGGGCTCGGTGGCCGGGGGCGGCGGACGGCCGCCCCCGGCCTGGCGGGGTTACGCGGCTATGGACCCGGCCGTGGTGCGGCCGATCCGCTTACCGCCGATGTCGGCGCGGCTTCCCGCGACCCAACCGGCTCCGTACCCGTTGCCGGTCATGGTGGTGGTGCCGCCCTTCCGTGCACGCGGGTAAGCCTGCTGGTAGCTGCGCGAGACGATGGCCTTGCGGTCCGCAAGCACGAGGGCCGCGCTGCGGCCGGTGGCGGTGGTCTCACCCCTGGCCTCTTCGCGTGCGCCGCGCTCGGCCTCCTCAATGCGGTCGCCCACCCGGTTGATGAAGCCGAGGAGCCAGGACCGACGCCAGGCACGCGCCCCCTGGCCCGGCGGGACCGACTGAGCGGCCAGTCCGCTGTTCATCTGGAGCAGAAGAGAGGTGTAGAGCAGTTCGACGCGCTGAAGGTCGCCCGCATACCCGAAGATGTGCACCCGTCGGGCCGGACCGCTGCCGTCACGGCCAAGGTGGATCAGCTCGCACCCCAGGGCAAGCGCGATTCGGTTGATGAGGCGGACCCGCTCCATCGCCCACGGGTTGTCCAGAACGATCTTGCGGTCCGCCGGGGCGTCGCTGGCGGGGTTGGCGTCGTTGAGCATCGCCTGTTCGACGCCGTACTTCGCCATCATCTCGAATGCACGCTTCCGGGCAAGCTCCGCCTCCGACTCCGGCGTACGGGGGTCCTCCGCCTTGGCGAGGAGGGCGCGGATGGTTTCGAGCTTCGCGGGGACCTTCGTCGTGCTCACGTTCGTTCTCCTGGTGAGAGAGGTTGTCGGCGGCCGGTCGGCCTGCCGTGTGCCGGTCGGGGGTTGCCCTCCCCTTCCGACATCACTAATTAAACCATGTTCTAGGGGTTGGGTCAACCCGGACATAGGCCCTGACCTGCCCTTTTCCAGTTCCGCCGACCCGCACCCGCTCGGCCGGGCCCGGCCACAACGGGCCTGGGCGGGGTTCCCTCCTCGGTCGGACAGCTCCGCCGTATCAGGGTTCCGGGCGCGGTGTCCTGGCTCGCGTAGCGACCGCGCAGCGGCTCGGCCTGGACGCCGTGCCCGGGTTCCTGATACGCCCCCTGGGTGTCCGGCCGAGGAGGGAACCCCGCCTTCACCACCCGCACCACGACGGCGCGGCACCCGACCAACCAGCCCCCACCCCCTCCGAGGAGGACCCGCCGGAGGCAGCCTTTCGCTCTGGCCGGCACCCAACCAACCCGTGGTTCGAGATGTCCGCGGACCTGTGCCTACGGTGCGCGCGACGAGCACTGATTTCGAACAGGACTGGAGGCACGGGTGAGCACCACTTCGGCAGGACCGGTGAGCGCGGCGGACCTGCGGCGACGGGTTCGCGCTGCTGAAGCGCTGAAGGCGAAGACGCGGGAGATGGCAGCTACGAACGCGCTGAGCGCGCGTGAGGCCGCGGTGAACGCAGCCAAGGCGAAGGAGGAGGCCGACGCCACGGCCCGGGAAGCTACTGCTGTAGTTCTGCGGCTGTTCGGCAACGATGCCGAGTTGGTCTCGGAACTGCTGGGCGTGCCGGCGGAGGAGCTGGAACGCGAGGCGAAGCCTGTTACCGCCGCTCGTGCGAAGGAGATCATCGAATCGCTGCGGGCCCGTGCCGAGCGCCCCCGCCCCACCCGGGCCCGGAAGCCTCGGGCCGCTGCGGCGGAAGCGGCTTCTTCGGCCTCGGGCAGCCCGGCCCCGGTCGTCACAGCGGACGGTAGCCGGGCTGATGCCTCCTGAGAACGACCTCGGGCCCGGACTCTTCCCGCTCGCGGCGGTGAACGAGTCCGGGCCCATTCACGTTGATGAGCAACTTGCCCTCATCGGTAAGCCAACGCCCGTGCCTATACCGGCTGTTGAGTGGTCAGTCTGGCTTGCCAACAAGTCCGTTCAAGCCCGGTACTGGGCAAAGGTCTACCGAACAGGGTCAACCGAGGACTGCTGGTTCTTCTTCGGCGGGATCTCCAGCACCGGCCACGCCAGCTTCAGGGCCGCCTCGCGGCCGGGCAGGACGCGACGCGGCACGGTGCCGGGCCACCTCTACGGGTACCAGCTCGCGCACGGTGCCATCCCTCGGCTCGGTTGGGGCACCGACAGCCCGACCGTCTGCCACACCTGCGACAACCACTCCTGCCAGCAGCCGACGCACCTGCGACTGGGGACGGCGGCGGAGAACCGTGCCGAATGGCTGGCCCGCCGCAGAGACCCGGGTAGCCCCCTCGCAGACCTTCGCGGCCCGGCCGGACGCTCCCGCGCGATCGGCGCCACCATCCGAGCCGGTCGAACAAAGCATGAGTCGGACCAAGAGATCGCGGACCGCGTCCGAACTGCCATTGCAGCCGGGCGGCCACTCAGCCTCTGGTGAGGTGGCACCCAGTTCGCTGGGGCCCTGCATCGAACTACTCAAGGAGATGGATGGCATCCTGCCCGACTGCCGCACGCGCTCCAGTCCGGGGACACCTGACCCCCGGTTGTGGCCCCAGCGAGATGGCGTACAGAGCCAGCGACGCCCCAGTGTCAGTGGCACCGCCTACGCTTAGCCCTGCAAGGGTGTCATGCCGACAATCCCCTTCCAGGGTGTGGTCCGGAGGGCGGTCGGCCGAGTCGAATCCCGAGGTCAACCATGCAGCTCGCCGACCACTTCAACGAATTCCTGCGCACCACGGTGAACCTGGGGCAAGTTAAGCTCGACCTTCTCGATACTCGAGTGGACACGATCTATCGGGCGCTTAAAGCGGACGAGAAGATTGGCTCGCTGGTACTGGACAAGATCCCTCAGGGTTCATGGGCGCATCGGACGATCATCGCCCCTGTCGGTGAAGCAGAGTTCGATGCGGACGTGATGCTGCTGATGACCGAGAACCCGGACTGGGCACAGAGCCCCAAGACCTACATCGAAGAGGTGTATGGCGCCCTGCACCGGCACAGCGCTTACAAGAACATGCCGCACTCGCGCAAGTGCCGATGCGTGCGGCTGGTCTATAGCAACTCAATGCATGTGGACCTCGTTCCCTACATAGTGCTGGCAGATGGCCGAGAGGTAATCGTCAACCGAGATCAGAACACCTGGGAGTACACCGACTCACAGGGCTTCACCACTTGGATGCGCACTCAGGACCAGACCGCCCAAGGGAATTTGCGCAAGGTCATCCGGTTGATGAAGTTCCTGCGGGATCACAAGGGATCGTTCACTGGGACTCGGTCGGTGATCCTGACGACGTTGCTTGGTAACCAAGTTCACGCTTACAAGAAGTTCGCCGATCCGGGCTATTACCGGGACGTACCCACCGCGCTGCTGCACATCGTCGGCGACCTGGACACCTATCTGCAGGCAAACGAAAGCAAGCCCTCGGTCGCCGACCCTTCCGGGTCTGGGGTGACCTTCGACCACCGTTGGGAGCAGAACACGTACTCCTACTTCCGCGACCGCATTCACAAGCACGCCGCCGAGATCTACGACGCCTACTACGCCGAGGATAAGGTCACGAGCGTACGGCTGTGGCAAGGCATTTTCGGCCCCGGGTTCAAAGCCCCGGTCGCGGCAACCAGCAGCGCCAAGTTCCCCGTGGCCACCACCGCAGTCACCGCCGTAGCGCGGCCAGGTCGCGCCGGGTGAGCAGCAGGAAGAACCGCCCCATACCGACGGACTGGCAGAAGCAGGCCCTAGCCGACCTACGCGAGGCGGCGGCCGAGCAGCCGGACGTGCTGCGTCTGGTGGGGCTGCCGGCCTGCGGTCAGAACGGTGCCCTCCTGGTGACACTGCGGCTGTACACCGGCGCCTTGGCCACCGCGAACGACGGTCTGGTTCTGCAAGAGCACGAGAGGTTCGTCCTGGCCCTGCCAGCCTCACCGCTGTCCGCGACCACCGTCGAGGTCGCGCATTGGAGGTTCGCCGGCTACCCACACGTGCTGCAGGGGCGCCAGTTGTGTATCTTCTTGGACCCCGCCCGCGAGTGGGATCCGGTGCGCGGAGGCATACGGGCGTATCTGAACCGGTTGTGGTCCTGGCTGGCGGACGCGGCAGCGGGCCAGTTCGACGCCTCGAAGGCGATGTACCACGCGGTCGGCGGCGTGCTCCACCACACGCCCGGCACCCCGACTTTGGTCGTACGCGTTCCCGGCCCCAACCAGCGGATCCAAACCGGCTACCTAGTCGCGCGCACCGAGCACCGCCTGGACCTGGCCTACAGTCCGCCCCCGGAAGGCGGGGCGGTACGGGTGCCGGTGGTCACCGTTGCAGGCGCGCTGCCGCTCGGCGGTGGCACTACTTTCGCCGCGCTGCTGTCCTACGTGGACGACCCTCCGTTGGACCGCCTGCGGAGAAGCCCGCCGCAGGCGTCCGCCCAGTCGCCGGCGATCTTGACCACGCTCGCGGCCAGTGCGGCCCGCAACCCCGAGGGCTCCCCGCAGTACCTGATCCTGGCGGTCCCGCACCCCGCGGGCGGCCCGCCCCACCTGTTGGGGGCACGCCTTCCCGCGCCCGCCGCGGACGCACTGCGGCACATGGCCCACGAGCAGGGTTCCGCGCTGAGCATCGACGCCTCCCGCATCCGCTCGGACCTACTGATCGAATGGTGCCCCGTGTCCGATGAACGGCCCGTCGTGACCACACGTCGCGACGACAGGAGCCCGATCGGGGGCTTCCTCGGCAAAACCGTGCATGTCTGGGGCTGCGGCGGTCTCGGCTCCTGGATCGCCGAGTTCGTCGTCCGCGCCGGCGCCTCGCAGGTGACCGTGTGCGATCCCGGAACCGTCAGCGGCGGACTACTGGTCCGGCAAAACTACGTCGAGGCCGACGTCGGATCCTCCAAGGCCGAGGCCCTGGCCCGGCGGCTGCGAGAAATCAACGACACCGTGGCGATCCACGTCCACGACGGCACACTGCCCGACGCTGCTGCACTGGCGGGTGCCGAAGTCATTATCGACGCGACCGTCAGCATCGCTATGGGGCACATTCTGGAGCACCTCGCAGCTATCGAGGAGCCCCGCCCGATCCTGGCTCAGGTAGCCACCGACACCCGCACCGGCACCCTGGGCCTCCTGAGCGTCTCCGCGCCTACCACCGCGCAGGGGCCCAGCAGCATCGACACTGCCGCTGGGAAGATCGTACTGACCGACCCCGCCCTGGAGCTGTACCACCGGCTGTGGCAGGACACCCCTGACGGCGACGAACTCGTACCGACCCGCGGCTGCTCAGTGCCCACCTTCCATGGATCATCGGCCGACCTTGCCGCCGTCGCCGGAACATTGACGTCCTTCCTGGGAATGCACCTGACCACTCCCAACTCGGGCACGCACCTGGTCGCGCTCCCTCACGCCGCCGGATCGCCCCATCACCATTTCCTGCCCCACGACCCGCCACCAGCCGCGCCCTGACCCACCCCGGGCGCACTGGGCCTGGTCGCGTCGGCAACAGGGCGAACGCAGCACCTGGTTAACGGTGCGCCCACGGGTGCCGGTGCGTCAGGGGATCTCCAAGGCACGTCGGTATCCGCT
Organism: Streptomyces sp. NPDC005752; assembly: GCF_040630715.1. NCBI lineage: Bacteria > Bacillati > Actinomycetota > Actinomycetes > Kitasatosporales > Streptomycetaceae > Streptomyces > Streptomyces sp. NPDC005752. Next base: position 86,224 of record NZ_JBEXYB010000011.1, on the reverse strand, counting down.
CGGCGTGCGATCGTAAAGCACCAGCGCCGGGTGCACCTGTCGGTCGCGTACCCGTCCCAGGCTCACCCCGGCCGAGAGCGGCACCGCGAACAGCACGTGCAGGCATCGCACCTGCTTCGCGCTCGCCTCCAGGTCCGCGAACAGTGACCGCAGCACCTCCTGGAACCGGGTCAGGGACGCGCGGTTGCGCAGCACGTCCGGCGCGGATGCGGCCCCGACGGGGCTGACGCGGTACCGGCGCAGCCCGGCGAGCTGCTGCGGGACCTCCTCGGGCTGGATGGTGCCGGAGAGGTTCAGCACGAGCACCGCCTCAGGCGCGGGCGGCTGGTCCACATCGAGGTGGACCGCGAAGTCGACCACCGGCGCTGTTTGCGACCACGACCAGGACTCGTCCTCGCGGTGGCGCTGGTAGACGTCGGTAGGCACAGTGTCGTCTAGACGGGACCCGAGGTAGACCAACAGCGGCAGCCGGGCGAAGCCGAAGACGCTCAGATGCGCAACCTTGTCGCGGGCGATGCCCCGGTTGAGCTGATTGTCGATGACCTCGTCGATGACGGCGGTGGCCGCCCTGTAGTAGGCCGCGCCTCCAGTCTCCTCGTCGGGGATGTCACGCAGGTCAATCGTCATCTCGCCGGCCACGTGGCGCAGGTCAATCTCCACGCCGTGCCGCTCATAGGACTCGAGGAACAGCGGGAACCGGTCCCCGGAGGTGATCACCGCAGTAGCGGCGGTCTGCCGGGTCAGCTCGACTTCCTGGCCGCGCACCCGGCCCACCATCCGCAGCACCGTGGTCGCCCGGTCGTCAGCCAGCCCGGTCACATGCTTGATGCGGTCCTCGTGGGCGCGCTTGAGCGCGCGCAGTCGTTCCACGGTGAACACGTCCAGGGTGCCGGAAGCATCGATCTCGTCGTGCTCGTCGGCGCAGACCAACATCAAGTTGTCGGCAGAGTCACGCTCCCCCAGGTCATGTTCACCTCGCGGGGAGCCTGCAGTCGGTTGCTGACCCACGATGTGCGCCAACTCCCCCTGCCGCACGGTGCGGTCTGTCATTCCGCCGTCAAGCAGATACCTGTTGCAGATCGAGCACCGGCCGCCACTACGCACCCACACCTCCAAACGAACAGGGGCTGGAATGGCTCGCCTTCCACCGCCCTGCCCGGGTGCCTTCTTCGCCATACCCTGCCCCCCTCGCTCAGCGTCCGTCTACCGGGGCCATTGTCGGGCATCGGCCAGCCCACGCGCGGGTAAGTCGGGCAGCATCGAGAACCTTTGAACGACAAAAGTGTCATCCAGCCCTTTCCGGCTGAGCTCTCAAGCTGCATCGGCGAGGTCTTGGGACACCGCCGCGGCCATAGCCCACTTGACGGCGGCCACAACCTCATCGTCCGAGGCCTCCAGCAGGTGTCCATACCTGTCCACGGTTGTCGTGATCGACTCGTGGCCGAGGCGGGCCTGGATCACGGGTAGTGGAACCTTGCCGGCGATGAGCCACGAAGCGTGCGTGTGACGGAGGTCGTGGATCCGCGGCCTCTTGGTGAGCCCGGCGGCGTTGGCCGCGTCGAGGGCGGGCTTCCAGCGGTGCGCGTGGAACACGCCTGAGTGCCAGGCTCCCCCTTCAGGGGCGGTGAAGATCAGGTCGGTCGGCTTCTTGCCCAGACAGCGCCGCTGGAACAGTTTTACCTGCTCCGGCGTCAGCACGAGGGTGCGCCGCGACTTCTTCGTCTTGGGGGCGCCGAGGAACGTCCCACCCTCGCCGCGCCGCTTCCAGGCCCGCTGCACGCGGAGCGTGGGCCTTTTGCCCACCAGGGTGAAGTCCCGGGGCTGAAGCGCCGTTATCTCGCCCCACCGGAGCCCTGTACTCACCAAAACATCAACGATGTCCACGGCATCCGCCCGGACGTGCTGCCGGAGAACGGCGTACTCATCGGGTTCGAGGAACACCTCGTCGTCCTCGGTGTCGTTCCCCTTGGGGAGCCGGGTGTGCGCGCAGGGGTTCGAGTCACGCAGCGCCGGATCGGCGGTCACGGCCGACTGGAGAATGCTGAACAGCAGGCCGTGCAGGTTCGCGATCGTCTTGGCGGCGTACGGCCGACGCTTGGTTCCCGCAGGATGCAGCGGCCCAGGCTTGCCGCCCTGGAGGTCGAGAATCCACTGACTGATGTGGGCGCGTGTGAACCGCGGGCCTCGGTCGGAAACCGACAGGTCTCCGAACCAGGGAATCAGATGGTTATCGATGAATCTGGTGTAGTTCGTGCGCGTGTGATCCGATATGTCGGTGAGTAGCCCCACGTAGACGTGTGCGTACATCGCGAACATCTCAGCGTCAGGCACCGCGGGCTCGTCAGGCTTGACGAAGCCCCTGCCTTTGATCCACCCCGGGGGCCATTGCTGTCCGTGACCGTTCACCAAGTCCCGGAACCGTTCCGCCGGGTCGAGATCCTCAAAGGTCTCGTTGCACCACGGGTCGGTGCGACCGCCGCCGGCCCGCCAGTAGACGGTGTGGGAGGCCCCTCCGGAGCTCAGTTTTTTCGTCTTGATGTAGGCCATGGAGACAAGCGTACGAGGCCTCGGTGCGGTACCCGTGCGGTACTCCGCTCGCCCAACGCCCCCCCAAACGGGCGTTTCCGCAGGTCATGACGTTTCTGCTGTGGTGGGGCGGGTGGGACTCGAACCCACGGCCGACGGATTATGAGTCCGCTGCTCTAACCGGCTGAGCTACCGCCCCGTTTCGGCGTGGCGCGTACAGGTGTACGCGCCGTCTGCCGCAGCATAGCCGGTCATACGATCTCCTGCTGCGGATGATCGGCTTCGCATGACCTTGAAGACCTCGCTGCGCGCTGCCCGGTTCCAGGCGGTGCGGAATCCCCCCGAAAGAGTCACGGACCGCCCCGCGCGGGCACACGAAAAAGGACCCCGAAGGGCCCTCTTCCGCATCGCTCCCCCGACTGGACTCGAACCAGTAACCCTCCGGTTAACAGCCGAATGCTCTGCCAATTGAGCTACAGGGGATTGCGCTCCCCCGACTGGACTCGAACCAGTAACCTGCCGGTTAACAGCCGGCTGCTCTGCCAATTGAGCTACAGGGGATTGCTGCGGTGCCTCGAATCGTACCTGCCTGGCTGAAGCCGAGCGGCGCGCGTTCGCTGCGACACATACATTAGCGCAACCAGGGGGGTGCTCCGCCAATCGGTATCCCCCGGGGTGATCTCGGGTGTGTGCGGGTAGGCGGGCAGCACACGTCGCACGGAGTGAAGGAAGGGTGGCAGCCATGCGGTACCGGCTCACGTTCATCGCCGGAGTGGCCCTCGGTTACGTGCTCGGCACGCGAGCCGGGCGCGAGCGTTACGAGCAGCTGAAGAAGGCCGCGCAGCAACTGGCCGAGAATCCCGCGGTGCGGAACGCGGCGGAGTCCGCCGCGCACGGCGGCCGGGACTTCGCCGGCAAGGCCTACCACTCGGTGAGCGAGAAGGTCGGGGACAAGGTCCCCGTGTCCGTCTCGGACCGGGTGCGCTCGCTGCGTGAGCGCAGCGGCCACAACGGAAGCGACGACTGGGGCACGACCAACACCTGAGGCCCGTTCCCGCACCGGGCGCACCGCCCGGTGCGGGAACGGTCCGCGGGTGCGGCAGAATCTTGTGCATGGGCATAGTCGCCGGCTTGGACAGTTCATCCGCCTTCACGCACATCGTCGTCTGCGACACGGACACCGGTGAGGTACTGCGGCAGGGATACGCCGCGCACCCCATCGAGGCCAAGGCCTCCGAGGTGGATCCGCAGGCGTGGCTGCTCTCACTCGGTGAGGCGGCCTCCGGAGGGCTGCTCGAAGGGGTGCAGGCCATCGGTGTGTCCGCGCAGCAGCACGGTCTGGTGCCGCTGGACCACCAGGGCAATCTCGTACGGCCTGCGCTGCTCGGCAACGACCGGAGGGCGCAGGCCGCCGCGGCCGACCTGATCGACGGGCTCGGAGGGCGGCAGCCCTGGGCCGAGGCGGTCGGCGCCGTGCCGCAGGCCGCACAGCCCGTGACGAAGCTGCGGTGGATGGCGCGGAGCGAGCCGGAGAACGCGCAGCGGGTCGCCGCGGTCCTCCAGCCGCACGACTGGCTGGTGTGGCAGCTCCTCGGCCGGCCCACCCGCCGGACGACGGACCGCGGTGCCGCGTCCGGCACCGGTTACTGGTCGGCGGGCTCCGGTTCCTACCGCCCCGATCTCGTGGAGCTCGCGCTCGGCCACCATGCCGCGCTGCCCGAGGTCCTCGGCCCGGCCGACGCGGCCGGTATGACACCCGAAGGGCTGCTGATCTCGGCGGGCACCGGCGAGACGATGGCCGCTGCCTTCGGGCTCGGTGTCGCCGTCGGGGACGCCGTCGTGTCGCTGGGTGCCTCCGGCTCGGTGATGGCCGTGCACCACGAGGCACTGGCCGACCCGACGGGGATGATCACCTCCTTCGCCGACGCGACCGGTATGCATCTGCCGGTCGTCCACACGTCGAACGCGGTGCGCGCGCTGCGCGGTACGGCGGAGATGCTGGGGGTGGACGGACTGGACGAACTGTCCGCGCTGGCGCTGAAGTCGACGCCGGGTGCGTCGGGACTCGTCCTGCTGCCGTATCTGGAGGGTGAGCGCACCCCGCATCTGCCGCACACCGCGGGAACCCTGAGCGGGCTGCGGCGCGAGTCGATGAAGCCGGAGCACCTGGCGCGGGCCGCCTTCGAGGGGATGCTCTGCTCGCTGGCCGACGCACTGGACGTGCTGCGGGACCGGGGCGTCGAGGTGCGGCGGGTGTTCCTGCTGGGCGCGGCCGCCGAGCTGCCCGCCGTGCAGGCGCTGGCGCCCCTCGTATTCGGCACCCAGGTCGTCGTGCCGCAGCCCGCCGAGTACGCGGCGCTGGGGGCGGCCCGGCAGGCGGCGTGGGCCCTCGGGGCGTCGCAGGGGAAACTCGACCCCCGCACTCCCCCGGCGTGGCAGGACGCCGAGGCGCAGGTGCTGGAGCCGGGTGACGAGCTCGCGGTCGGCCGCGCAGTGCGCCAGCAGTACGGGGCGACCCGGGACCAGGTCCACCCCGGGGCGTTCGGCGGTACCGCCTGAGGTGCGCGATCCCGGAATTTGACCGCGGCTTGAGGAAAAGCGATGGCAGCAGCGGTCCGGAGTACCGGAGTATGGATCGGCCTCTGCCTTTCGCCGACACCGAGAGACTCGTGTGCTCATAAAACTTCTGCGGACCTTCCTCGGTCCGTACAGACGTCCCATCATGCTGCTGGTGCTGCTCCAGCTCCTGCAGACCTGCGCAAGCCTGTACCTGCCCAGCCTCAACGCGGACATCATCGACAACGGTGTCGTGCGGGGTGACACGGCATACATCCTGCGGTACGGCGCCGTGATGATCGCGGTCAGCGTCATTCAGGTCGTCTGCAACATCGGGGCGGTGTACCACGGCGCCGGAACGGCCTCTGCGCTCGGCCGGGACGTGCGGGCGTCGATCTTCGGGCGGGTGCAGTCGTTCTCGGCACGCGAGGTGGGCCGGTTCGGGGCACCTTCGCTGATCACCCGTACGACCAACGACGTGCAGCAGGTCCAGATGCTCGTCCTGATGGCGTTCACGCTGATGGTCTCGGCACCCATCATGTGCGTCGGCGGCGTCGTCATGGCGCTCGGCCAGGACGTCCCTCTGTCGGCGGTGCTGCTGGCCGTGCTGCCCGTCCTCGGCATCTCGGTGAGCCTGATCGTGCGGAGGATGAGGCCGCTGTTCCGCATGATGCAGGTGCGGCTGGACACGGTGAACCGTGTGCTGCGCGAGCAGATCACCGGCAATCGCGTCATCCGCGCCTTCATCCGTGACGGCTACGAGGAGGAACGCTTCCGCGGCGCCAACACGGAGCTGACGGGCGTCGCGGTGTCCACGGGGCGGCTGATGGCCCTCATGTTCCCGACGGTGATGACGGTAGTGAACCTGTCGTCGATCGCCGTGGTCTGGTTCGGGGCACACCGGATCGACAGCGGCGGCATGCAGATCGGGGCACTGACCGCGTTCCTCGCGTATCTGATGCAGATCGTCATGTCGGTGATGATGGCCACCTTCATGTTCATCATGGTGCCGCGCGCCGAGGTCTGCGCCGAGCGCATCCAGGAGGTCCTGGAGACCGAGTCGAGTGTGGTACCGCCGGGCTCCCCGGTCACCAAGCTGCTCAAGCACGGTCATCTGGAGCTACGGGGCGTGGAGTTCCGGTACCCGGGCGCCGAGGAGCCGGTACTGCGCTCGGTCGATCTCGTGGCGCGGCCCGGCGAGACGACCGCGATCATCGGGTCGACGGGCAGCGGGAAGTCGACGCTGCTCGGGCTCGTACCGCGGCTGTTCGACGCGACGGACGGCGAGGTCCTCGTCGACGGCGCCGACGTGTCCACGCTGGATCCGGTCCTGCTGGCGAGGACCGTGGGGCTGGTCCCGCAGAAGCCGTACCTGTTCTCCGGGACGGTCGCGACGAATCTGCGCTACGGCAATCCGGACGCGACCGACGAAGACCTGTGGCACGCGCTGGAGGTGGCGCAGGCGAAGGACTTCGTAAAACGGCTGGAGCACGGCCTGGACGCGCCGATCGCGCAGGGCGGAACGAATGTCTCGGGTGGTCAGCGGCAGCGGCTCGCGATCGCCCGGACGCTGGTGCGGCAGCCGGAGATCTATCTCTTCGACGACTCGTTCTCCGCCCTCGACTACGCGACGGACGCCGCGCTGCGCGGTGCGCTGTCCCGTGAGACCGCGGGGGCGACGGTGGTGATCGTGGCCCAGCGGGTGTCCACGATCCGTGACGCCGACCGGATCCTGGTGCTGGACGAGGGCCGGGTCGTCGGGACGGGCAGCCACCACGAGTTGATGGACGGCAACGAAACCTACCGGGAGATCGTGCTCTCGCAGCTGACGGAAGCGGAGGCCGCCTGATGGCAGGACCGGGCGGACGGATGATGGCCCAGGGGCCCACCGAGCGGTCCCTGGACTTCAAGGGTTCGGGGAAGCGGCTGCTGAGACGGTTCAGCAGGGAGAAGTCCTCGCTGTATCTGATGCTGGGCGCCTGCACGCTGAGCGTGGCGCTCTCCGTGGCGGGGCCCAAGATCCTCGGCGGGGCCACGGACCTGATCTTCGCGGGCGTCGTCGGGCGGCAGATGCCGGACGGCATGACGAAGCAGCAGGCCGTCGACGACCTGCGCGAGCAGGACAGCGGCGGGCTCGCAGACATGCTGTCCGGGGTGGACTTCACGCCCGGCGAGGGCATCGACTTCGGTGCGGTGGGCCAGGTCCTGCTGGCGGCGCTGGTGGTGTACGTCGGCGCGGGGCTGCTCATGCTGGTGTCGACGCGGCTGTCGATCCGGGTGATCAACCGGGTCGTCTTCCAGCTGCGCGAGGACCTGCAGACCAAGCTGTCGCGGCTGCCGCTGTCCTATTTCGACCGGCAGCAGCGGGGCGAGGTGCTGAGCCGGGCGACGAACGACATCGACAACATCTCGCAGACGATGCAGCAGACGATGGGCCAGCTCATCAACTCGCTTCTGACCATCGTCGGCGTCGTGTTCATGATGTTCTGGATCTCACCCCTGCTGGCCCTGGTGGCGCTGGTGACGATCCCGCTGTCGGTGTTCGTGGCGACGCGGGTCGGCAAGCGGTCGCAGCCGCATTTCGTGGCGCAGTGGAAGGTGACGGGCAGGCTCAACGCCCACATCGAGGAGATGTACACAGGCCACACCCTGGTGAAGGTCTTCGGGCGGCAGGACGAGGCCGCGAGGGACTTCGCCGAGCAGAACGACGCGCTGTACGAGGCGGGCTTCAGGGCGCAGTTCAACAGCGGGATCATGCAGCCGCTGATGATGTTCGTCTCGAATCTGAACTATGTGCTGGTCGCCGTCGTCGGCGGGCTGCGCGTGGCGTCGGGTTCGCTGTCGATCGGTGACGTGCAGGCGTTCATCCAGTACTCGCGGCAGTTCTCGATGCCGCTGACGCAGGTCGCCTCGATGGCGAACCTCGTGCAGTCGGGCATCGCCTCGGCCGAGCGGGTCTTCGGCCTGCTGGACGCCGAGGAGCAGACGCCCGACCCCGATCCGGGAGAACGGCCGAAGGAGCTGCGGGGCAGCGTCTCGCTGGAGAACGTCTCCTTCCGGTACGACCCGGAGAAGCCGCTCATCGAGGACCTCTCGCTGAACGTGGAACCAGGACACACGGTCGCGATCGTCGGACCGACGGGCGCCGGCAAGACGACACTGGTCAATCTGCTGATGCGGTTCTACGAGGTGACGGGCGGCCGGATCACCCTCGACGGGGTCGACGCGGCGAGGATGACGCGCGACGAACTCCGTTCGGGCATAGGCATGGTGCTCCAGGACACCTGGCTTTTCGGCGGCACGATCGCGGAGAACATCGCCTACGGTGCCGCGGGCGAGGTGACCCGGGAGGAGATCGAGGAGGCGGCGCGGGCGGCCCACGCCGACCGTTTCGTCCGTACCCTGCCCGGCGGTTACGACACGGTGATCGACGACGAGGGGTCCGGGGTGAGCGCGGGCGAGAAGCAGCTGATCACCATCGCGCGGGCGTTCCTGTCCGACCCGGTGATCCTGGTGCTCGACGAGGCCACCAGCTCGGTGGACACCCGTACCGAGGTGCTGATCCAGAAGGCCATGGCGCGGCTGGCCCACGGCCGTACGAGCTTCGTGATCGCGCACCGGCTCTCCACCATCAGGGACGCGGACGTGATCCTGGTGATGGAGGACGGTGCGATCGTCGAACAGGGCACGCACGACGAGCTGCTGGCGGCGGAGGGCGCCTACGCCCGCCTGTACGCCGCGCAGTTCGCCCAGGCCCCGGCCGAGGTCGACTGACGGCGGCGGACGGCTCCGGGGACGCACGGAGGGCGGGGACGGCTCGCGGTAGCTGCCCCCGCCCTCCGGCGTTCCGCTCAGTCGAGGTAGCCGCGGAGCTGGTCCGCGAAGGCGTGGTCCCGCAGCTTGTCGAGCGTCTTGGACTCGATCTGGCGGATGCGTTCGCGTGTCACGCCGAAGATCCTGCCGATCTCCTCGAGCGTGCGGGGCCGCCCGTCGTCCAGTCCGTAGCGGAGCTGTACGACCTTCCTCTCGCGCTCCCCGAGCGTGGAGAGCACCGCTTCCAGGTGTTCGCGCAGCAGGAGGAAGGCCGCGGACTCCACGGGCGAGGCGGCGTCGCCGTCCTCGATGAGGTCACCGAAGGCGACGTCGTCCTCCTCGCCTACGGGGGCGTGCAGGGACACGGGTTCCTGGGCGAGACGCAGGACCTCGCCGACGCGCTCGGGCGTCAGGTCGAGCTGGGCCGCGACCTCTTCGGGGGTGGGCTCGTAGCCCCGCTCCTGGAGCAGGCGGCGCTGGACGCGTACGACCCGGTTGATCAGCTCGACGACGTGGACCGGGACTCTTATGGTCCTGGCCTGGTCGGCCAGTGCCCGGGACATCGCCTGGCGGATCCACCAGGTCGCGTACGTGGAGAACTTGTAGCCCCGTGCGTAGTCGAATTTCTCGACCGCCCTGATCAGTCCGAGGTTCCCTTCCTGGACCAGGTCGAGCATGGTCAGGCCGCGGCCCACGTAGCGCTTGGCCACGGAGACGACGAGGCGGAGGTTGGCCTCGATGAGCCGGCGTTTCGCCATCCGCCCCATGACCACGAGCCGGTCCAGGTCCACGGCGAGCCGGGAGTCGGGGTCGGGGGTGCCGGCGAGCCGCTCCTCGGCGAAGAGCCCCGCCTCGACGCGGCGGGCGAGGTCCACCTCCTCGGCGGCGCTGAGCAGCGGTATCCGCCCGATCTCCCGTAAGTACTGGCGGAAGAGGTCGGACGTCGGACCGCCCGCTTCCGGACGGCTCCGGGGCTCAGGGGAGCGGGGCGGCTCCACCGGTTCCTCCAGCACCGGTTCGGGCGTGCCCGCCGTCTCCGGGTGACGGGTGACCCGGTTCTGCGCGGGAATCGCCGGGACATGCTCGGTCGGGGTGGGCACGGTCCGGGTCTGCACGGGGGCGACCTCCAGGTGATCGCTGCCGGATCGCGGGGGTGGGGGTCCGCGCCGGGCGGACCGGCCGCGCTCCGATGACTCAGGCACCGCAGCCCAGTGTGGCGTACGACACATCGCCGCCACGAGGGGCGTGCGGTGACTTTTTGCTTCCGGCGGCGTCCGGAGGGTGACGGGGTGCTCCGCCGCTCCGTTCCGGGGTCAGAGGGCGGCGGCGCCGTGGCTCCGCAGCGACTGGGCGTACTGCTGGAGGACCCAGACCTCGTTCTGCGCGGCGGCCAGGTGGTCCGGGGCGACATTGCTGCCGAGGCGGGCGAGGCTGCCCTGGACGTCGTCGATCCTGCGGTCGACGGCGCGCAGGCGGACCTTGACCAGGTGCTCGCCCGCGTACCCCTCGTCGATGGACTTGCCGTGGAAGACCTCGACCGCGAGCTCGGTGACGAGCTTGCGCACCGTGTCGTCGGGGGTCGCGTCGAGCACCTGGACCAGGTACTCGCGGGTCTCGGCGACGCCCAGCTCCGCGCCACCCGCCTCCGCGATGCACTGGCGCACCGCCGCGTACGGCGGTGCGGTGAACTCGTCGACGCCGTACGCGTCGAAGGCCGGGGACACCAGGGCGGGCTTCTGCAGAGCGAGTTTGAGCAGCTCCCGCTCCGTGCGGTGGGCCGGGCTCCGGAGGTTGAGCGCGGGGCCGGACGGGGCGGCGGGGGCCCGGACCTGCTGGTGCTGCGCGCCGGCACGGGAGGCGGCCGGCGCGGATCCTCGCTTGTCTCCGCGCCCGCCGTCCCCGCGCCCGCGGGCCCACTGGGCGAGCTGGTTGACCCGGTGGACGACGAATTCCTGGTCGAGGATGCCGACGAAGCCGGCGAGCTGGACGGCCACCTCTCGCTGCACGCTGCTCGTCTTGATCTTGGCGACGACGGGTGCGGCCTCGTCGAGGGCGGCGGCGCGGCCTGCCGGGGTCTCCAGGTCGTAGCGGCCGACGATCTGACGGAGCGCGAACTCGAAGAGCGGGGTACGGGGCTCGACCAGGTCGCGGACGGCCTCGTCGCCCTTCGCGAGGCGCAGGTCGCACGGGTCCATGTTGTCCGGGGCGATCGCGATGTAGGTCTCGGCGGCGAACTTCTGGTCGTCCTCGAAGGCGCGCAGAGCGGCCTTCTGACCGGCCGCGTCACCGTCGAAGGTGAAGATCACCCGGGCGCTGCCGTTGTCCATCAGGAGGCGTCGGAGGATCTTGATGTGGTCACCTCCGAACGCCGTCCCGCACGTGGCGATGGCGGTGGTGACACCCGCGAGGTGGCAGGCCATCACGTCGGTGTAGCCCTCGACCACGACGGCCCGGCTCGCCTTGGCGATGTCCTTCTTGGCCAGGTCGATGCCGTACAGCACCTGGGACTTCTTGTAGATCGAGGTCTCGGGGGTGTTGAGGTACTTCGGGCCGTTGTCGTCGTCGCGGAGCTTGCGGGCGCCGAAGCCGACGATCTCGCCCGAGGTGTCGCTGATCGGCCACATCAGCCTGCCGCGGAAGCGGTCGATGGGGCCCCGGCGGCCGTCCTGGGAGATTCCGGAGCTGATGAGCTCCTTGTCGCTGAAGCCCTTGCCGCGCAGGAAACGGGTGAGGTGGTCCCAGCCGGCGGGGCTGTAGCCGACGCCGAAGTGGGCCGCCGCGTCCTGGTCGAAGCCGCGCTCGGCGAGGAACTTCCGGCCGATCTCCGCTTCCGGGCCGTTCAGCTGCTCGCGGTAGAAGTCGGCTGCGATCTTGTGTGCCTCGACCAGCCGGATGCGCTCGCCGCGCTGGTGGGAGGGGTTGTAGCCCCCCTCCTCGTAGCGCAGGGTGATGCCCGCCTTGGCGGCCAGGCGCTCGACCGTCTCGGAGAAGGTGAGGTGATCGATCTTCATCACGAAGGCGATCGTGTCGCCGCCCTCCTGGCAGCCGAAGCAGTGGAACAGGCCCTTGCCCGGGCTCACCTGGAAGGAGGGGGACTTCTCGTCGTGGAAGGGGCACAGACCCTTGAGGTTTCCGCCGCCCGCGTTGCGCAGCTGAAGGTACTCGGACACGACGGCGTCGATCGGGACCGCGTCCCGGACCGCCTTCACGTCGTCGTCATTGATCCTGCCTGCCACGCGTGAAGTCTACGGGTGGGGCCGGGCGTCCGGGACCGGCCGGACGCGGGGGCGCCGCCCCGGGCACCGGACGGTCCCGGACGCCCGGCCCCACCGGTCAGAGCAGGGATCCCAGCGGCACCGAGGGGTCTCCCAGGGCGTCCGCGTCGACCGGCCGGGCGGCCCTGATCAGCGCCTGGATGTCTTCGGTGACGTCCCACACATTGACGTTCATCCCGGCGAGGACCCGGCCGTCCTTCAGCCAGAAGGCGATGAACTCGCGCTTGCCGGCATCGCCCCTGATGACGACCTGGTCGTACGAACCGGGCGGCGCCCAGCCGGAGTACTCCAGGCCGAGGTCGTACTGGTCGGAGAAGAAGTACGGCACGCGGTCGTACGTCACGTCCTGGCCGAGCATGGCCTTCGCCGCGGCGGGTCCGCTGTTCAGGGCGTTCGCCCAGTGCTCCACGCGCAGCCGGCCGCCGAAGAGCGGATGGTCGACGGAAGCGATGTCCCCGGCGGCGTAGATGTGCGGGTCGGAGGTGCGCAGGGAGGCGTCGACGGCCACACCGCCGCCCTGGGTCCGGTCCGCCATGTCGAGCCCTGCGGCCTCCGCGAGCGAGGTGCGCGGGGCCGCGCCGATCGCGGCGAGCACGTCGTGGGCGGGGTGCTCCTCGCCGTCGTCGGTACGGGCGGCGAGGACCAGGCCGTCCTGTCCGGTGATCTCGGTGAGGCGGGCACCGAAGTGGAAGCGGACGCCGTGGTCGGCGTGCAGCTCGGTGAAGATCTGGCCGACCTCGGGGCCGACGACGTGGTGGAGCGGGGTCGCCGAGGGGGCGACGACGGTGACCTCGGCACCGTACTCGCGTGCGGCGGCGGCGATCTCCAGGCCGATCCAGCCGGCGCCGGCGATCACCAGGTGTCCGTTGTCGCGGCCGAGGGCGGCCAGGACGCCCCGAAGCCGCTCGGAGTGGGCGAGACGGCGCAGATGGTGGACGCCGACCAGTTCGGTGCCCGGGATGTCGAGGCGGCGGGGCTCGGCGCCCGTGGCGAGGAGCAGCTTGTCGTAGTGGACGACCGTGTTGTCACCGAGCTGCACGGACCGGCCGGCCCGGTCGATGGAGGTGACCACCTGGCCGAGGTGCAGCTCGATGTCGGCGCCCGCGTACCAGGCGGTCTCGTGGACGAAGACCGAGTCCCGTTCGTCCTTGCCCAGCAGATAGCCCTTGGACAGGGGAGGCCGCTCGTACGGATGGTCGCGCTCGTCGCCGATGAGGATCACCCGGCCGCTGAAGCCCTCCGCCCGCAGTGTCTCGGCCGCCTTCGCTCCGGCGAGTCCTCCGCCGATGATGACGAACGTCCGATGTGCGTCGACCACTTGGTGCCTCCTCGGTACTTAGCTGCGCGGCGCCGTCACCCTGCGAGCGTCCCGCACGCAGGGTGACGGCGAAAGAGGGTGTATCCCGTTCAGGTCACAGCCGCAGGCGTGTGACCCTCAAGGTCCAGTCTGCCCAACACCGGTGAGTGTTCCGTGAAGGGACCGCGCCGAGGCGTCGGTCAATGCGGCGATCTGGTCGACGAGGACCCTCTTGCGCCCCCGGTCGTCGGGGGCCGCCTCGTGAAGGGCGCGGAACTGCGGCTCCAGTCCTTCGGGCGCGCGTGCGGTGAGGGCGGCGGCGAGTTCGGCGATGACGATGCGCTGCCCGGCGCGGATGGTCTCCTGTTCGGCACGCTGCATGACGTAACGGTCCGCGACGGCCTTGAGTACGGCGCACTCGTTGCGCACCTCGCGCGGGACGATGAGCTCGGCGCCGTATCTGCCGAGCCGTCCGGGACCGTAGGCGGTGTGCGTCGCGGACTCGGCTGCCAGGCAGAACCTGCCGATGAGCTGGCTCGTCGCGTCCTTCAGCCGGGCCTGGGCGACCGCGGTCCCGTCGTAGCCGTGCGGCCACCACTCCTGGGCGGTGAGCCGGTCGAGGGCGTCGGCGAGCTCCTGGGGGTCGGTGTCCGCCGGGACGTACCGGCCGATGGCCACGGCCCAGATCTCCGCCCGCTCCGGACCGGCAAAGAGACAGCCGGGGTCGATGTGTCCGGCGTGCAGCCCGTCCTCGAAGTCGTGCACCGAGTAGGCGACGTCGTCGGACCAGTCCATGACCTGGGCCTCGAAGCACTTGCCGTCCTGCGGCGCGCCCTTGCGGACCCACTCGAAGACCGGCATGTCGTCCTCGTACACACCGAACTTCGGTGAGCCGGGGTCGGTGGGGTGCGCGCCCCGGGGCCAGGGGTACTTCGTGGCGGCGTCCAGGGCGGCCCGGGTCAGATTGAGCCCCACGCTGACGAGCTCACCGCTGCGGGGGTCACGGACGAAGCGCTTGGGTTCGAGACGGGTCAGCAGCCGCAGCGACTGGGCGTTGCCCTCGAAGCCGCCGCAGTCCGACGCGAAGTCGTTGAGCGCCTGTTCGCCGTTGTGTCCGAAGGGCGGGTGTCCCATGTCGTGCGAGAGGCAGGCCGCCTCCACCAGGTCGGGGTCGCAGCCCAGCGCGGCACCGAGCTCCCGGCCGACCTGGGCGCACTCCAGGGAGTGGGTGAGGCGCGTGCGGGGGCTGGCGTCCCAGGCCCGGCCGCGGGTGCCCGGTGTGACGACCTGGGTCTTGCCCGCGAGCCTGCGCAGGGCGGCGGAGTGGAGCACGCGGGCACGGTCACGCTGGAACGCGGTGCGGCCCGGCCGTTTGTCGGGCTCGGTGTCCCAGCGCTCGGCGTCGGCCGCGCCGTACGGCGTGTCCCTGGGGTCGTGCGTACCGTCCATGTACCCGAGATTAGACCGGCGGGCCGACAGTACGGGTCAGGCGGGGGCCAGGAGCTGCGGGTACGCCGGGGCGCCGAGGGCGGGTGCCGTGCCGGCCAGGGCCTCGTCGTAGCGGTGCAGCAGGAGGCGTGCCATCGCCGGGTGCGCTCCGAGCGGTCCGGCGGTGACGCCCGGCGCGGCGGCCGCGGCGAGGGTCGCGAAACGGCCGGGGGCCGTGAAGTAGGAGGCGAGGGCCACCCGGTGGCGGCCACGGGCGGCGAGTGCGCGCAGGGCGGCCGGCACGTCGGGTGTGGCCGCCGAGGCGTACGCGGGTACGACGGGGACTCCGCCGAGGCGGTCGCTGAGCAGGGCGGCGGTGCGGCGCGCGTCGACGTCGGAGTCGGGGTCGCGTGACCCGGCGGCGGCCAGCACGACGGCGGCGTCGCGCCTCGTGCCGTCCTCGTCACGCCAGCCCGCTTCGATGAGGCGTTCGTACAGGGCCTCGACGAGCAGCGGGTGCGGTCCGAGCGGGGCCGCCACCCGGGTCCCGAGGTGGCTCGCGGCCGCGGCGGCGCGGGGCAGGTCGTGCCGGACGTGGTGGCCCCGGCCGAGCAGCAGGGGCACGAGCACGGCGTCCTCCCCCTGTCCTATGCCGCCCAGTGTGTCCGGCAGCAGCGGCTCGTTCAGCTCGATGTGGGCCGGTCGTACGTCGAGGCCGGGCCGCAGCTCCCGTACCCGGTCCAGGAGCTCCAGGACCGTGGGCAGGGCCTGCGGGTCCCGGCTTCCGTGCGCGACGGCCACCAGGGTGGGTGCTGCTCTGCGGATGCGCTGCATGGGCCTGCGGGTTCCGTTCGGGGCGACGAGGCTGAGCTGGTTTCCGAGCTGGGAGGTGATGCGGGTCAGGAGTTGCGCCGTGCTGTCGAGGGGCAGGGGCTCACGCGGGTGTTGCGGTGCCTTCTCCGTCATCGACCGATGGTGCCGGTCGGACGTTGCCGGGCCGTTTCGCACCGGTGACGGGTCTTTGCCTCTGCCTCACGGGGCCCGTCTCCATGGTGTCAGTACCTGTTCACACGGGACGCGAACCTTTCGCCCCCGTCGTTCGTCCCTGATGTGAGGAGTTCGTTACGAGCGCGGGGGGCGCGGGATGCGGCTGGGGACACCGGAGGGGCTGCGCCGTGTGCTGCCGAGGGCCCGGAGGCGGGTGGCCGCCGCGCGGCCGCGGCTGCCGCGGACCCGCCGGGGGCAGCGGTGGCTGGTGCAGACGCTGATGGTCGTCTGTGCGGTGGCGCTGGTCCCCTCGGCCTGGCTGCACACCACGGCCGACGCCCGGGTGCGGACGACGGCCGACGCCCCGGCGCAGCGGGTCGCGGTGGTGTTCGGCGCGGGGCTGCGGGACGGCCGGCCGTCGCGGTATCTCGCGCACCGGCTGGACACGGCAGCCGAGCTGTACAGGTCCGGCAAGGTCCGGGTCGTGCTGGTCACCGGGGACAACAGCCGCGAGGAGTACGACGAACCGGATGCCATGCGCACGTATCTCGCCGGGCGCGGGGTGCCGGACGGGCGGATCGTCAGCGACTACGCGGGCTTCGACACCTATGACTCCTGCGTCCGGGCGAAGAAAATATTCGGCGTCGACCGGGCCGTCCTGGTGAGCCAGGGCTTCCACATACGGCGGGCGATCGCCCTGTGCCGCTCCGCCGGGGTGGACGCCTACGGGGTGGGGGCCGACGACGTACACGATGCCACCTGGTACTACGGCGGTGCGCGGGAGGTGTTCGCGGCGGGCAAGGCGCTCCTGGACGTGGTGTTCGAGCCGGATCCGCACTTCCTGGGACCGCGGGAGCCGGGGGTGACGGAGGCGCTGGCGGCTGACCTCACGGCGGCGGGCGGCGCGGGCTGAGGTGCGCGTACCGGGGGCGTAACCGGACGCACCGGTCCTCGTAATACCGGCCTCGCACGCTGGGCGTATGCCCCGCACCGAGACGTCCACCCACTGCCCGTACTGCGCGCTCCAGTGCGGGATGAAGCTGCGCCCCGTCACCGACGGCGGGGTGGTCGAGGTCGTGGAGCGTACGGATTTCCCCGTCAACCGGGGCGCCCTGTGCGGCAAGGGGCGCACGGCTCCCGCCGTGCTCGCCGCCGGTGTGCGCCTGACGGAGCCGCTCGTACGCGACGCGGGCGGTGAGCTGGCCCCGGCGAGCTGGGACGAGGCGCTGCGGCGGATCGTGGACGGGCTGGGAGGCACACGGGCGGAGCACGGCGCGGACGCCGTGGGTGTGTTCGGCGGGGGCGGGCTCACCAACGAGAAGGCTTACGCCCTCGGGAAGTTCGCCCGGGTGGTGCTCGGCACCTCGCAGATCGACTACAACGGCCGGTTCTGCATGTCGTCGGCGGCCGCCGCGCACCAGCGGGCCTTCGGCCTCGACCGCGGGCTGCCGTTCCCGCTGGAGGACATCCCCCGGACCGGGTGCGTGATCCTGGTCGGCTCGAATCTCGCGGAGACGATGCCGCCCGCGCTGCGCTATCTGACCGAGCTGAAGGAGAACGGCGGCCGGCTGATCGTCATCGATCCGCGCCGGACCAGGACCGCCGAGCAGGCGGATCTCCACCTGGCGCCCCGGCCGGGCACCGACCTCGCCCTGGCGCTGGGCATGCTGCACCTGGTCGTGGCGGACGGACGGGTCGACGAGGAGTTCGTCCATGTCCGGACGAACGGCTGGGACGAGGCCAGGGCGGGCGCCATGGCGCACTGGCCGGAACTGGTGGAGCGCCTCACCGGGGTGCCCGTGCCTCATCTGCGCGAGGCCGTGGAGTTGTTCTGCGGGGCGGAGACCGGAATGGTGCTCACCGCGCGGGGGCCCGAGCAGCAGGCCAAGGGCACGGACACGGTCGGTGCGTGGATCAACTTCTGCCTGGCGACCGGCCGGGCGGGCCGTCCGCTGTCCGGCTACGGCTGCCTGACCGGCCAGGGCAACGGCCAGGGCGGGCGGGAGCACGGCCAGAAGGCCGACCAGCTGCCCGGTTACCGCAAGCTCACCGATCCGGCCGCACGCCGCCATGTGGCCGGCGTCTGGGGCGTCGACCCCGACACACTGCCGGGGCCGGGGCGCAGTGCGTACGAGCTGCTGGACGCACTGGGTCGGGACGTGCGGTCGCTGCTGGTCATGGGGTCGAATCCGGTCGTGTCGGCACCGCACGCCGGACACGTCGAGGAGCGGCTGAGGTCGCTGGACTTCCTGGCGGTCGCGGACGTGGTGCTGTCGGAGACGGCGGCGCTGGCCGATGTCGTGCTGCCGGTGACGCAGTGGGCGGAGGAGAGCGGGACGACGACCAGCCTGGAGGGCCGGGTGCTGCTGCGGCAGCGTGCGGTCATGCCGCCGGCGGGTGTACGCACCGACCTGGAGGTGCTGAACGCGCTGGCCGGTCTCCTGGGGCACGGGAAGGGCTTCCCGGCGGATCCGGAGGAGGTCTTCGACGAGCTTCGCCGGGCCTCCGCGGGCGGTCCGGCCGACTACGCGGGCATCACGTACGCCCGGATCGCGACGGAGGACGGGGTGTTCTGGCCCTGCCCGGACGAGGAGCACGCCGGGACGCCGAGGCTGTTCCTGGAACGGTTCGCGACGGACGACGGGCGGGCGAGGTTCGTTCCGGTCACGCACCGTGCCGCCGCGGAGGAGACCGACGCGGAGTACCCGGTGGTGCTGACCACCGGACGGGTCGTGTCCCAGTACCAGTCGGGGGCGCAGACCCGCCGGGTGGCCGAGCTGAACGCGGCGGCGCCGGGACCGTTCGTGGAGCTGCATCCGCGGCTCGCCGAGCGGATCGGGGTGGCCGAGGGCGAGCGCGTCGCGGTCACCTCGCGGCGTGGGCGGGCGGTGGCACCGGCCCGGATCACCGTGGGGATTCGGCAGGACACCGTGTTCATGCCGTTCCACTGGCCGGGCG
Organism: Streptomyces sp. NPDC005752; assembly: GCF_040630715.1. Lineage (NCBI taxonomy): Bacteria > Bacillati > Actinomycetota > Actinomycetes > Kitasatosporales > Streptomycetaceae > Streptomyces > Streptomyces sp. NPDC005752. The sequence goes on along the minus strand of NZ_JBEXYB010000011.1, from coordinate 67,384 downwards.
AGGGCCGGGCCAACTCCCTGACGAACCCGGCGCTGGACCCTGTGTCGCGCATGCCGGAGTTCAAGGTGTGCGCGGTGCGGGTGGAGGCCGCCGGCTGAGCCAGTCGCCGCCCGGCACGGGCGTGCCGCAGGCGCGCAGGGAGCGGGTGACGGCGGTGGCTGCGAGGTAGACCCAGGCGGGGACGGGCTCACCCCTGCCGCGGCCGGGAGCACCCGGTCGCGGCAGGGGAACGGCCCTGCGGGCCACCCGCTCGTACAGATTGCGCGGGTGCTCCGGCCCCAGGTACTGCTCCAGAGCGTCCAGGAGCCCGAGCAGTTCCGCGTACTCCCCCGGCCCGGCGGTGATGAGCGCGCCGCGGACCGTGCCGTGCCCCTCGATCGCGTACGGGTAGCCCGGCCCCTCGTAGAGGAGGGTTCCCGGCAGCACCGCCGGCCGTTCCTCGCCGGTGCGGCCCCGGAGGTACCGGTCGTGGTTGGGCTCTCCGGGGAGCAGCGTGCCGTACACGAAGAAGGGCAGTCGGAGGTCGGTCACAGCGTGGCGACGGGTGCCGTCTCCGATGACACCCAGGCGAGGTAGCGGTCACTGCCGCGTACGACGGGCGTGGCGATGATCTCGGGCGTCGCGTAGTCGTGCGCCGCGAGGAGGTGGGCCTCCAGCTCGTCGTAGCGCTCGGCCGTCGTCTTGAACAGCACCTGCCACTCCTCGCCGGTCTCGACGGCGCCCTGCCAGCGGTAGACCGAGGTGCCGGGGGCCGGGATCTGGGCGCAGGCGGCGAGTCGCGCGTCCACCGCGCCCCGGGCCAGGGCGCGGGCCTTCTCCTCGCTGTCCGTCGTGGTCAGTACGATCAGCCATGCGGGCTCGGTCATCCCGGGTCTCCTCGTTCTCGTCGTCCGTGACCCGTCGATTGTCGGCCCGCGCCGTGTCAGCCGCCGTACGGGTGCCGGGTCCTGGCCTCGCGCAGGGCGCGTCCCCACCAGACCAGTTGGTCCAGCATCCTCTTGGCCGCACCGTCGGCCTGGCCGGAGTCCTCGGGCACGCCCCGGTCGTCGAAGAGGGCACCGGCGTTGTGGAAGGAGACGGTGTCGCGCACGGAGACGGCGTGCAGTTCGGCGAAGACCTGCCGCAGGTGTTCGACCGCCCGCAGGCCGCCGGAGATCCCGCCGTACGACACGAAGGCGACGGGCTTGGCCTGCCATTCGGCGAAGTGCCGGTCGATGAGGCTCTTGAGCGGGGCCGGGTAGGAGTGGTTGTACTCGGGGGTCAGCACGACGAACGCGTCGGCCCGGGCCAGTCGCGGGGCCGCCCCGGCGGCGCCTACGGCGGGCGGTTCGGTCTCCGCGACGTCGACCAGCTCGGTCTCGATGTCCGGGTGCCCGGCCGTCCTCCCGAGGAACCAGTCGGCGACGACGGGCCCGAAGCGGCCCTCGCGGTTGCTGCCGAGGATGACGGCCACCTTCAGCGGGGCGTCGGACGGAGTGGGAGCAGGTGTGTTGATGTCCATGCACCGCAGACTCACACCTCAACCAAGATTGAGGTCAAGCGTGGCATCGTCACACCTACGCTGGAGGCATGACGACATCCGTGCCGGACCTCTACGTCGAGTTCGACGGGCGCCCCGCCACCGGGGAGGACCTGCGGATTCCGGCCTTCGCCGGCTACGGCCACTTCACCGCGATGCAGGTGAGGGGCCGCCAGGTGCGGGGACTGGCCCTGCACCTGGACCGACTGGACTCCGCGAACCGGGAGCTGTTCGGACTCCCACTGGACGGGCAGCGCGTCCGCGAGCTGATCAGGCACGCTCTCGACGGCGCGGGGAGACGGGACGCCTCGGTCCGGGTGCACGCTTTCATGCCGCCGGACAGCGCGAGCACGGTCCCGATGGTGACGGTGCGGGAGCCGGCCGGCGCGGACGGTACGCCACGCAGCCTCATGTCCGTCCCGTTCGCACGGTCCGTGCCGCACATCAAACGCCCCGGCGAGTTCGGCCAGACCTACTACGGGCAGCAGGCCAGGAGGGCGGGTTTCGACGAGGCGCTCCTGACCTCGCCCGGCGGCATGGTGACCGAGGGATCGATCACGAACATCGGCTTCTGGGACGGCACTTCGGTGGTCTGGCCGGACGCCCCGGCACTGACCGGCATCACCATGACCCTGCTGGAGCGCGGACTCGCGCGGGCGGGCCGGCCCTCGGTACGGCGCGGGGTGACGCTGGACGGGCTGGGCGCGTACGGCGCGGCGTTCGTCACCAACTCCCAGGGCATCGCGCCGGTCCACCGGATCGACGACACCCCCTTCGACATCGACGAGGACCTGATGGCACTGCTCGGCCGGGTGTACGAGGAGGCCCCGCGCGAGACCCTCTGACCTTCCCGGAGTGCGGGACCATGGAGCCATGCAGATCCACATCGAGGCCTCAGAACTCCCGGGCCGCACCTGCGGTCCCGACACCGACTTCGCCGGTTTCGAGAACATCCACGTCGGGGTGCAGCGCAAGGACCGGCCGGGCGAACTTCTCGGCCTGCACCCCGGCGACGCGGAACACGCCTCCTGGACCCTGGACTGCACCGCCGCACCGACGGCGGACGGCTTCGACGTGTCGGGGCCGTACATCCAGAACCGGCTCGGCGGGTGCTTCGTCTACCTGTCCTGGGGGACCGTGGACGGCTCGGGCGCCTTCACGATGTTCCGCCGGGCCAAGCTGATGGTGAGCGACATCGGCGCCGAGGTCCTGGAGGCCGCCGCACGGACAGGGCACCTGACGGCGCGACTGCGCCTGACGGACGACGCGGGACAGCCCCGGTGCGCACGTGTACGACCGCCGGACATCTCCTGGTCCGCGACCGACGGGGGCGGCGGTTCCGCCGGGGCTTGAGGCAGCGGGGAACCGACACCGCCCTCACCGGTCCCGGGGGGGGATGGGCCGGTAAGGGCGGTTGCCGTGGGGCCGGCGGGGGGCATGCCGTCCCGTGGGGGGTGAATGTCGTTTGCCCGTGCGGTGCGACGCCATTCTTGTGACGTGCGTCACATGGGCGGAGTGTGTGGCTCACCCGATCGTCCCTGCCCGGGCCAGGCAGTCTCCATCACTGCCGCGACCTGCGCCGGACCGGGCGCACGGAGGCGCTGCGCGGGTCCGTACGGGTGAAAGCGGACCGGCTGCCGGCATGCGGGCCGAGGACGTGGCCTGTTACCTCGGAGGCAGGACACGACCGCCTGCCCGGAGGATTCCCATGTTCAGCCCTGCCCGCCTCGTGACCGGTACCGCCGCCGCGGCCCTCACCGCCGCCGCGCTCGGCCTCGCAGCCCCGTCCGCGTACGCCCACCCGGACAGCCTCGGCAGACCGGGGTCCACCGCCGCGACGGCGGCAGCCGGCACGGCGAACTGCGGGCCCGAGGGCGCGGCGGGCGTCGGCGCGGCGGTCCCGTGCGACGGCGGCGAGACGGCCACCGACGTTCCGGGAGCGGTCGAGGACCTGGGGCCGGCCGACGGCCTGGGGGCCGAGGACCTGGAGCCGGCCGACGGTACGGACCCGCTGGAAGGCCTGGGGACGGGCGAGGACCCGGCAGCGGTTTCGGGGCCTTCGTCGCCGGAGACGGGGACGGGGCCGGATACGGGTACGGGTACGGAGGAGGACGCCGCGGGGTCCGGTGACGAGTCCGAGACGCTTCTGCGGCCCGGAGCCGGTACGGGGACGGCTCCCGGGGCCGAACCGGGAACGCACCCAGCCCCCGGGACCGCGAAGCCGCCCGCACACCCGGAGCACAGGCCCACGGCCTCGCCCGCTCCCAGCCGCCCCTCCGGGCACGTCGGGACCGGTGTCGGCGGCAGCGCCGCACCCGACACGGCCCAGCTCGCCGCCGGCGCCGGTCTGGTCGCGGCGGCAGCCGTCGGCGGCGCCCTGCTCCTGCGTCGCCGCCGCAACTCGGGCGGCTCGTACCGCGTCCACCGCTGAGGGCGGCCGGCGGAGGACGGGACGTGGACAGGACACCGCTGAAGGCACGGGCCTGGCTGGTGGGCATCGCCGCGCTGTGCGGCATATGGCTGGTCCACAACGGCGCGGCCGTCCGGACCGTCGCCCCCCAGCCGTCCACCGCCGAGGCCTTCGCCGCGGGCTCCGAGCCCCGGCCGGTCACCAGGGTCGCCGAGTCCCTGCGCCCTTCCGAACCCCTCAGGATCCGCATCCCGGGCATCGGGGTGGACGCACCGCTGACGGGTCTCGGGCTGGGCGCGGACGGCAGCCTGGAAGCACCGTCCGCCGAGGACCGCAATCTGGCCGGCTGGTTCGAGGACGGCACCCCGCCCGGCACGAGGGGCACCGCGGTGGTCGCCGGACATGTCGACAACGCGGAGGGGCCGTCCGTGTTCTACGCCCTCGGGTCCCTCAGGAAGGGGGCCGGGATCGAGATCGACCGCGCCGACGGCCGCACCGCCGTCTTCGCGGTCGACGCGGTGGAGGTGTACGAGAACGACGCGTTCCCGGACAAGCGGGTCTACGGCGCCACCCCGCACGCCTCGCTCCGGCTGATCACGTGCGGCGGCGGTTTCAGCCGCGAGACGGGCTACCAGGGAAACGTGGTGGCGTACGCCCACCTGACCGCGGTGCGCTGAGGGCCGGACCGCCCGACGGCCTGCGCCGTGTCACACCGGTCGGCCCCGGTGGCACCGTCGGGCTCGGGGGCGGCCCCGGCGACAGCGTCGGCGCCGGCGCCGGCGTCCCGCCGGTCAGGCCGTCCACTGGTCGAAGCCGAGCTTGGCGACCAGCGAGAACACCACGACCAGCAGGACCCCGCGGACGAAGTCGCTGCCCTTCCTGAGAGCCATCCGCGCCCCGAGCATCGCGCCCGCCAGATTGAAAACGGCCATCAGCGCGGCCAGTTGCCACAGCACGGTGCCCTGGTAGGCGAACATCGCCAGCGCTCCGGCGTTGGTGCAGACGTTCACGATCTTGGCCGTGGCGGACGCGGTGACCAGGTCGAGGTGGAGCACAGCCGTCAGCGCCAGCACCAGGAAGGTGCCGGTGCCGGGCCCGAACAGCCCGTCGTAGAAACCGATACCGCCGCCGACCAGCACGATCGCGGTGACCGTACGGGCCCTGGTGACCCTCTTGCCCGTGCCGTCCCCGGCCGCCGCCGTACCGAAGGACGGCCTCAGCATCACGAAGGCCGCGACGGCGAGCAGCACCACCATGATCACCGGGCGCAGCACGTCACTGCTGATGCCCGCGGCGAAGAAGGCGCCGGTCATCGACCCCGCGAGCGCCATGAGCCCGATCCGTACGGCGGTCCCCACCTGTACGGGCGCCTTGCGTACGTACGTCACGGCAGCGCCCGAGGTGCCCACGATGGCGACGGCCTTGTTGGTGCCGAGGATGTGAGCGGCCGGGACGTGCGGGAGGCCCAGCAGCAGGGCGGGCAGCAGGAGGAGCCCGCCGCCGCCCACCACCGCGTCGATCCAGCCGGCCGCCGCGGCGGCCAGACAGAGGATGACCAGGGTGGTGAGGGTGATCTCAGGCATGCTCGCGACTAAAGCAGATGGTGGGTACACCGTCCAAACGGCGGTGTACCCGCCCTCACAGAGGGCGCCGTGACGCGCTGAGCGCAAGGTTCCTCCGGGGAAACAGGAGGGATGCGGTCGGGTAACACCCGCCGCGCACTCTCGACGGCATGAGGACAGAGGCGGAGAACGCGGCACGGGTGGTGGTGATCGGCGCCGGGATGGCGGGCGCGCGGCTCGCCGCCCGGGTCCCCGGGGTCACCGTCATCGGTGAGGAGACGCACGCACCGTACAACAGGGTGCTGCTGGCCGAAGTGCTCGCCGGCCGGTACGAGCCGGACGTCATCGCGCTGCCGCCCGCAGAGACGCGGCGCGGGGTGCGTGTCGTGCGGATCGACCGGGCAGAGCGTCAGGTGCTCTGCGACGACGGCAGTGCGACCGGCTACGAGCGCCTGGTGCTGGCCACCGGCTCCAATCCCGTTCTGCCGCCGCTGCGGGGACTCGGCCCCACGCTGCCGGACGGCGTGCATCCCTTCCGCACCCTCGACGACTGCCTGGCCCTGCGCGCCGCGGCGCGCCCCGGCGTACGCGCCGTCGTCATCGGTGGCGGGCTCCTCGGGGTGTCGGCCGCCCGCGCTCTCGCCGAGTGCGGCGCCCAGGTGGTGCTGGCCCAGCAGGGCGAGCACCTCATGGAGCGGCAGCTGGACGCCGAGGCGGCCGGGATGCTGCGCGGTCATCTGGAGGCCCTCGGCGTCGAGGTGCACACCGAGTGCCGGGTGCGCGGACTGCGCTGCACGGACGGAGCCGCACCCGCGGTGCGGGCCGTCGAACTCGCCGACGGCTACGAGCTGGAGGCGGAGATCACGGTGCTGGCCTGCGGGGTCCGCCCCAGGGCGGGTCTGGCGCAGGCGGCCGGGCTCGAGGTCCGCAGGGGCGTCGTCGTGGACGACGAGCTGCGCACCTCGGACCCGTACATCCACGCCGTCGGCGACTGCGCCGAACACGACGGGACGGTCTACGGGCTGGCGGGCGCCGCGCTCGAACAGGCCGATGTGCTGGCCGAGGTGCTGACCGGCCGCCCCGCCCGTTACGGGGGCACCCGGGCCCTGACCCGGCTCACCCTGCGTTCGCCCTCGGCCGGCCCGGGCGTCGCCGGAACCCCCGCCGGACTCGACCTGGCCGCCTTCGGGGACTCCCGCCCGCTGCCCGGCGACGACGTGATCCGGCTGGCCGACGCCACCCGGGGCGCCTACCGCACGGTCGTCGTCCGGGGCGACCGGCTGGCGGGCGGGGTGCTGTTCGGCGACCTCGCGGCGGTCGGCACCCTCGCCCGGACCTGGCAGGACGACGATCCCCTCCCCGCCGACATGTCCCTGCTCCACCTGCTCACCAACGACGGAGGCTTCTGATGCCGGTGTCCACTCCCCCGACCGCCCCCACCGCAGGCGTGCCGACCATCGTGGTCGTCGGGCACGGCATGGTCGGCCAGCGGTTCCTGGAAGCGCTCGCCGACCGCGGCCTGACCCCCGCCGCGGGCAGCGCCAGGGTCGTCGTGCTCTGCGAGGAGCCCCGCCCCGCGTACGACCGGGTGCGGCTGACCTCGTACTTCTCCGGGAAGACACCGGAGGACCTGTCGCTCGTCGAGGCGGGCTTCATGGAGCGCCACGGCATCGAGCTGCGCCTCGGTGACCCGGCGGAGAGCGTCGACCGTGAGGCGCGCACCGTCACCGCGCGCTCCGGGGAGATCTTCTCCTACGACACGCTGGTGCTGGCCACCGGCTCGTACCCCTTCGTCCCTCCCGTCCCCGGCAAGGACGCCGAGGGCTGCTTCGTCTACCGCACCATCGAGGACCTCCTCGCGATCGAGGAGTACGCGAAGACCGCGAGGACCGGAGCGGTCGTCGGCGGCGGGCTCCTCGGCCTGGAGGCCGCGGGCGCGCTGAAGGGACTCGGACTCGACACGCACGTGGTGGAGTTCGCCCCCCGGCTGATGCCGGTGCAGGTCGACGACGGCGGAGGCGCCGCGCTGCTGCGCACCATCGAGAACATGGGCCTCTCCGTCCACACGGGCGTCGGAACCCAGGAGGTCACCGCGGGCGAGGACGGCCGCGTCGACGGCATGGCGCTGTCGGACGGTTCCTCGCTGGAGACCGACCTCGTCGTCTTCTCCGCCGGCGTGCGCCCCCGGGACCAGCTGGCCCGCGACTGCGGCCTGGCCGTCGGCCCGCGCGGCGGCATCGTCGTCGACGAGGAGTGCCGCACCTCCGACAGCGACGTCTTCGCGATCGGCGAGTGCGCGCTGGCCTCGGACGGCCGGGTCTACGGGCTGGTGGCACCGGGCTACGAGATGGCGCTGGCGGTCGCCGATGTGCTCGCGGGCAGCGCGGCCTCCTTCACCGGCGCCGACCTCTCCACCAAGCTGAAGCTGCTCGGCGTCGACGTCGCCTCCTTCGGCGACGCACACGGCACGGCCGAGGGCTGCCTCGACGTCGTGTACGCGGACTCCCGCTCGGGCGTCTACAAGAAGCTGGTGATCGGCCAGGACGGCACGCTGCTCGGCGGTGTCCTGGTCGGCGACGCCGACCAGTACGGCACGCTGCGGCCGATGACCGGATCGGTCCTCCCCGTCGCCCCCGAGCAGCTGGTGCTGCCGGCCGGCGCGGGCGGTCCGGTCACCCTGGGCCCGTCCTCGCTGCCCGACGAGGCCGTGATCTGCTCATGCCACAACGTCACCAAGGGCGCGATCTGCGAGCACACCACGCTGCCCGAGGTGAAGAAGTGCACCAGGGCCGGCACGGGCTGCGGAAGCTGCGTCAAGGTCATCGGCCAACTGCTGCCGCAGCCCGAGGACCAGGGGCTGTGCGGCTGCTTCGCGTACACCCGCAGCGAGCTGTACGAGATCGTGCGCACCCTCGGTGTCACGAGGTACGCCGACCTCCTCGACTTGCACGGCCGGGATGCCGCCCGCGGCGGTGACGGCTGCGAGGTCTGCAAGCCCACCGTCGGCTCGATCATCGCGTCGCTGGCCCCGACGGTCGGCGCGAGCGGCTATGTCCTGGACGGCGAGCAGGCGGCTCTGCAGGACACCAACGACCATTTCCTGGCCAACCTCCAGCGCAACGGCTCGTACTCCATCGTGCCGCGCATCCCCGGTGGGGAGATCACCCCGGAGAAGCTGATCGTGATCGGCGAGGTGGCCCGGGACTTCGGCCTCTACACGAAGATCACCGGAGGGCAGCGGATCGACCTCTTCGGTGCCCGCGTCGACCAGCTGCCGCTGATCTGGACCCGCCTCGTGGACGCCGGATTCGAGTCCGGGCACGCTTACGGGAAGTCGCTGCGGACGGTCAAGTCCTGTGTGGGGCAGACCTGGTGCCGCTACGGCGTGCAGGACTCGGTGAAGATGGCGATCGACCTGGAGCTGCGGTACCGGGGCCTGCGCTCGCCGCACAAGCTGAAGTCGGCGGTCTCCGGCTGCGCCCGCGAGTGCGCGGAGGCCCGGGGCAAGGACTTCGGCATCATCGCGACGGCGCAGGGCTGGAACCTCTACGTGGGCGGCAACGGCGGCGCCACTCCGCGTCACGCGGACCTGCTGGCCCAGGACCTCTCCGACGCCGAACTGGTCCGTCTCATCGACCGGTTCCTCATGTTCTACATCCGCACGGCGGACCGGCTGGAGCGCACGTCGACCTGGCTGGACCGTATCGAGGGCGGTCTGGACCACGTGCGCGACGTCGTCGTCCACGACTCGCTGGGCCTCTGCGACGAGCTGGAGCGGCTGATGGCCGACCACGTCGCCGGCTACCGCGACGAGTGGGCCGAGACCATCAACGACCCGGAGCGGCTGCGGCGCTTCGTCACCTTCGTCAACGCCCCCGACGCCCCCGACCCCTCGGTCAGGTTCGTCCCGGAACGCGACCAGGTCAAGCCCGACCTGGACATCCTCGCGGGCCCGGTGCTCGCCATCCGCACTCTTGAAGGGACCTCCTCCTGATGACGACTCGGACACTGGAAAAGACGCAGGACACCGGGACGATCCGGCTCGCGGACGGGGGCGCCTGGCTCACGGTCTGCGACCGTTCGCTGCTGACCCCGGGCCGCGGTGTGGCGGCGCTCCTCCCGGACGGCCGGCAGGTCGCGCTGTTCGTGGACCGGGCGGGACGCGCCTACGCGATCGACAACCGTGACCCGTTCACCGGTGCGTACGTCCTCTCCCGCGGCCTGGTCGGCTCCGCCGCGGGGCGGCCGTTCGTCGCGTCGCCGCTGCTCAAGCAGCGCTTCGACCTGGAGACGGGTGCGTGCCTGGACGACGACGAGGTGACCGTGCCGGTCTTCCCGGTCCGCACCGACTGAACTTGCCTCGTTCATGACATGTTGGAGCTCCGGCCACCGCGCACCTCTACTGTCCTGACGTTCGCCCCGCCGGGCCGACCGGACCGGCGGGCCCGCACGTCACCCGTGGAGTGATCGTGGAACGTCGGACCTTCTTGCGCACAGCGGTGATCGGCACCTCGGCGGCGGCTTTCGGCGGCACCCTGTGGCGGGGTGCCGCCTTCGCGGCCCCCGCCCAGCCGGCCACCGGCCCCTACGGCCCGCTGCAGGCGGCGAACGGCAACGGCATCCTGCTGCCGGCCGGTTTCACCAGCAGGATCGTCGCCCGCTCCGGGCAGACCGTCCCCGGCACGTCGTACTCCTGGCACAGCGCGCCTGACGGCGGTGCCACCTTCACCGACGGCAGCGGCTGGATCTACGTCTCCAACGCCGAGGTGTCCGCGGGCAGCGGTGGCGGGGCGAGCGCGGTGCGCTTCAGCTCCTCGGGGACGGTCACCTCGGCGTACCGGATCCTGTCCGGCACGAACAACAACTGCGCGGGCGGCCGGACTCCGTGGAACACCTGGCTCTCCTGCGAGGAGGTCACCCGCGGCTTCGTGTACGAGACCGACCCGTGGGGAGTGAACGCGGCGGTGCAGCGTCCCGCGATGGGCCGCTTCAAGCACGAGGCGGCGGCCGCGGACCCCGACCACGGTTACGTCTACCTGACCGAGGACGAGACGGACGGGCGGTTCTACCGTTTCCGCCCCACCTCCTGGGGCGACCTGTCGTCCGGCACGCTCCAGGTGCTGGTCGCGGGCACCGGCACCTCGGGCCCGGTGACCTGGACGACGGTCCCCGACCCGGACGGATCGCCCACCCAGACCCGGTACCAGGTCTCCGGCGCCAAGGTGTTCAACGGCGGTGAGGGCTGCTTCTACGCGGCGGGCACCTGCTGGTTCACCACCAAGGGCGACAACAGGGTGTGGGCGTACGACGCGAACACCTCGTCCCTCTCGCTCGCCTACGACGACTCGCTCGTCACGGGCGGCGCAGCTCCGCTGACCGGCGTCGACAACGTCACCCGCGCCGTCTCCGGCGACCTGTACGTCGCCGAGGACGGAGGGAACATGGAGATCTGCCTGATCACCCCGGACGACACCGTCGCCCCGTTCCTGCGGATCAGCGGCCAGTCCGGTTCGGAGATCACCGGTCCCGCCTTCTCCCCCGACGGCCGCCAGCTGTACTTCTCCTCGCAGCGCGGGACCAGCGGGAGTTCGTCCGGCGGCATCACCTACGAGGTCACGGGCCCCTTCCGCTCCTGATACACACGAGGGGGCAGCGGTCGCGGAGCCGGCGCCGCGACCGCTGCCCCTCCGCTGTCAGGCCTGGCCCTCGACCGCCGCCGGGTCCATCCAGACGACCTCCCAGATGTGGTGGTCGGGGTCCTGGAACGAACGGGCGTACATGAAGCCCTCGTCCATGGGGTCGTTGGCGGGCGACCCGCCGTTGGCGAGCGCCGCGTCGGCCAGCTCGTCGACCTTCTCGCGGCTTTCCGCGCTCAGGGCGACGAGGACCTCGGTCGTCCTCGACGCGTCGGCGATCTCCTTCTTGGTGAACTCCTTGAAGCGCGGCTCACTGATGAGCATGGCGAAGATCGTGTCGCTGATCACCAGGCAGGCCGTCGTCTCGTCGGTGAACTGCGGGTTGAAGCCGAACCCGAGCTTCGCGAAGAAGTTCTTCGTCGTCTCGAGGTCCTTGACCGGCAGGTTCACGAAGATCATCTGAGGCATGGCGTCCACTCTTCCGTCCGGCACTGTGCGGTGCTCCCGGCGCTCCCTGCGAGCGCTCACGAGAGGTTAGACGACCGGGGACCGCGAAACTCATCGCTGCCGGCCGCATCCCTCAGGGCACGGCGATCGGCGCCCCGCCCCTGAGCAGCTCGGCACCCAGCGGTGTGAGGGTGTGCAGGACCGAGCCGCCGTGGCGCAGGGTGCGGACCAGGCCCGCCTCGCGCAGGACACAGGCGTGCTGGCTCGCCGAGGCCAGGGAGACCCCGGTCCGGCGGGCCAGCTCGCTCGTCGTGCAGCCGCTGTCCACGGCCCGCAGGACCGCGGAGCGGGTGTGGCCCACGAGGCGGCCGAGCCAGGGGCCGGGCCCGGCGACGGCCGGGGCTCCGGGGTGGGTGACCGGGTAGACGAGGACCGGCGGGAGGCCCGGGTCGCGGTAGACGACGGGGGTGCCCCGGCAGAAGAACGACGGCTGCAGCAGCAGACCCCGGCCGTCGAGGCGCAGCTCACGGTCCACCGGGTAGTCCGCCTCCAGCACCGGGGCGCGCCAGCGGATCATCGGCGGCAGGGTGGCCAGGAGTTCGTCCGCCCCGCCGTCCAGCAGGGCGCGGCCCCGGACGGCACGGTCGGCCTCCACGCTCGCCCGGATGTGCGGCCAGTACGGCTCGACCGCGGCACGGTGATAGGCGCGCAGGGTGGAGATGAGCCGTCCCAGCGGCTCCGTACGCCCCTCGACGAGTCCTTCCGGCAGCGCGGGGCCCGCCGGCGGCCTGCGGCCGAGGGAGCGGTCTCCCGCCAGCAGTCCGAGCTCCTCGTGGATCCGGCCCGGCGGGGTGTCCCGCAGCGCCTCCATTCCGGCATCGAGTCCGAATGGTTCGGAGCCGTCCTGAGAAGGCGTCAGGAAGTCGGGGAAATAGCCTCGGGGCGGAACGACCGCGGACAGCAGGCGCGCTTCACCATTCAACCGGGTGCGGGATTCCTTCCGCCATTCCCCGAACACCGTGGAACCCCTCCGGTCCCTCAGCCGGTGAAAACTGAGAACGGTCTCCCACATCGCGTCCGGCCTCGTGGCCATCCGCACGCGCGAAAGGTCCACCCCGGACACATGGATACGCAGCACCGAACCCCCACCTGTTGCATCCGCAATTCCCCCACCGAAGCGTATGCACAGCGTCACAGGAGGTCACCACGGGGTTTCGGCCACACTTGAAATGTCTCGCCCGTACCCCCGTCACCCGAAAAGCTGTACGACGTCGGGTGCGTTACCGGAGTCACCGAAGAGCGGGTGAAGGCCGTGGGGGGCTTTGCCTGTTCGGCGGCGGTGAACGACGGTGCGGCTCCGCACCCGGCAGGGGTAAACGGGTGTGGTCCGGGGGTGGGGATCCCCGGGCCGCACCCAGGCCCCGCGTCCGCGATTTGCGCACCGAACGGTGAAAAGCCAACCACTTCTAATGGTTCGCTTTTCAATTGACGAAGCGGCGGCACCCCCGCACAGGGTGCCGCCGCTTCCGGGTAATCCGGCTCCGCCGTAGGACCGATGAGGGTCCGTGTGATCCGCCGGCGGTATCCGGAGTCGTGTCGGGTGCCGACCGCCGGTTCTCAGCGGCTGTCGCTGCCCCGCGACTGGGCGGCGGCCCGGCCCGCTTCCAGCCGGGCGACCGGAATGCGGAACGGCGAGCAGGAGACGTAGTCGAGGCCCACCTCGTGGAAGAAGTGCACCGACTCCGGGTCACCGCCGTGCTCGCCGCAGATGCCGAGCTTGAGGTCCGGGCGGGTGGCCCGGCCGGCTTCCACGGCGCTGCGTACGAGGGCGCCGACGCCGTCCTTGTCGATCGTCTCGAACGGGGACACCCCGAAGATGCCCTTCTCCAGGTACGCGGTGAAGAACGAGGCCTCCACGTCGTCGCGGGAGAAGCCCCACACCGTCTGGGTCAGGTCGTTCGTGCCGAAGGAGAAGAACTGCGCGGCCTCGGCGATCTGGCCGGCGGTGAGCGCGGCACGGGGCAGCTCGATCATCGTGCCGATGCTGAGCTTCAGCTCCGTACCGGTGGCCGCCTCGACCTCGGCGATCACCTGGTCGGCCTCCTCGCGGACGATCTCCAGCTCCTGGACCGTGCCGACGAGCGGGATCATGATCTCGGCCCGCGGGTCGCCCTTGGCGTTCTTGCGCTGTGCCGCCGCCTCCGCGATCGCGCGGACCTGCATCGCGAACAGGCCCGGGATGACCAGGCCGAGGCGGACACCGCGCAGTCCCAGCATCGGGTTCTGCTCGTGGAGCTTGTGGACGGCCTGCAGCAGGCGCAGATCGTTCTCGTTGGCGTCCTTGCGGGACTCGGCCAGCGCGACCCGCACGGAGAGCTCGGTGATGTCCGGCAGGAACTCGTGCAGCGGCGGGTCGAGCAGCCGGACGGTGACGGGCAGTCCGTCCATCGACTCGAACAGCTCGATGAAGTCGGCCTTCTGGAGCGGCAGGAGCGCGGCCAGCGCGGCCTCGCGCTCGTCGTCGGTGTCCGCGAGGATCAGTTTCTCGACCATCTCCCGGCGCTCGCCGAGGAACATGTGTTCGGTCCGGCACAGGCCGATGCCCTGGGCACCGAAGCGACGGGCCCGCGACGCGTCCTCGGCGTTGTCGGCGTTCGCCCGTACCCGCAGACGGCGTACCCGGTCGGCGTACGCCATGATCCGGTGCACGGCGGACACGAGCTCGTCGGCCTCGTCGGCGCCCGCGTGCATGCGGCCCTCGAAGTACTCGACGACCGGGGACGGCACGACCGGCACCTCGCCGAGGTACACCTTGCCGGTCGACCCGTCGACGGAGACGAGGTCGCCCTCCTCGACGACCGTGTCCCCGACCGTGAGCCGGCGGCGCTTGGTGTCGACCTCGATCTCCTCTGCGCCGCAGACACAGGTCTTGCCCATGCCGCGGGCGACGACGGCGGCGTGCGAGGTCTTGCCGCCGCGCGAGGTCAGGATGCCCTCTGCGGCGATCATGCCGTCGAGGTCGTCGGGGTTGGTCTCGCGGCGGATGAGGATGACCTTCTCGCCCGACCGCGACCACTTGACGGCGGTGTACGAGTCGAAGACGGCCTTGCCCACGGCCGCACCGGGCGAGGCGGCGATGCCACGGCCCAGCAGCACACTGGCGGCGCCGTGGTCGAAGCGCGGGAACATCAGCTGCGCGAGCTGGGCGCCGTTGACCCGCTGGAGCGCCTCGGCCTCGTCGATGAGGCCCTGGTCGACGAGCTGGGTGGCGATACGGAAAGCGGCACCGGCGGTGCGCTTGCCGACCCGGGTCTGGAGCATCCAGAGCTGGCCGCGCTCGATGGTGAACTCGATGTCACAGAGATCCTTGTAGTGGGTCTCCAGCGTCTCCATGATCTTCATCAGCTGGTCGTACGACGCCTTGTCGATCGACTCCAGCTCGGCGAGCGGCACCGTGTTGCGGATCCCCGCGACGACGTCCTCGCCCTGCGCGTTCTGGAGGTAGTCGCCGTAGACGCCCTGGTGGCCGCTGGCCGGGTCACGGGTGAAGGCGACGCCCGTTCCGGAATCGGGGCCGAGGTTGCCGAAGACCATCGAGCAGACGTTGACGGCGGTGCCGAGGTCGCCGGGGATGCGCTCCTGGCGGCGGTAGAGCTTGGCCCGGTCGGTGTTCCACGAGTCGAAGACCGCCTTTATGGCCAGGTCCATCTGCTCCCGCGGGTCCTGCGGGAAGTCACGCCCGGCGTCCCGGGTGACGATCTTCTTGAACTGCTTGACCAGCTTCTTCAGGTCGGCCGCGTCCAGGTCCACGTCGACCGTGACGCCCTTGGCCTCCTTCGCGGCCTCCAGGGCCTCCTCGAAGAGGTCGCCGTCGACCCCGAGCACGGTCTTGCCGAACATCTGGATGAGGCGGCGGTAGGAGTCCCAGGCGAATCGCTCGTCGCCGGCCTGGGTGGCGAGGCCCACGACCGAGGCGTCGGAGAGGCCGATGTTGAGGACCGTGTCCATCATGCCGGGCATCGAGAACTTCGCGCCGGAACGTACGGACACCAGAAGCGGGTCGTCGGCCTGACCGAGGTTCTTGCCCATCCGCTTCTCGAGCGCCTCGAGGTGCGCGCCGACCTCGTCGCGCAGCTCGGCCGGCTCGTCACCGCTGTCGAGGTAGACCTTGCACGCCTCGGTGGTGATGGTGAAGCCCGGAGGGACGGGCAGCCCGAGGTTGGTCATCTCGGCGAGGTTCGCGCCCTTGCCGCCCAGAAGATCTTTCAGATCCTTGTTGCCCTCGGTGAAGTCGTAGACGAACTTCTGGGGATCTTTGTTTTCCGACACGGGTCTCGACTCCTCGAGGACGCGGTGGCTGCCCTGACGGCGAGGAACATACCCAGATCGAAGGTGTCTGGGTACGCCTACGTGCGCGTCACGAGGCCTCAACCACCCGTCCGCCAGCACATCGAAAGTAACGCGTCGGTACCTCCGGAAGGAGGAACTCATTCACTTCTTGAAGTCATCATCACGAAGAGTGGCCATTTTCGCGCAATGCGATCACGCGAGGTAGTGGATGCTTTGATCGATCAAAGTAAACACTCCTGGCACCCAGTGCCGTCATTTGAGAAGTACAGTCGCCCAATGAGCGCTCATCTGAGCCAAACACCCCTCAGAGGTGGCGAGAATCACGCCACTCTTCGCGCTCAGATGTCACCATCCGGACGCGCGTACGCCGACAAACGGTCACCGCAAAGCCATGACGCCGCTACGCATGGTGAGTAAAACTCGACAACGGCAGAGCGAAGAGGCGCGAGTGTCGCCGAAGCGGGGCGGAACGCGATGGAGGGCACAGAAAAGCCCGCTCATCTGAGCGGGCCTTCGAGGGGGCACTCGGTGCCCTGACGCGGGGCCGTCGGCTCAGCCGCCCGAGGTGTCCAACTCCGCCTCGGCGCTCACGCCCGCACAGTCGTACGGGTCCTTGAGCCAGCCGTCCGGCAGTGCCACCCGGTTGTTGCCCGACGTACGCCCCCGGGGGCCGTCCGCGCCCTGTGGCCAGGGCTGGTCCAGGTCGAGCTCCTGGAGCTGACCGCCCAGTTCCTCCAGCGACGAGGTGACCGCCAGCCTCCTGCGCATGTCCGAACCGACCGCGAAGCCCTTGAGGTACCAGGCCACGTGCTTGCGGAAGTCGATCACGCCCCTGCTCTCGTCACCGATCCACTCCCCCAGCAGCGTGGCGTGGCGCAGCATGACGTCCGCGACCTGGCGCAGGCCGGGCGCCTGCCTCGTCCCCGCGCCCTCGAAGGCGCTGACGAGGTCACCGAAGAGCCACGGGCGCCCCAGGCAGCCGCGGCCGACGACGACGCCGTCACAGCCCGTCTCGCGCATCATCCGCAGGGCGTCGTCGGCGCTCCAGATGTCGCCGTTGCCGAGGACGGGGATCTCGGGGACGTGCTCCTTGAGGCGCGCGATGGCGCCCCAGTCGGCCGTGCCGCCGTAGTGCTGGGCGGTGGTCCTGCCGTGCAGTGCGACGGCCGTGACGCCCTCCTCGACGGCGATGCGGCCCGCGTCGAGGTAGGTGGTGTGGTCGTCGTCGATCCCCTTACGCATCTTTATGGTGACCGGGAGGTCGCCCGCCTGCGCCACGGCCTCGCGCAGGATCGCGCGGAGCAGGGGCCGCTTGTACGGAAGGGCGGAACCTCCGCCCTTGCGGGTGACCTTGGGGACGGGGCAGCCGAAGTTCAGGTCGATGTGGTCGGCGAGGCCCTCGTCGACGATCATGCGGACCGCCTTGCCGACGGTGACCGGGTCCACCCCGTACAGCTGGATCGAGCGCGGGGTCTCGCTCGCGTCGAAGTGGATGAGCTGCATGGTCTTCTCGTTGCGCTCGACCAGTGCCCGTGTGGTGATCATCTCGCTGACGAACAGCCCCTTGCCGCCCGAGAACTCACGGCAGAGGGTGCGGAAGGGCGCGTTGGTGATGCCGGCCATGGGGGCGAGCACGACCGGCGGCTGCACGGTGTGCGGGCCGATCCGGAGCAGCGGGAGGGCAGGGGCGAGCAAGGTCATGGCCCCATTGTCCCGCACGCCGGCAGCGGCGCGGGCGCGGACCGGTCGGGCCCCGGCGGGGACGGGCACGGGCCCGGACCACCGAGGTGGTCCGGGCCCGTGGTCGTACGGGTCGTACGAGGAGGTCAGCTCCCGGCCGGTGCGTCCTGCGCCGGCGCCGCCCCCGCGGCGGCGGCACGCTCACGCATCTTGCGCACCAGTTCCTGCTTCTTGTCCTCGGCCGCCTTGCGGTCGCTTTCACGCGCGGAGCCCGCGCCCTGCTGTTCGGCGCGGGACAGCTTCTTGCGCTGTCCGCCCACACCGAGGAGGCTGTTGCGGCTCTTGGCCACGGGGTTCTCCCATTCGTGGTGAGAAATGAGGTCCGAGGTGATCGGAGACCTCAGGGATCGATTCGGTGGGCGACGGGCGGTCGGCCCGTCGCGCGCTCACTCGTAGATCTGGAAGAACGAAGACATGCCGGAAAGGTACCCGTCGCGGGCGGGCCTCCACACCAGGTTTTCGGGCGGAGGCCCCCGGCGCGGGGTCAGGCGGTCGGATCGACCGTCGCCTGATGGGCCTCGGCCAGGTGCTCCTCGGCCTTCAGCCAGGGCAGGAACTGTGCGCCCTTGCGCCATCCGCAGGTGTCGCAGGCCAGTTGCCGCCGCGTCCCCGACTTCCTTACGTGGACGACGTGTTCACGGCCGTGCTGGTCCCATCTGCTGACCTTGCTCGTGGTTATGGACGGCATGCCGGCCTCCCCTGTGGACGAGTGCGCCCAGTGTGCACGAGGCCCCCGGCTCCATGAGGCGGAACCGGGGGCATCGTTATGGAGACGGGTGTCGTCAGCAGCCCAGCAGACGGGAGCCGAGGTAGCTCTGGATCTGGTCCAGGGAGACGCGCTCCTGCTTCATCGTGTCGCGCTCGCGCACGGTCACCGCGTTGTCGTCGAGGGTGTCGAAGTCGACCGTGACGCAGAACGGCGTACCGATCTCGTCCTGGCGACGGTAGCGGCGGCCGATGGCGCCCGCGTCGTCGAACTCGATGTTCCAGTTCTGCCGCAGGTCGGCGGCGAGGCCCTTGGCCTTCGGCGAGAGCTGCGGGTTGCGGGACAGCGGCAGGACGGCCACCTTGACCGGCGCCAGGCGCGGGTCGAGGCGCATCACTGCGCGCTTCTCCATGACGCCCTTGGCGTTGGGGGCCTCGTCCTCGCTGTAGGCGTCGAGGAGGAACGCCAGCATCGAACGGCCGACACCGGCTGCGGGCTCGATGACGTACGGCGTGTAGCGCTCGCCCTTCTCCTGGTCGAAGTAGAAGAGGTCGGTGCCGGAGGCCTTGGAGTGCGCCTTGAGGTCGTAGTCGGTGCGGTTCGCGACACCCTCCAGCTCGCCCCACTCGCTGCCGCCGAAGCGGAAGCGGTACTCGATGTCAGCGGTGCGCTTGGAGTAGTGGGAGAGCTTCTCCTGCGGGTGCTCGAACCACCGCATGTTCTCCTCGCGCATGCCCAGGCCGGTGTACCAGTTCCAGCGCTGCTCCATCCAGTACTCCTGCCACTGCTCGTCCTCGCCCGGCTTGACGAAGAACTCCATCTCCATCTGCTCGAACTCACGCGTGCGGAAGATGAAGTTGCCCGGAGTGATCTCGTTCCGGAAGGACTTGCCCATCTGCGCGATGCCGAACGGCGGCTTCTTGCGCGAGGTCTGCTGCACCTGGCCGAAGTTGGTGAAGATGCCCTGCGCGGTCTCGGGGCGCAGGTAGGCGACCGAGGCGGTGTCCTGGGTCGGGCCGAGGTGGGTGGAGAGCAGGCCCGAGAACGCCTTGGGCTCGGTGAAGGTGCCCTTGTTGCCGCAGTTGGGGCAGTTGAGGTCGGCCAGGCCGTTGACGGGCGGCTTGCCGTGCTTCTCCTCGTACGCCTCCTCCAGGTGGTCGGCGCGGTAGCGCTTGTGACAGGAGGTGCACTCGGTGAGGGGGTCCGAGAAGGTGGCGACGTGACCGGAGGCGACCCAGACCTCGGGGGCAAGGATGACCGACGAGTCGATACCGACCACGTCCTCGCGCGAGGTGACCATGTAGCGCCACCACTGGCGCTTGAGGTTCTCCTTCAGCTCGACGCCCAGTGGCCCGTAGTCCCACGCGGCCTTCTGGCCACCGTAGATCTCACTGCAGGGGTAGACGAAGCCACGGCGCTTGCTCAGGCTGACGATGGTGTCGATCTTGTCGGCGGCCACGGTGCTCTCTTCATTACGACGGCGGAACTGGACAGGGGCGGCGCGAAGCGCCTCGCTGGGGGCTGTACGCGAGACGGGCGGGCGAATGCACCAGATTACCGGCGGGCGCACCCCTTGGATCAAATCGGTGGGGCGCATCGCGGTCACCGGGTTCGGATCCGGGCATCTCATCAGCCTTGTTGACAATCGTTTCCACTTTTGTTGAAAATGACTGTCATGAACGTACGTCGCCTCATACCCACAGCCGCCGTCGCCGGAGCAGTAGCCCTCGGCCTCACCGCGCTCTCCGCCTGCTCATCCTCCGACGCGGCCGAGGGCGGAAGCGACGGCAGGCTGGACGTGGTGGCGTCCTTCTACCCAATGCAGTTCCTGGCCGAGGAGATCGGCGGATCCCACGTCTCGGTCACCACCCTCACGAAGCCGGGCACCGAGCCGCACGACCTGGAGCTCTCCCCGCGGCAGACCGGCGGCCTGAGCGAGGCCGACTACATCCTGTTCCTCAAGGGCGTCCAGCCCGCCGTGGACGACGCCGTCGCGCAGGCCGGCGTGGAGAACACCGTGGACGCGGCGGAGCTCACCACGCTCGAGAAGCACGGCTCCGAGGTCGGCCACGACCACGGCCACGAGGAGGGCGAGGAGCACGGCCACGAGGACGAGGAGGCCGGCCTCGACCCGCACATCTGGCTGGACCCGGTGAAGTACGCCGAGGTCGCCGAGGGTGTGGGCAAGTCTCTGGAAAAGGCCGACCCGGACCACGCCGCGGACTACCGCAAGAACACCGACGCCCTGGTCACCGAGCTGAACGCCCTGAACACGGCGTACGAGACGGGGCTGAAGAACACCGCCACCAAGACGTTCATCACCACGCACTCCGCCTTCGGGTACCTCGCCGAGCGCTACGGCCTCACCCAGGAGGGCATCGCCGGCATCGACCCCGAGGCCGAGCCCAGCCCGGCCCGGATCGACGAGATCCACTCCGTCGCCCGGAAGAGCGGGGCGACCACCGTGTTCTTCGAGACGCTCGCCAGCGACAAGACCGCCAAGACCCTGGCGAAGGACCTCGGGCTGAAGACCGGCGTCCTGGATCCGCTGGAGGGAATCACCGACAAGTCCGCGGGCGCTGACTACACCGAGGTCATGAAGTCCAACCTGACCGCGCTGCAGAAAGCACTCGGCGCGAAGTGACCCAGGCAGCACCCAGACCCGCACCGGAGGCGATCGTGCCCGAGTCCAGTACGCCAGAACCCGTGATCAGCATGCGCGGAGCCACGGCCACGCTCGGCGCGCGCCCCGTGCTGCGCGGCGTCGACCTCACCGTCCACCGCGGCGAGGTCGTGGCGCTGCTCGGCGCCAACGGGTCCGGCAAGTCCACCGCCGTACGCTCCGTCATCGGCCAGGTGCCGCTGACCGGCGGGACCGTAGAGCTGTTCGGCACACCACTGCGCCGCTTCCGCCGGTGGGCCCGCGTCGGATACGTACCGCAGCGCACCACGGCGGCGGGCGGCGTCCCGGCCACGATCCGCGAGGTCGTCTCCTCGGGACGGCTGTCCCGTACGAAGCTCGGGCTCCCGGGCCGGGCGGACCGGGAGGCCGTGGACCGGGCCATCGGGCTCGTCGGCCTCACCGACCGCGCCAAGGACTCCGTGAACGCCCTCTCCGGCGGCCAGCACCAGCGGGTCCTGATCGCCCGCGCGCTCGCTTCCGAGCCCGAGGTGCTGATCATGGACGAGCCGATGGCGGGCGTGGACCTGGCAAGCCAGGAGATCCTCGCCTCGACGCTGCGCGAGCAGGTCGCCGGCGGGGCGACGGTGCTGCTCGTCCTGCACGAGCTGGGCGCGCTGGAACCGCTGATCGACCGGGCGATCGTCCTGCGTGACGGCTGCGTCATGCACGACGGACCGCCTCCCGAAGCCGTGGGCCAGCACGCCCTGCCCGGCCACGACCACGTACACCCCCACGCGGCCTCCGAGCCCGTCCGGACGGGACTGCTGACCTGATCATGCTGGAATTCCTGAACCCCCCCTTCATGCAGCGGGCCCTGATCGCGGCGGTCCTGGTCGGGATCACCGCGCCCGCCATCGGCATCTACCTGGTCCAGCGCCGTCAGGCCCTGATGGGCGACGGCATCGGGCACGTCGCGATGACCGGTGTCGGCCTCGGCTTCCTGCTCTCCACCAACCCGGTGTGGATGGCGACGCTCGTCGCCGTGGCCGGCTCGGTCGTGATGGAACTGATCCGCTGGTACGGCCGCACCCGCGGCGACATCGCCCTGGCCATGCTGTTCTACGGCGGCATGGCGGGCGGAGTGATGCTGATCAACCTGTCGGACACCGGCTCCAACGCCAACCTGACCTCGTTCCTCTTCGGCTCCCTGTCGACGGTCTCCGAGGAGGACGTCACCGCGATCGTGGTGCTGGCCGCCTTCGTGGTGCTGGTCACCGTGGGGCTGCGGAGGCAGCTGTTCGCGGTCAGTCAGGACGAGGAGTTCGCCCGCGTCACCGGCCTGCCGGTGCGGGTGCTCAACCTGCTGGTCGCCGTGACGGCGGCCGTCACCGTCACCGTGGCGATGCGGGTCGTCGGCCTGCTGCTGGTCAGCGCGCTGATGGTGGTGCCCGTCGCCGCGGCTCAGCAGATCGCGAAGTCATTCAAGGTGACCTTCGTCCTGGCCGTCGTCATCGGCACGGCCGTCACCCTGGCCGGCACCGTGACCTCGTACTACCAGGACGTGCCGCCCGGCGCGACGATCGTGCTGCTGGCCATCGCCGCGTTCATCGTGCTCACGGCGCTCGCCACGCCGCTGGCCCGCAGGCGCGCCCGGGGCGGCACGAACGAGGCGGACCGGTGCACTCTTGAGGTACCGGCCGCCCGCCGGCCGAAGGACGACGTACAGGTGTGACCGTGACGCGTGGCCGGGCTGGCACAATGGCCCGACATACGTACGGGCGACACGAGGAGGCAGCTGTGGCGACGGCGCCGATCAGTGGCACGAACGCGGCTCCGGTGCGCGGCCGGTCGACCCGGCAGCGGGCGGCGGTCGCGGCGGCGCTCGACGAGGTCGACGAGTTCCGCAGCGCCCAGGACCTGCACGACGTCCTCAAGCACCGGGGCGACTCGGTCGGCCTGACCACGGTCTACCGCACGCTCCAGTCGCTCGCCGACGCCGGCGAGGTCGACGTCCTGCGCACGACCGACGGCGAGGCCGTCTACCGGCGCTGCTCGACGGGTGACCACCATCACCACCTGGTCTGCCGCGTCTGCGGCAAGGCCGTCGAGGTCGAGGGTCCCGCGGTGGAGCAGTGGGCCGAGACCATCGCCTCGCAGCACGGCTACGTGAACGTGGCCCACACGGTGGAGATCTTCGGGACCTGCGTGGACTGCGCGGGCGCCAAGAACTGAACCCGGACGCGCGACGACCGGTCCCGGAGGGGGCCCCGGCTCCCGGGGCCCCCTCCGTACGGTGTCAGCCCTTGCTGATCCCGTCGTCCTTGCTGATGTCCTCGGCGCCGCCGAAACGCCGGTCGCGCCGGGCGAACTCCAGGCAGGCGTTCCACAGGTCGCGACGGTCGAAG
This sequence comes from Streptomyces sp. NPDC005752, assembly GCF_040630715.1. Taxonomy (NCBI): domain Bacteria; kingdom Bacillati; phylum Actinomycetota; class Actinomycetes; order Kitasatosporales; family Streptomycetaceae; genus Streptomyces; species Streptomyces sp. NPDC005752. Next base: position 43,986 of record NZ_JBEXYB010000011.1, on the reverse strand, counting down.
TCCGGCCACAGCACGTCCTGGAAGACCATCTCGGCGTACGCGCTCTGCCAGATCAGGTAGTTCGACGTGCGCTGCTCCCCGCTGGGGCGCACGAAGAGGTCCACGTCCGGCATGTCCGGGTAGTAGGTGTACTTCGCGAACGTCTTCTCGTTGACCTTCGAGGGGTCGAGCTTCCCGGCCGCGACGTCCTGGGCGATGCGCTGCGCCGCGTCGGCGATCTCGGCCCGGCCGCCGTAGTTGACGCAGAAGTACAGCGTCATCCCGTCGTTGTCCTTGGTCTGCTCCTGGGCGACCTGGAGCTCCTGGACGACGGACTTCCACAGCTTCGGCATGCGGCCGACCCAGCGGATGCGGATGCCCAGCTCGTCCATCTCGTCGCGGCGGCGGCGGATGACGTCCCGGTTGAAGTTCATCAGGAACTTCACCTCGTCCGGCGAGCGCTTCCAGTTCTCGGTGGAGAACGCGTACAGCGAGAGGTTCTTGACGCCCATCTCGATACAGCCCTTGAGAACGTCCATGACGACGCCCTCACCGACCTTGTGGCCCTCGGTGCGGGGAAGACCCCGCTCCTTGGCCCAGCGGCCGTTACCGTCCATCACGACGGCGACGTGCTTGGGCACGAGCTCGCCGGGGATCTTCGGCGGGGTGGCGCCGGAGGGGTGCGGCTCGGGGGCCTTGTACTCACGCCGGTTACGGCCGCCGAGCATCCCGCGTACTGCCATGGGCTTCTCTCGTCTCCCTGTGTCATTTCTCCACGTACCGCAGCGAGCGCAGACCGCGCTCCAGATGCCAGTGCAGATAGGCGGACACGAGCCCGCTCCCCTCCCTGACATGACGCGCCTCGGACGCGTCCGCCGTCTCCCAGTCACCGGTGAGCAGAGCGCTCAGCAGTTCGACGGCCTCCGCCGAGGGTACGACGCTGCCGGGCACCCGGCAGTCGCCGCATATGACGCCGCCCGCCGCGACGGAGAAGAACCGGTTCGGTCCGGGCATACCGCACTTGGCGCAGTCGACGAAGCTCGGGGCGTAGCCGTTGACGGCGAGGGACCGCAGCAGGAACGCGTCCAGGATGAGATTCGGCGCGTGCTCGGCGCGCGCCAGGGTCCGCAGCCCGCCGACGAGCAGCAGGTACTGCTGGACCGCGGGCTCGCCCTCGTGGTCGGTGAACCGCTCGGCGGTCTCCAGCATCGCGGTGCCCGCGGTGTAGCGGGCGTAGTCGGAGACGATGCCGCCACCGTAGGGTGCGATCGTCTCGCTCTGCGTGCACAGGGGAAGGCCCCGGCCGACGAGTTCGCTGCCGCGCGCGAAGAACTGCACGTCCACGTGGGAGAAGGGTTCGAGCCGCGCCCCGAATTTGGACTTGGTGCGGCGCACCCCGCGCGCCACGGCACGCACCCGGCCGTGGCCGCGGGTCAGGATCGTGATGATCCGGTCGGCCTCGCCCAGCTTCTGCGTACGCAGCACGACGCCGTCGTCCCGGAACAAGCTCATACGCCCATTGTCGCCCATGGGCGCACCGGCCGGGGCAGGGGCCGCGGGACGGGGCGGGAGAGGCCTCAGGAGGGCGTACGCGCCGCCTCCAGCAGCTTCGCGGTGTCCGCGGGGCAGAGCTGCAGCGCGCTGCCCACCGTCGTCAGCACCTGGCGCTCCGCCTGGGTGTAGGGGCCGTCGGCCAGCGCGATCCTGGCACCCAGCAGCAGGACCGTCTCCCGGCCGGCCACCGCCAGGTGCGGCGCGAGGGGCTTCAGCGTCTCGTGCAGCTCGATGGCGAGGGCCGCGCCACAGGCGTCGGCCGCGGGGTCGGCCCCCTCGCCGGATCCCGTGTCGGCGGCGAGTACCTCCACGACGGTGAAGAGCCGCTCCTGGGAGCAGTCGTCGAGTCCCGCGTCCCGGGCGACGGCCGCGGCCGTCTCCAGGACCGTACGGGAGGTGGTGCCGCCCGCCGCGAGCACGGCGAGCGTGACGGCGTGCACGGCCTCCCGCAGCATGGCGGAGAAGCGGGTGGTGGTGGGCTGGTCGAGGGTGCCGGGCTCGAAGTGCGTCCCGCAGGCGGCACACTCCACGACGGAACCGGCGCTGCCCCGCGCCAGCAGCGGCAGCCCGAGGACGGTGAGCCGGTGGCGGCCCGTGAGGCGCCGGTAGTTACGGTCTCCCCCGCAGCACGGGCAGAAGAACTCGCCGTCGCCGACGGTGTCCCAGGCCGTACGGGTGCCGTAGATGCGCAGTCTTATGGCGCGTTGTCCTTTGGCTGTCCGCACGTCGCACACCTCCGTAACTCCCCCGTAGCCCTTCGGGCACGGGAGGTGCCCCCAGGCAACATTGCCGCGTTGGACGTGATGTTAGCCACATGCGTGATGTGGCGTCAGTATCCCGGACGTCACAACACCCGGATATGGCCGAACCCCGCCCACCCTCGACGGGTGAACGGGGCTCCGGGGCCGGACATTTCAGCGGCGTTCGGACCTGTGTCCGCCCTGCCGCCCGACGGTGTCAGCGGGTCGCGCGGTTGACCGCGGAGACGACCGCCTTCAGGGAGGCGCGCGTGGTGTTGGAGTCGATACCGATGCCCCACAGCACCTTGCCGTCGATCGCGCACTCGATGTAGGAGGCGGCCTGGGCGCTCGCACCCTCACTCATCGTGTGCTCGGTGTAGTCCAGCAGGCGGGCATCGATGCCGATGGCCTGCAGCGCTTCGAAGAACGCGGAGATCGGGCCGTTGCCCGTGCCGGTCAGCACCGTGTCCGAGCCGTCGACGGTGGCCTCGACGGTGATGGTGTCCTGGCCGTCGGAACCGGTCGTCGTCTGACCGGATCGGATCTGCACGCGCCCCCAGGCGTTCTCGGGGCTCGGCAGGTACTCGTCCCGGAAGGTCGACCAGATCTGGGTCGGCGTGACCTCGCCGCCCTCGGCGTCGGTCTTGGCCTGAATGATCCGGGAGAACTCGATCTGCATCCGGCGCGGCAGGTCCAGCTTGTGGTCGTTCTTCAGGACGTAGGCGATTCCGCCCTTGCCGGACTGCGAGTTGACCCGGATGACCGCCTCGTAGGAGCGGCCGACGTCCTTCGGGTCGATCGGCAGGTAGGGCACCGCCCACTCGATGTCGTCGACGGTCACGCCCCGGGCGGCCGCGTCGGCCTCCATGGCGTCGAAGCCCTTCTTGATGGCGTCCTGGTGGGAGCCGGAGAAGGCGGTGTAGACCAGGTCGCCCGCGTAGGGGTGGCGCGGGTGGACCTCCATCTGGTTGCAGTACTCGCTCGTGCGGCGGATCTCGTCGATCTGCGAGAAGTCGATCTGCGGGTCGACGCCCTGGGAGAACAGGTTCATGCCCAGGGTGACCAGGTCGACGTTGCCGGTGCGCTCACCCTGCCCGAACAGGCAGCCCTCGATGCGGTCGGCGCCGGCCATGACGGCCAGTTCGGCGGCGGCGACGGCGGTGCCGCGGTCGTTGTGCGGGTGGACCGACAGGCAGACGTACGGGCGGCGGGTCAGGTTGCGGGACATCCACTCGAACCGGTCCGCGTGCGTGGACGGCGTCGAACGCTCCACGGTGGCGGGCAGGTTGAGGATGATCTCGCGGCCCTCCTCGGGCTGCCAGACGTCGCAGACGGCCTCGCAGACCTCCAGGGCGAAGTCCAGCTCGGTGTCGGTGAAGATCTCGGGGCTGTACTGGTAACCGAAGATCGTCTCGTCGCCCAGGATCTTGTCCGCGTACTCCATGACCAGGCGGGTGCCGTCCACGGCGATCTGCTTGACCTCCTCCTTCGAGCCGCGGAAGACCACACGGCGGAAGGTGGGGGCGGTGGCGTTGTACAGGTGGACGGTGGCGCGCCGCGCACCGACCAGCGACTCGACGGTCCGCTCGATCAGTTCCTCGCGGGCCTGCGTCAGGACGGAGATCGTCACGTCCTCGGGGATGGCGCCCTCTTCGATGATCGAACGTACGAACGCGAAGTCGGTCTCGCCGGAGGACGGGAAGCCGACCTCGATCTCCTTGTAGCCCATGCGTACGAGCAGGTCGAACATCTCGCGCTTGCGGGTCGGCGACATGGGGTCGATCAGGGCCTGGTTGCCGTCACGCAGGTCGGTGGACAGCCAGCGGGGCGCCACGGTGATGCGGTTGTCCGGCCACGTGCGGTCGGAGATGTCCACGGCGTCGTAACCGCGGTACTTGTGGACCGGCATCCCGGAAGGCTTCTGCAGCTGCTTCGCGTTGGTCACCGGCGTGGGGCCACCGACGGGGGTGACGGCATCGGTGTGCACGGGGGGATTCACTGCGGTCATGGCGTACGGCTCCTCTGAGGTCCAGCAGGGGCGGCCGACTGTGTCGCTGCAACAGCGAACTCCGCGGGGAGGGAGCCGGCCTACGACTACAGGCCCTCGCCGCGGCAGCTAAGAAGGAGCAGCCCGAAACGCATGATGCGGCAACACTAACCGAGGGGCGCCTGGTGCGTCGGTCCGTATCAGTATGCGGGATCAGGCCCTGATGGAGGCACAACGGTGATACATCACTCCATTTCGTCAATCACCATCGCAACCAGTGACATGACGGTGACGGAGTGCCACAGTCATTTGCATGCAGCCTCGACCGAACAACGGATTCCAGCCCGTCTTCTGCACCATCGTGCCGCCGCACGTCCTCGACAAGCTGTCCCAGGCCGACGATCCGCGCCTGGCCGATCCGGCACGGCGCACCCTTGAGGCCGACGGCGCCAGGCGCCACCACCGGCGTGTGACCGCGCTCGCCCGGACCACCGGGGCCGCCCGCACCTCCGCCCCGGTCCCGACCAAGCCCCACCGCACCCTGCACGACTGCCGGCACGGCACGGACCTGCCGGGTGTCAAGGTCCGCGACGAGGGCGACGAACCGACCCGGGACGCCAGCGTCAACCGCGCGTACGCCGGACTCGGCGCGACCTTCGACCTGCTGCTCACGGAGTACGGCCGCAGTTCGATCGACGGCAAGGGGCTGCCGCTCATCGGCTCCGTGCACTACGACGAGAAGTACAACAACGCCTTCTTCGACGGCGAGCAGATGGTCTTCGGGGACGGCGACGGCGAGATCTTCCTCGACTTCACGGTCGCCATCGACGTGATCGCCCACGAACTGGCGCACGGACTCACCCAGTACACGGCCAACCTGGCGTACGAGGGCCAGTCCGGCGCACTCAACGAGTCGGTGTCCGACGTCTTCGGCTCGCTGGTCAAGCAGCACTCTCTGGGCCAGAGCGCGGACCAGGGCGACTGGCTGATCGGCGCCGGGCTGCTCGCCCCCCGGGTCAGCGGCGTCGCGCTGCGCTCGATGAAGGCTCCCGGCACCGCGTACGACGACGACGTGCTCGGCAAGGACCCGCAGCCCGCCTCGATGGACGACTACGTAGAGACGGACGAGGACAACGGCGGGGTCCACATCAACTCCGGCATCCCCAACCGGGCGTTCTACCTCCTGGCCACGGCACTCGGCGGCAACGCCTGGGAACGGGCCGGCCGGATCTGGTTCGACGTGCTGACCGGCGGGGAGCTGGCCCAGGACGCGTCCTTCACGGACTTCGCCAAGCTGACCGTCTCGGCGGCGCAGCACAGGTTCGGGGAGGGCGACGAGGCCGAGGCGGTGCTGAAGGCCTGGTCGGAGGTGGGCGTGCCGACCCGGTGACCGGGTAGATACGAGCGGGGCCGTCCGACGGGGCCAGGCAGGAGCCGTACGCATGCGCATTCAGGTGAGCCGGACCGGCGGGTTCGCCGGTATCGCACGGCAGGGCGAGGTCGAGACCGGGGGACGGCCCGACGCCGCGGACTGGGAGGCCCTGGCCGAGGCGGCAGTCGCCGTCGGCCGGGACGGCCCGCCCGTGGGGGTGCCGGACGGCTTCCGCTACCGGATCACCGTGGGTGACCTGACGGTCGACTGCGCGGACCCCCGGCTGACCGAGGCGCAGCGGACCCTGATCTCCCGGGTCCTGAAGGAGGGCGCGTAACTCCCCCCGGCCGGCGGGCATGCTCCCGGGCCCTTCGGCCGCACGCGGTGAGGCCGGGCCCGGGAGAACGGCCTCAGAATCCGAGCTTGCGCAGCTGCTTGGGATCGCGCTGCCAGTCCTTGGCGACCTTCACGTGCAGGTCCAGGAAGACCGGGGTGCCGAGCAGCGCCTCGATGTGCTTGCGCGACTTCGTGCCGACGTCCTTGAGCCGCTTCCCCTTCGGGCCGATGATGATGCCCTTCTGGCTGGGACGCTCGATGTAGACGTTCGCGTGGATGTCCAGCAGCGGCTTGTCCGCCGGACGGTCCTCGCGGGGCAGCATCTCCTCGACGACGACCGCGATGGAGTGCGGCAGCTCGTCCCGTACGCCTTCCAGCGCGGCCTCGCGGATGAGCTCGGCGACCATCACCATCTCGGGCTCGTCGGTGAGGTCACCCTCCGGGTAGAGCGGCGGGCTCTCGGGCAGCAGGGGTGCGATGAGGTCGGCGAGCAGGCTCACCTGGCCCGCTCCGCGCCCGTCACTCCCCTTCTTCGAGGCGCCGCGTCCCCCTTCCTGCTCCTCCTTGACCGCCGAGACCGGCACGATCTCGGCCCACTCGAAGCCGAGTTCGTCGGCCAGGGCGGAGACGGCGAGCAGCTGCTCGGCGAGCACCTTGGGCGCGACCAGGTCGGTCTTGGTGATGATCGCGATCTTCGGGGTCTTCTTGATCCCGGCGAGTTCCTTGACGATGAACTTGTCGCCGGGGCCGAGCTTCTGGTCGGCGGGCAGGCAGAAACCGATGACGTCGACCTCGGCCCAGGTGGTCCGTACGACGTCGTTCAGCCGCTCCCCGAGCAGCGTGCGCGGCTTGTGGAGGCCGGGCGTGTCCACCAGGATCAGCTGGGCGTCGTCGCGGTGCACGATGCCCCGCACCGTGTGCCTGGTGGTCTGGGGGCGGTTGGAGGTGATCGCCACCTTCTGACCGACCAGAGCGTTCGTGAGGGTGGACTTGCCCGCGTTGGGGCGGCCCACGAAGCAGGCGAAGCCGGCCCGGTGGGGGGCGGTGGTCTCAGCCTGCTGCGCAGCAGCTTCTGTGTTCGGTCGAGCGCTCATGGCGCCCATTCTCCCCGATCCGGACGGCCGCGTTGCACAGCAGGGCGCCGCCGCCCCGGATCAGCCCGCGGTCGCGGTGGACCTGAGCGTTCCGTCGGGCCCCGCGAGCAGTACGGGAGTGTCGGGTCCGCCCAGGTCACGCACGGCGGCCCGGTCGGCGTCGGAGACGCTCGCGGCCTCGGAGACGAGGGCCGCCGCCTCCAGGGATGTGGCGCCGCTGGCCACAGCCATGGCGACGGCGGTCTGCAGCGCGCTGAGCTTCAACGACTCCAGGTCCACGGTGCCCGCGGCGTAGGTGCGTCCGGTCTCGTCCCGGACCGCCGCGCCCTCCGGCACTGCGTTGCGGGCGCGGACGCTGCGGGCCAGCGTGACGATCTTGCGGTCCTCGGGGCCGAGGTCGGTGCTGTCGGTCATGGGCCGAGCATACGAAGTGGGTGGCCACCCGCCCCGCGACGGGGTCTGTTCACCGCCGGCGGGGCGGGGGCTACGGCCGGTCGAGGCGCAGACGTTCCGCCTTGGGGAGCCCTGCGACCACCAGGTCGTAGCTGTCCTCCACGAGCTCCCGGACCATCCGGTCCGGGAGCCGGGAGACCGTCACGGTGTTCCAGTGCCGCTTGTTCAGATGCCAGCCGGGGACGATCGCCTCATGGTCCTTGCGGAGCCGCAGGGCCTCGTCCGGATCGCATTTGAGGCTGACCTGAAGCGGCCGCGCGTCGAGGACGCTGAGGGCGAACATCTTCCCCAGGACCTTGAAGACCGAGGCCTCGGGCCCGAAGGGGAACTCCTCCGCGCTCGCGTTGAACTCCAGGCAGAACGTGCGCAGCTCCTGGGGAGTCATGCCGCTTCCATTCCCTCCGGTTCCACCAGCACCGTGACGATCTTGTTCCGGCGGCCCGCCGGGGACTCCGCGGTCAGGCGGAGCTTGCGTCCGTCGGGAAGGTCGACGATCGAGGAGGCTCCGGAGATCGGGACCCGCCCGAGCGCCTTCGCCAGCAGGCCTCCGACCGTCTCCACGTCCTCGTCGTCGTACGCGTCGAGGCCGAACAGCTCCCCGAGGTCGCCGATGTCGAGCCGGGCGGTCACCCGGAAGCAGCCGTTCTCCAGCTCCTGGACGGGCGGGAGCTCGCGGTCGTACTCGTCGGTGATCTCGCCGACGATCTCCTCGAGGATGTCCTCGATGGTGACGATGCCGGCCGTGCCGCCGTACTCGTCGATGACGACGGCCACGTGGCTGCGGTCCTGCTGCATCTCGCGCAGCAGGTCCCCGGCGTTCTTCGTGTCGGGGACGAACGCGGCGGGGCGCATCGCCGTGGAGACCAGGTCCGCCTCCGCGTCCCGGTTGATGTGGGTCTTGCGGACCAGGTCCTTCAGGTAGACGATGCCGACGATGTCGTCCTCGTTCTCCCCGGTCACCGGAATACGGGAGAAGCCGGAGCGCAACGCCAGGGTGAGTGCCTGACGGACCGTTTTGTAGCGCTCTATGCAGACCAGGTCGGTGCGGGGCACCATCACCTCGCGCACGAGGGTGTCGCCGAGCTCGAAGACCGAGTGCACCATGCGGCGTTCGTCGTCCTCGATGAGCGATTCCTGCTCGGCGAGGTCGACCATCGCGCGCAGTTCCGCCTCGCTGGCGAAGGGGCCCTTGCGGAAGCCCTTGCCGGGGGTCAGCGCGTTGCCGAGGAGGATCAGCAGCTGCGGGATCGGTCCCATGATCCTGGCCACCGGCAACAGGACGTACGCCGCGGCCGTGGCGGTGTTCAGGGGATGCTGGCGGCCGATGGTGCGCGGCGAGACCCCGATGGCGACGTAACTGACGAGGACCATCACGCCCATGGCGAGGGCGAGGGCCTGCCAGGTCTCGGTGAACTCCTGGAGGCAGGCGTAGGTGACGAGCACGCCGGCCGACATCTCGCAGGCGACCCGGACGAGCAGAGCCACGTTGAGATAGCGGGTGGGGTCGGCGGCGACCTGTTCGAGTTTGGCGCTTCCCCGGCGTCCCGCCCGCACGGCCTCGGCCGCACGGAAGCTCGACGTACGCGCGATGCCCGCCTCGGCGCAGGCCGCGAGCCAGCCGACGACGATCAGCAGGACGGCGCCGGAGATGAGGGGGACGCTCACGAGACGGTGGGGGCCGGGGACGGACCGGTGAGTCCGCGCTCACCGCGCCAGCCGTCGACGATCGCCGCCTGGAGACCGAACATCTCGGCCTTCTCGCCGGGCTCCTCGTGGTCGTAGCCGAGGAGGTGCAGCACCCCGTGGACGGTGAGGAGCTGGAGCTCCTCGTCCATCGAGTGCTGCGTCTCGGCGTCCTCGCCCTGCTTCTTCGCGACCTCCGGGCACAGCACGATGTCACCGAGGAGCCCCTGCGGGGGCTCCTCGTCGTCCTTGGCCGGGGGACGGAGCTCGTCCATCGGGAAGGACATGACATCCGTGGGGCCCGGAAGGTCCATCCACTGGATGTGGAGCTGCTCCATGGCGGCGGTGTCCACCACGATCACCGAGAGTTCGGACAGCGGATGGATCCGCATCCGGGCGAGGGCGTAGCGGGCGATGTCGAGGATCGCCTGTTCGTCGACCTCGGTTCCGGACTCGTTGTTGACGTCGATCGACATGGTGCGCTGCGACTACTTCCCGTTGCGGCCCTTGGGGCCCTCTGCGTTGTCGTACTTCTCGTACGCGTCGACGATACGGCCGACGAGCTTGTGCCGGACGACATCCTGGGAGGTGAGCCTGGAGAAGTGCACGTCATCGACACCCTCCAGGATCTCCTGGACCTGGCGGAGACCGCTCTTGGTGCCCGTGGGCAGGTCCACCTGGGTGACGTCACCGGTGACGACGATCTTCGAGTCGAAGCCGAGACGGGTGAGGAACATCTTCATCTGCTCGGCACTGGTGTTCTGCGCCTCGTCCAGGATGATGAAGGCGTCATTCAGGGTCCTACCGCGCATGTAGGCCAGCGGCGCGACCTCGATCGTGCCGGCGGCCATCAGCCGTGGGATCGAGTCGGGGTCGAGCATGTCGTGCAGGGCGTCGTAGAGCGGGCGCAGATACGGGTCGATCTTGTCGAAGAGCGTGCCGGGCAGGAAGCCGAGCCGCTCCCCCGCCTCGACGGCGGGCCTGGTCAGGATGATCCGGCTGACCTGCTTGGACTGCAGGGCCTGGACCGCCTTGGCCATGGCGAGATAGGTCTTGCCGGTACCCGCGGGGCCGATGCCGAAGACGATGGTGTGCTTGTCGATCGCGTCGACGTACCGCTTCTGGTTGAGCGTCTTGGGCCGGATCGTGCGGCCGCGGCTGGAGAGGATGTTCTGCGTGAGCACCTCCGCGGGGGTCTCCGCGGCCTCCCCGTCGCCGTTCCCGCTCGCCCTGAGCATGGCGATCGAGCGTTCCACAGCGTCCTCCGTCATCGGCAGTCCGGTGCGGAGCACCAGCACCATCTCGTCGAACAGGCGCTGGATCAGGGCGACGTCCGTCGCGCTTCCAGTCGCGCTTATCTCGTTGCCCCGGACATGGATGTCGACGGCCGGGAACGCCGTTTCGATCACGCGCAGCAGCGAATCGCCCGACCCCAGCAGCATCACCATCGGGTGTGCGGCCGGAATGCTGATCTGGGCCCGCGCCTGCGGCTGTGTAGGTGACTGAGTCATGGGCCGGCCCTCGGGCCTGCGCATACCTCCCGTTGCAGGGCCGTCGCTGCTCGACCGCCTCTGGACTACCAGCGTACGACTCACCACCGACATCGCAGAGGGGTTTTACCCGGTGATCATCAGCCCTTCACTGACGGAAGCCGATGGTCGGGACGGCGCGGCGCAGGGGCCATGCCCTGCTCGTGGCGGGCAGCAGTTCTTCCAGGAAGGCGTAGCGCTCCAGTGCCGCCGGGTCCTGACCGGCGGTGGTGCGCACCTGCTGCCACCATCCGGCGATCTCCGCCCATCCGGGTGCGGACAGTGATCCGCCGAACTCCTGGACCGACAGGGCGGCCGTCAGTCCGGCGAAGGCGAGGCGGTCGGCGAGCGGCCAGCCGGCCAGTGTCCCGGTGACGAACCCGGCGACGAATACGTCGCCCGCTCCGGTGGGGTCCAGGGCCTCCACCTCGATGGCGGGCACCTCGGCGGCCGTCCCGGCCACCCGGTCGACCGCGTACGCCCCCTCCGCGCCGAGAGTGACCACGGCGAGCGGCACCCTCTCGGTCAGGGCGTGGGCGGCGGCGCGGGGGCAGTCGGTGCGCGTGTAGCGCATGGCCTCCTCGGCGTTGGGCAGGAAGGCCAGGCAGTGTCCCAGGTCCGGCAGGGCGTCCAGGTCCCAGCGGCCGGTCTCGTCCCAGCCGACGTCGGCGAAGACCATCGCGCCGTTCCGGGCCGCTGCGGCCACCCAGGGCTCACTGCGGCCGGGGGTCAGCGAGGCGACGGCGGCGCGGGCGCGCGGCGGGCAGTGCGGGAGCGTACGGCCGGGCACCGCGGAGGCGTCCGGGGCCGGGGCCTCATGGCCGTGCGAGACCATCGTGCGTTCGCCCTCGTACGCCATGGAGACGGTGACGGGCGAGTGCCAGCCGGGGACCGTGCGCGACATGGACAGGTCGATGCCCTCTCCTTGTTCGAGGGCGTCCCAGCAGTACTCGCCGTAGTGGTCGTCGCCGAACGCGGCGGCCAGCGAGGTGTGCAGGCCGAGCCGGGCGAGCGCGGTGGCCATGTTGGCGACGCCACCGGGGCTGGATCCCATCCCTCGCGCCCAGGACTCCGTCCCGCGCACCGGTGCGCTGTCCAGTCCGGTGAAGATGATGTCCAGGAAGACCGTGCCGGTCAGATAGACGTCACAGGCGGGATCCTGCGGGGCGCGCAGCCCGAGCAGCGGGTCGATGCCTGGATTGGTTGTACTCACCGTGCGCTCCCCGGCTGTGGCAGATCTGAACAGTGCGAATCCGGCCAGTGTGCCGGATCTGCCATCGCATCCGGAGGGCCCGCGCCGCACGGCGCATCTCCACTCCCACCTGCATAAACATGCGCTGCTACCCGACCTGATTATGCATAAACCTATATGTGACCCAGATCACAACGGGGCGGCTTTCCGTCGCCAGTGCGCGCTTGATACAAATTGCCCCGCGAGCACCGATCGGGACGGTCGACGACGAGTGCCGCTTCTCCCGCGTTGCCTGCTCCACCCTCCCCTGCCCCACCCCTGCCTTGCCCTCCCCTGCCTTCCCCCGCTCCACCCCTGCCTTGCCCTCCCCTGCCCTCTTCCGCCTCTTCTGGCATGTCCTCAGGAACGCCCATGTCCTCGCGCCCCCGCGCCGCGTGGCCCCTGGTCGCCGTCTTCACCGCCGGTTACCTCGCCGCCTACCTGCTCCCCACCATCGTCGGCCGGCTCAACACCTATCTGGGGCTGAGTTCGGCCCAGGCCGGTCTGGTCGGCAGCGCCCTCCTGCTCAGCTCGGCCTCGGCCGGCTTCGCGCTCGCGGGACGCGTCGAGAGATACGGGTCGCGGAGACCGGCGCGCGCGGGGCTGCTGCTCGCCGCAGTCGGCTACGGCTGCGCGGCACTGACCACGTCGGTGCCGCTGGTGGTCCTGGGCGTCGTGATCGGTGGTTTCGGCTCCGGTACGGCGACCGCCGTGGCGGCGTCCGGCATCGCCGCGCAGCACGACCCGCACCGGACCTCGTCGCTCGGGCTGCTCAGCGTCTCCGCCACGGCGGGAGCCCTGTACCTGACGGTTCCCCACCTGAGCGGCGGCCACCGGCTGCCCTTCGCCTCCATCGCACTGGTCGCGCTGCTCGTCTGGCCCGCCACCTCCCGGCTGGGAGGCCCCACTTCCGCGGGCGGGACGTCCGCGGTGCAGGGAAGGCTGCCGCACCGGCGGTCGGGGCTGGTGCTGGCGGGCGGGATGCTCGTCTGGTCCATGGCGCAGAACGCCCTGTGGGGCGTGAGCAGCCGGATCGGCGCCGACCAGGTGGGTCTCTCGGAGGTGACCATCGGCGCAGTGTTCGCGGCCGCCCTGGGTGCGGGACTGCTCGGTGTGATGGGCGCGGGCGCGCTGGGGGCGCGGCTCGGACGGGCGGTGCCGATCGGCCTCGGAACAATGATCATCGCGGGGAGCATCGTGCTCAGCTCCTCGGCCGAGGACCTGAGCTCCTTCGCGACCGGTGAGATCGCGTGGAACACCTTCTACCCGGTGGTCCTGTCGTACCTGATCGGGCTGGCGGCCTCGCTGGACGTGCGCGGCCGATGGGCGGTCCTGGCGGGTTCGGCGGCGTCGGTCGGCACGGCCTGCGGCCCCCTCCTCGGCAGCGTGCTCTCCCAGCAGGCGGGCTACGCGGTGATGGGGCTGATCCTCGGGGCCGCGACCCTCCTGGTCGCGGCCCCCGTCACCGCGGTGGCGCTGCACACCGGCGGCCGGCCGCTGGTGCCCGGTTCGGTGCGGCGCAGGGGTGGAGCCCCGGCCGCACTGCTCGCCGCCACGACCAACAGCCTGTCCGGCGCCGTGCCCAAGCTCGGCGCACCGGAGCAGGCGGTCACGGAGATCAGCATGCCCGCGCTGCGGCGCAGGCGGCTGGTGCGGAGCGCCTTCCGGACGGCTGGACCGGACGGCGGGACCGGTCAGTCGAACGCGTACGCCTCGACTTCGGAGAGGTAGCGCGACCTGCGTTCCTCGTCGTGGTCGAGGAACGCCGCCTCGAAGGAGTTGCGGGCCAGGGTCCGCAACTGCTCGCGGTCCAGGCCGAGCGCCTCGTGCACGGCGCGGAAGGTGTCTCCGACGTATCCGCCGAAGTAGGCGGGGTCGTCGGAGTTCACCGTGCAGAGCAGCCCCGCGTCCATCATGGACCGCAGCGGGTGCTGCTCCAGGACGTCGACGGCGCGCAGGCGTACGTTCGACAGCGGGCAGAGCGTCAGCGGGATCCGCTCGGAGACCAGCCGGTCCACCAGGTCCGGGTCCTCCATGCAGCGCAGGCCGTGGTCGATGCGCTCGACGCCGAGTACGTCGAGGGCCTCCCGGATGTACTCCGGCGGGCCCTCCTCGCCGGCGTGGGCGACCTTGCGCAGGCCGAGGGCCGTGGCCGCCGCGTACACCTCGCGGAACTTCGCGGGCGGGTGGCCGACCTCCGCCGAGTCGAGGCCGACAGCGCTGATGCGGTGGAGGTACGGCTTCGCGGCCTCCAGGGTCTCCAGCGCCGACTCCGCGGACTTGTCGCGCAGGAAGCACATGATCAGCTGGGTGGAGATGCCGTGCGTCTCCTCGCTGCGGTCCAGCGCCCTGCCGAGCCCTTCGATGACGGCGCCGATCGGGACGCCGCGGTCGGTGTGGGCCTGCGGGTCGAAGAAGATCTCCGCGTGCCGGACGCCCTGGGCGGCGGCGCGGGCGAGGTAGGCGTCGGCCAGTTCGGCGAAGTCGTCCTCGGTGCGCAGCACCGCCATGAGCGCGTAGTACAGGTCGAGGAAGGTCTGCAGGTCCTCGAAGAGGTACGCCTCGCGCAGCTCCTCGGTGTCCGCGTAGGGCAGGTCCACGCCGTTGCGCGCGGCGAGTGCGAAGGCCAGCTCGGGTTCGAGGGTTCCTTCGATGTGGAGGTGGAGTTCGGCTTTGGGGAGGTGCACGGGGTTCTCGTTACGTGTGGCGGGTGGGTACCGGGACCCTGATCAGGTCCTGGGCGATGGTCAGTTCGCCTTCGAAGCCGGCTGCCCTGGCCTGGCGTTCGAAGGCGTCGGGGTCGGTGTAGCGCTGGGAGAAGTGCGTCAGCACGAGGTGCCGTACGCCGGACTCCATCGCCACCCGGGCCGCCTGGCCGGCGGTGAGGTGGCCGTGGTCGGCCGCGAGCCGGCCGTCCTCGTCGAGGAACGTCGACTCGATGACCAGCATGTCGCATTTCTCCGCGAGGGCGAACGCGCCGTCGCAGAGCCGGGTGTCCATGACGAACGCGAAGCGCTGTCCGCGGCGGGTCTCGGAGACCTCTTCCAGAGGGATGCCGCGCAGGACGCCGTCCTGCTGGATCCGTTTGACGTCGGGCCCCGTGATGCCGTGCTCGGCCAGCTTCGCGGGCAGCATGCGCAGCCGGTCGGGTTCGGTGAGGCGGTAGCCGTAGGACTCGACGGGGTGCGAGAGCCGGTGGCCGTCGAGGGTGTACGCGTCGGTGGTGGCGAGGACCCCGTCCGCGGCGACAGGAGCCTCGGTCAGTTCGACCGACTCGCGATAGGCCGTCGCGTACCGCAGCCTGTCGAAGAAACGCTGTCCGCTCGCCGGGAAGTGGGCGGTGACGGGGTGCGGGACCCGGTCGAGGTTGATCCGCTGGATCACCCCCGCCAGACCCAGCGAGTGGTCGCCGTGGAAGTGCGTGACGCAGATGCGGTCGATATCGTGCGCGGCGACACCCGCCCGCAGCATCTGTCGCTGAGTTCCCTCACCGGGATCGAAGAGGATGCCCTGCCCGTCCCAGCGCAGCAGATAGCCGTTGTGGTTGCGGTGACGGGTCGGCACCTGGCTGGCGGTGCCGAGGACCACGAGTTCTCGTACGGACACGGGTGGGAGGCCCTAACCGGGGGGCCACTGCATCCCGCGACCGCCCAGGACGTGGGCGTGCGCGTGGAAGACGGTCTGGCCGGCGCCCGCACCGGTGTTGAGGACGATGCGGTAGCCGCTCTCGGTGATCTTCTCGTCGGAGGCGACCAGTCCCGCCTCGCGCAGCACGTCGGCGGCGGCCTGCGGGTCGCCGGCGGCCAGCGCGGCCGCGTCCGGGTAGTGCGCCTTGGGGATGACCAGGACGTGCGTCGGGGCCTGGGGGTTTATGTCGCGGAAGGCGACGGTCGTCTCGCTCTCGCGGACGATGGTCGCCGGGATGTCCCCGGTAACGATCTTGCAGAACAGGCAGTCGGTCTGCGGCTCTCCCGCCATGGCCCGGCCTCCTCGGTCGTTCGGTCCTCGTGATCAGTACACCGGCATGCTATCGGGCCGGACCGGGGCACGGGGGCGGCTCTCAGCTCCAGCGCCCGGTGCGCCCCATCAGCAGTGCCGCCGCGGCCGTCCCGGCGGTCGAGGTGCGCAGGACACTGGGGCCGAGCCGGTAGGCGGGTGCCCCCGCCTCGGCGAAGGCGGCGAGTTCCTGGGGGGACACCCCGCCCTCCGGGCCGACGACCAGCACGACGGTGCCGTGGGCGGGGAGTTCGGCGGTGGCGAGCGGCTCGCTGTCGCCGGCCCGGTCCTCGTGCAGGACGCCCGCGAAGTCCGCAGCGGCCAGCAGGGCGGCGACCTGTCTGGTCGTCATGACCTCCGCCACCTCGGGGAAGCGGACGCGGCGCGACTGCTTCCCCGCCTCACGCGCGGTGCTGCGCCACTTGGCGAGGGACTTGAGCCCCCGGTCGCCCTTCCACTGCGTGATGCAGCGCGCGGCCTGCCAGGGCACGATCGCGTCGACGCCCGTCTCCGTCATCGTCTCCACGGCGACCTCGCCGCGGTCGCCCTTGGGCAGGGCCTGGACGACGGTGAGGAACGGGGTGGGCGCGGGCTCCTCGTGGACGCTGTCGAGACCGGTGACCACGAGCCGGTCCTTGCCCTCGGCCGCCCGTACGACACCCTCCGCCCAGCGTCCCCGCCCGTCGGTCAGGACCACGCCCTCCCCCGGGTTCAGCCGCTTCACGGAAACCGCGTGCCGCCCTTCGGGTCCGTCCAGGACGAACTCCGGCCCGCCGGGCAGCTGTTCGACGACGAAGACCGGTGCCGTCACTGGGCACTCCTCACACTCACTGCCGCACGCGCGGCTTCCATTTCGGCGGCGAGCAGACCCACGAGCTCCCCGGCGGGCAGCTCGCGTGCCAGCCGGTGTCCCTGGCCCGCCCACAGGGCCATGCCCTGGGCGTCCCCGGCCTCGGCGGCGGCCCGGCGCAGCCCGCTGGTCAGCTGGTGCACCTGCGGGTAGGCGGCGGGAGCGTACGGGCCGTGCTCCCGGACGAACCGGTTGACCAGCCCCCGCGCGGGACGCCCGGAGAAGGCACGGGTCAGGGCCGTGGTCACGAACAGCGGGTTGGTCAGGGCCTGCTTGTGCAGCGGGTGTGCACCCGACTCGGGGCAGGGCAGGAACGCCGTACCGAGCTGGGCCGCGTCGGCCCCGGCCGCCAGCACGGCGGTGATCTGCGAGCCGCGCATCAGTCCGCCGGCCGCGATGACGGGCAGCCGCACGGACTCGCGGACCTCGGAGATCAGGGAAATCAGCCCGGTGCCGGTGAGGCCGGCCTGCGGGTCGTCGCGGTGCGTGGACTGGTGACCGCCCGCTTCGAAACCCTGGACACACAGGGCGCCGGCCCCCGACCACTGCGCGTTCCGCGCCTCCTGCGGAGAGGTGACCGTGACGACGGTGAGCGTCCCGGCGGCGGCGAACGCCTCGAGCACCTCACGGGTGGGGCATCCGAACGTGAAGGAGACCACGGGTACGGGGTCCTCCAGCAGGATCGCCACCTTGGCCTCGTAGGCGTCGTCCCCGCTGGAGTCCGGGTCGCCGAGAGGGGTCTCGTACCAGGCGCCCTCACCTGCGAGCTGGTGGCGGTAGACCTCCACGGCGCCGGGGTCGGCGACCAGCGGCTGCGGCATGAAGAGGTTGACGCCGAAGGGGAGCCCGGTCAGCCTCCGGAGCTGCTTGACCTCGTTGTACATCCCGTCGGCCGTCTTGTAGCCGGCGGCGAGGAATCCGATCCCGCCGGCCTCGGCCACGGCGGCGGCCAGCTCCGGTCGGGAGGCGCCGCCCGCCATCGGGGCCTGCACGACGGGGTATCGGCAGAGATCGGTCAGCGCCAAGGACATGAGCGCATCGTGCCACGTCCTGAGGATCGTGCCGAATCAGCGGTTGCACCCCACCGACGGGCCCCGGACACACGGCACCGCCCGCCGGTACGGGACCGGCGGGCGGTGCGGTGACAGGGTTCAGCGGCCGTTGAAGGCGTCCTTCAGACGGGAGAAGAGCCCCTGCTGCCCCGGCTGGAACTGCCCGGTGGGCCGCTCCTCACCACGCAGCTTGGACAGCTCCCGCAGGAGGCGCTCCTGCTCGGGGTCCATCTTCGTCGGGGTCAGCACCTCGACGTGCACGATCAGGTCCCCGCGCCCGCCACCACGCAGATGCGTGATGCCGCGCCCGTGCAGCGGGACCGACTGGCCGGACTGGGTGCCCGGCCTGATGTCGATCTCCTCCAGGCCGTCCAGCGTCTCCAGCGGCACCTGGGTGCCGAGGGCCGCCGCCGTCATCGGGATGGTGACCGTGCAGTGCAGATCGTCGCCACGCCGCTGGAACACGGCGTGAGGCAGCTCATGGATCTCGACGTACAGGTCGCCGGCGGGGCCGCCGCCGGGGCCGACCTCGCCCTCGCCCGCGAGCTGGATCCGGGTGCCGTTGTCGACACCTGCCGGGATCTTCACGGTGAGGGTGCGCCTCGACCGGATGCGGCCGTCGCCGGCGCACTCGGGGCACGGGGTCGGGACGACCGTGCCGAAGCCCTGGCACTGCGGGCAGGGCCGGGAGGTCATGACCTGACCGAGGAAGGACCTGGTGACCTGGGACACCTCGCCACGGCCGCGGCACATGTCGCAGGTCTGCGCGGAGGTGCCGGGTGCGGCGCCCTCGCCACTGCAGCTCGTACAGACGACCGCCGTGTCGACCTGGATGTCCTTGGTCGTACCGAAGGCCGCCTCGGAGAGGTCGATCTCCAGGCGGATCATGGCGTCCTGGCCGCGCCGGGTGCGCGAACGGGGTCCGCGCTGCGACGCAGTGCCGAAGAACGCGTCCATGATGTCGCTGAAGTTGCCGAAGCCGCCGGCTCCGAACCCTCCCGCGCCACCGCCGCCGCCCGAGGCGGACAGCGGGTCGCCGCCGAGGTCGTAGACCTGCTTCTTCTGCGGGTCCGAGAGCACCTCGTAAGCGGCGTTGATCTCCTTGAACCGCTCCTGGGTCTTCGGATCCGGGTTGACATCCGGGTGCAGCTCGCGGGCGAGCCGACGGAATGCCTTCTTGATCTCGTCCTGGGATGCGTCGCGGCGTACGCCTAGTACGGCGTAGTAGTCCGTGGCCACTTACGACTCCGCCAGGATCTGTCCGACGTAACGTGCCACTGCGCGTACCGCTCCCATCGTTCCGGGGTAGTCCATGCGGGTCGGTCCGACCACGCCGAGTTTGGCGACTGCCTCGTCGCCCGAACCGTAGCCGACCGCGACGACGGACGTGGAGTTGAGGCCCTCATGGGCGTTCTCGTGCCCGATCCGTACGGTCATGCCCGAATCCGTTGCCTCACCGAGCAGCTTCAGCAGCACGACCTGCTCCTCCAGTGCCTCCAGCACCGGCCGGATCATCACAGGGAAATCGTGCCCGAAGCGGGTGAGGTTGGAGGTGCCGCCGATGATCAGCCGCTCCTCCGTCTCTTCGACCAGGGTTTCGAGAAGGACGGAGAGCACCGTCGACACGGTGCCCCGGTCCTCGGTCTCGAAGGACTCCGGAAGGTCCTGCACCAGCCGGGGCACGTCCGCGAAGCGTCGTCCGACGACCCGGCTGTTGAGCCGGGCCCGCAGATCGGCCAGCGACATGTCACCGAACGGAGCAGGGCAGTCGATCATACGTTGTTCGACCCGGCCCGTGTCCGTGATCAGCACGAGCATCAGCCGGGCCGGAGCCAGCGACAGCAACTCCACGTGCCGGACCGTCGACCGGGTCAGCGAGGGGTACTGCACGACGGCGACCTGTCTGGTCAGCTGCGCGAGCAGCCGGACCGTGCGGCCCACGACGTCGTCGAGGTCGACCGCGCCGTCGAGGAAGTTCTGGATGGCCCGGCGCTCCGGCGAAGACAGGGGCTTGACGCCCGCGAGTCTGTCGACGAAGAGACGGTAGCCCTTGTCCGTCGGAATACGCCCCGCACTCGTGTGCGGCTGGGCGATGAAGCCCTCGTCCTCCAGCACCGCCATGTCGTTGCGGACGGTCGCCGGGGAGACCCCCAGGCTGTGCCGCTCCGTGAGCGCCTTGGAGCCGACGGGCTCCTCGGTGCCGACATAGTCCTGGACGATGGCGCGCAGCACTTCGAGTCTGCGTTCGCTGAGCACCGCGCACACCTCCAGCTGTGGTTCTCCGGCGTCTGCCTGGCACTCTGTGCATTCGAGTGCCAGCAATCCCCCCGGTCAGTGTACGGGGGGAGGGTGGTCCCGGGGCAAGGCCGACCGGCCACGCCGTCGCGGGACTGCGCAGGTCGTTGCCGATAGCGTCGCCGTATGGACGTCTCTTGGGAAGAGTTCGGCTGGGAGCGGTTGGGCAACGGTACGGGGCGGCGACGCCTTCCCGTCTGGGACGCGACCGCCGCACTGGTGGCCGGGGCGGACGGTGTGCTGCTCTACGACACGGGTTCGACGCTCCGGGAGGGAGTCGAGCTGCGCTCCCAGGCGGAGAGCATGCTGGGCCGGAGGGTGACGCATATCGCATTGAGTCATCCGCACTTCGACCATGTGCTGGGCACGGCCGCCTTCTCCGGGGCGGAGGTCTACGGGGCGGTCGGCACGGCGGATCTGCTGGGGCGGGGCGCCGGGGAACTGCGCGCGGACGCGCTTCGGCACGGCATGAGTGAGGCCGACGCCACTGCGGCGACGGACGCGCTGGTGGCCCCGCGGCATCAGGTGAGCGGCGAGTGGACGCTCGACCTCGGGGGCGGGCTCCAGGTGCTGCTGGCCAATGTGGGCCCCGGGCACAGCGGCCACGACCTCGCGGTGCTGGTTCCGGGGTCACCTGTCGTGGTGCTCTGCGGCGACCTGGTCGAGGAGTCCGGCGAGCCGCAGGCGGGCCGGGACGCGGTCCCCTCGCACTGGCCGGCGGCGCTGGACCGGCTGCTGGAGCTCGGCGGCGAGGACGCGTCGTACGTGCCGGGACACGGGGCGGTGGTGGACGCGGCGTTCGTACGGGCGCAGCGCGCCCGACTGGCCGCCCGCTTCGGCGTGTCGTGAAAGGGCCTCCGTTTATCGTCGTGCCATGCGCAGCTACCAGCCGGATCTGACCCCGCCGTGGAAGAAGTCCGCTCCCGCCCCCGAGGTCCCCGCAGAACCCGATCTGGTCGTCGAGGAGGCCGTCACCGGCTTCTGCGGTGCGGTGATCCACTGCGAGAAGACGGCTCAGGGCCCGACGGTCACGCTGGAGGACCGCTTCGGCAAGCACCGGGTCTTCCCCATGGAGCCGCGTGGTTTCCTGCTGAAGGGCAGGGTGGTCACCCTGGTGCGCCCGTCGGCCGGCGGCCCCGTCCGCCCCTCACGTACGGCCTCCGGTTCCGTGGCGGTCCCCGGAGCGCGGGCGCGTGTGGCGCGCGCCGGCCGCATCTACGTGGAGGGGCGGCACGACGCCGAGCTCGTGGAGCGGGTCTGGGGCGACGACCTGCGCATCGAGGGCGTGGTGGTGGAGTACCTGGAGGGCGTCGACGACCTCCCGGCGATCGTGCGGGAGTTCTCACCCGGTCCGGACGCCCGGCTCGGTGTCCTGGTCGACCACCTGGTGCCCGGTTCGAAGGAGTCCCGGATCGCCGCCCAGGTCACCGACGCGCACGTGCTGGTGGTGGGACATCCGTACATCGATGTCTGGGAGGCCGTGAAGCCGTCGTCCGTGGGTATCCCCGCGTGGCCGGTGGTGCCGCGCGGGCAGGACTGGAAGACGGGCGTGTGCCGTGCGCTGGGCTGGCCGGAGAACACGGGCGCGGCCTGGCAGCACATTCTTTCAAGGGTCGGCTCGTACAAGGACCTGGAGCCGCAGCTGCTGGGGCGTGTCGAGGAACTGATCGACTTCGTCACCCTTCCCGCCTGACACCCCCGGCACGGACCCGGCCCTCAGTCCACCAGGTCCCGCACCACGGCGTCGGCCAGCAGCCTGCCCCGCAGTGTGAGGACGGCGCGCCCCTCGTCGTACGGTCCGGGCTCCAGCAGTCCGTCCGCGACCGCGCGGCCGGCCGCAGCCAGGCCCGCGGGGGCGAGCAGCGACAGCGGGCAGCCCTCGACGAGCCGCAGTTCCAGCAGGATGCGCTCGACCCGCCGGTCCTCGTCACCGAGCACCTCACGGCCGGCGCCGGGCGAGCGGCCCTCGGCCAGGGCCTGCGCGTAGGCCCCGGGGTGCTTGACGTTCCACCAGCGCACCCCGCCGACGTGGCTGTGGGCCCCGGGTCCGGCACCCCACCAGTCGGCGCCGCGCCAGTACAGCTCGTTGTGCAGGCAGCGGCCCTCGGGCGTACGGGACCAGTTCGAGACCTCGTACCAGGAGAAGCCCGCCGCCGCCATCGCCTCGTCGGCGATCAGGTAGCGGTCGGCGTGGACGTCGTCGTCCGTCATCGGGACCTCGCCCCGGCGGATACGGCGGGCGAGCTGGGTCCCTTCCTCGACGATCAGCGCGTACGCCGACACGTGGTCGGGCCCGGCGCCGATCGCCGCGTCGAGGGAGGCCCGCCAGTCGTCGTCGGACTCGCCGGGGGTCCCGTAGATCAGGTCCAGGTTGACGTGCTCGAAACCGGCCGCACGGGCCTCGGCGACGCATGCCTCGGGCCTGCCGGGCGTGTGGGTGCGGTCGAGGACTTTCAGGACGTGCTGCCGGGCGCTCTGCATACCGAAGGAGACGCGGTTGAAGCCGCCCTCCCGCAGCGCCGCGAGATACGCCGGATCGACGGACTCCGGATTGGCCTCCGTGGTGATCTCGGCGTCCTCCGCGAGCCCGAACTCCTCCCGGATCGCAGCGAGCATCCGGACGAGGTCGGCCGCGGGCAGCAGCGTCGGTGTGCCGCCGCCGACGAAGACCGTGCGGACGGGGCGGGGGTCGTCGCCGAGGACCTTGCGGGCTTGGCGGACCTCCTCGACGAGATGGGCCGCGTAGTTGTCCCTGGAGGCCAGTGCGCCGCCGGAACCGCGCAGCTCGGTCGCGGTGTAGGTGTTGAAGTCGCAGTAGCCGCAGCGGGTGGCGCAGTAGGGCACGTGCAGGTAGAAGCCGAGCGGCCGGCCGGCGGCGCCTTCCAGGGCGTGGCGGGGCAGCGCCCCGTCGTCGGGCACGGGCTCACCATCGGGCAGTACGGAAGGCATACCGTCCATTGTCACTCGCCGGCGGAGCTGCCCCGCACGCCTGCCTCTCGGAGGCCGACCCCGTATGCCTTCCGTCGGACGGCTGTCACCCGGCGGCTGTGGCGCCGCCCGGCTCGTCCGCGTCTGCGTCGACCCGGATCACGAGCAGGGCCAGGTCGTCGTCGGGCGGTCGCTCGGCGAAGGCGTGGACGGCCTGCTTGATCCGGTCGGCCGTCGCGGCGGCCGAGAGCCCCGCGCAGCCCGCGAGGACCCGCGCGAGGCCGTCGTCGTCGTCGAACATCAGCCGCCCCGAGCGCCTTTCCGTCACTCCGTCGGTGACGCAGAGCAGGCTGTCGCCGGGAGCCAGGTCGAAGCTCTGGCTCCCGTACGCCACGTCCTCGACGACTCCGAGAAGCACCTGCGGCTCGGCGGCCGGGTGTACGGAGCCGTCGGGGCGCAGCAGCAGCGGGAGCGGATGGCCGGCGCTCGCCACGGTGCAGCGCACGCCGCCGCCCGGCTGTGGCACGAGGTCGCCGTAGAGGAGGGAGAGGAAGCGGGACTGGGAGCCGTCCTGCATCTGCTCGCCGCCCTGGATCTGCTGGCCGCCTGCCGCGGCGACCATGAGGGCGGCTGCCTCGGCCGCCTCCATGGCGTCGTCCAGCAGGAGCCGGTTGAGCCGGTCGAGGACCTCGCCGACGCGGTAGCCCTCCCGGGACAGCAGGCGCAGCCAGGGCCGCGCGAGACCGGTCACGACGGCGGCTTCCGGGCCGCTGCCCTGGACGTCGCCGAGCACGAAGCACCAGCGGCCGCCGGGGCACGGGAAGAGGTCGTAGAAGTCACCGCCGACCACGCCGTCGTCGCCCGGCTCGTACACCAGCGCGCTGGTGACCCCGGGTATCTCGGCGACCTTGCTGGGCAGCAGTCCGCGCTGCAGGATGCGGCTGATGGTGGCCTGACGGGTGTAGGCGCGGGCGGCGCCCACGGCGAGGCCGACCCGGCGTACGAAGTCCGCGAGGAGCGCGGCGACCTCGTCGGGGATGTGGTCGGTGCCCTCGCGGCCCACGAGGACGGCGCCGAGCGTACGCCCGCCCGAGATGATGCGGTGGGCGAGCGCGGCGCCCGTGACGTCCCCGCGCTCCGTCGTGGCGCTTCCCGGCCACGGGATGGGCACGGGGCCGGTACCGACGCTCCCGGGTAAGCGGAGCGGCTCCTTCTGCAGCGCGGGGCGCAGTAGCTCGGCCCGCGCCTCGTCGCGGTGCCAGACCCCTGCGAGCCTGGGGGCGGCCGCCGGTCCACCGCCCTCGCTCTCCAGCCATATCGCACACCAGTCGGCGAGCCCGGGCACCAGGAGTGGCCCCGCCGTCGATGCCACCAGGTCCTCGTCGAGGTGGCCCGCGAGGAGGCCGGACGCCTCGGCGAGGAAGGAGAGCCCGCCGCGCCCGGCCCAGCCCGCGTCGTCGCGCGCGGCGTGCCCGGCCGGCGGGGTCAGGGGTCCTTCGGCGCGCAGGGCACGCCTGCGGGTGGCCTCGTCGCCGGCCGGGGTGTCGGGCAGTCCGTAGCGGTCGTCGCCGGGCAGCCGGGCCCAGACGGTCTTGAGGCCGGTGCGGTAGGTGATGCCCCAGGATTCGGCGAGGGTGGCGACGAGCTGGAGTCCCCGGCCGTACTCGGCGGGGTCGGGCCTCTCGGCCCGGCCGTCGCGCACCGACCGGGCGGGGTGGTGGTCGGTGATCTCCAGCACCAGCGCGGCCGGTTCGGGTCCGGCGGAGTCCTCCAGCCTGAGGAGCAGCTCGACCGTCGTGCCGGCGTGCACGACCGCGTTGGTGACCAGTTCGCTGGCCACGGTCAGTGCGTCGTCGGTGAGCCGTTCGCCGAACTCACCGGCGGTAGGCAGGCCGAGTCCGGTCCAGTCGGCGAGCGCCGCCCTGACGAATCTGCGGGCCGCGGCCGAAGCCTGCGGGATGCCGGGCAGGCTCGTGCGGGCGACCGGACGCCGGTCGTCGCCCTGACCTGCGACGACGGCGCCGGGACGCTGGACGCTGTCCCGCTGCAAGGGAATGGGCCCCACGGTGCGGCTCCTGACGATCTCGCGAAACGCCGCTGACGTATCCCGACAGAGTGACAGACCGGGCGTTCCCATAAGCGCCGAGTGACGGAACTTCCCGGGGCCGGTGGGTGCTCGCGCACCCACCGGCCCCGGGCCGGAGTCACTCCTCGGCCGTCACGCCTCGCGGGAGCCCGCGTACATGTCGTCGATGAGGTCCTTGTACTCGCGCTCGACGACCGGCCGCTTCAGCTTGAGGCTGGGGGTCAGCTCTCCGTGCTCGATGTCGAGGTCGCGCGGCAGGAGCCGGAACTTCTTGATGGTCTGCCAGCGCTGGAGTCCCTCGTTGAGCCGCTTCACATAGCCCTCGATGAGCTCGACGGCCTGCGGGGAGGCCACCACGTCGGCGTACGGCTTGCCGCCCAGTCCGTTCTCCTCCGCCCAGCCGAGGATGGTCGGCTCGTCGAGCGAGATGAGGGCGGTGCAGAAGTTACGGTCCGCGCCGTGCACCAGGATGTTGGAGACGAACGGGCACACGGCCTTGAACTGTCCCTCGACCTCCGCCGGGGCGATGTACTTGCCGCCGGACGTCTTGATCAGGTCCTTCTTGCGGTCGGTGATCCGCAGGTAGCCGTCCTCGGAGAGCTCGCCGATGTCGCCGGTGTGGAACCAGCCGTCGGACTCCAGCACCTCCGCGGTCTTCTCGGGCAGCCGGTGGTAGCCCTCCATCAGGCCGGGGCCGCGCAGCAGGATCTCGCCGTCGTCGGCGATCCGGACCTCGGTGCCGGGGAGCGGCTTGCCCACGGTGCCGGTGCGGTAGGCCTCGCCCGGGTTGACGAAGGACGCGGCGCTGGACTCCGTGAGTCCGTAGCCTTCCAGGATGTGGATGCCCGCTCCGGAGAAGAAGAGACCGATGTCGGGGGCGAGGGCGGCCGAGCCCGAGATGCAGGCTCGGAGGTTTCCGCCGAAGGCCTCGCGGATCTTCGCGAAGACGAGGGTGTCGGCGACCTTGTGCTTGGCGCCGAGTGCGAACGGCACGGACGCCTTGCCCGTGCGGCGGAAGTTGTCCTGCGACACCGTGGCGTACTCGCGGGCGACGCCGGACGCCCACTGGAAGATCTTGTACTTGGCGCCGCCGCCGGCCCGCGCCTTGGCCGCGACCCCGTTGTAGACCTTCTCGAAGATGCGGGGAACGGCCGCCATGTAGGTCGGCCGGACCACCGGAAGGTTCTCGATGATCTTGTCGACCCGGCCGTCGACGGCCGTGACGTGACCGACCTCGATCTGGCCGGACGTGAGCACCTTGCCGAAGACGTGCGCGAGCGGCAGCCAGAGGTACTGGACGTCGTCCGCGGTGATCAGGCCGGTCGCCACGGTCGCCCTGGCCATGTACGACCAGTTGTCGTGCGGCAGGCGCACCCCCTTGGGGCGGCCGGTGGTGCCCGAGGTGTAGATCAGGGTGGCCAGCTGGTCCGGGGTGATCGCGGCGACCCGGTCGGTGACAGCGTCCGGGTTCTTCACCAGGTGTTCGGTACCCATGGCCTCGAGCTCGGCCAAGGTGAGGACCCATCCCTCGGGGTCGCCCTCCGCGGGCTCGGCGCCGGCCGGGTCGATGACGACGACATGCGCCAGTTCGGGCAGGGTGTCCCTGTTCGCCCGGGCCTTCGCCAGCTGGGCGGCGTCCTCGGCGATCAGGACGCGGCTGTCGGAGTCGGCCAGGATGAAGGCGGACTCCTCCGTGTTCGTGGAGGGGTAGATCGTCGTGGTCGCCGCGCCCGCGCACATCACGCCGAGGTCGGCGAGGATCCATTCGACGCGGGTGGACGAGGCGAGCGCGACACGCTCCTCCGGCTGGACACCCAGAGCGATCAGGCCGGCCGCGACGGCGTGGACCCGCTCGGCCGCCTGTGCCCAGCTCAGCGACTTCCAGTCGTCCGGGCCCTGGCCCGATGCGGCCGGCACCGGGTAGCGGTAGGCCTCCCCGTCCGGGGTGGCCGCCACGCGGTCGATGAAGAGAGTCGCCACGGAGGGCGGTCGGCTATCGATCAGGGTATGTGTGTCGCTCACGACGTCCTCCGGGCATGCGGGCATTGCTACGACCGTCTTGTGGGTGCTGCTGCTCGTCTGTCCTGCTTCTCGTTCCCGCTCGGCCTGCTTGTTTAACTGGCGAGTAACTAACGGGTGGTGATCAGAGTAGAGCGCGTGGCACCGTCGCGTAAGGGGCAACAGGCCGCCGCTTGATAACGAACCGTGCCCCTGCACCGCGAGTGTCCGCGGCACAGGGGCACGTGGGCCCGGCCCCGGATACACCCGAAGGCGTACTCCCGGGTGACAGCCGGGCGGGACGGGGCGGCTGCTACTTCGCGGCCTGTCGCTCTACTTCTTGGCCTTGCTCTCGCCGGCGGATTCGTCGGTCGACAGGACGGAGATGAACGCGTCCTGCGGGACCTCCACGTTGCCGACCATCTTCATCCGCTTCTTGCCTTCCTTCTGCTTCTCCAGCAGCTTCCGCTTACGGGAGATGTCACCGCCGTAGCACTTGGCGAGGACGTCCTTGCGGATGGCGCGGACCGTCTCACGGGCGATGACCCGGGAACCGATGGCGGCCTGGATCGGCACCTCGAAGTTCTGCCGGGGGATGAGCTTCTGCAGCTTGGCGACGAGCCGGACGCCGTACGCGTACGCCTTGTCCTTGTGCGTGACCGCCGAGAAGGCGTCGACCTTGTCGCCGTGCAGCAGGATGTCGACCTTGACCAGCTGGGCCGACTGCTCGCCCGTGGGCTCGTAGTCGAGCGAGGCGTAACCGCGGGTCTTCGACTTCAACTGGTCGAAGAAGTCGAAGACGATCTCTGCGAGCGGGAGGGTGTAGCGGATCTCCACCCGGTCCTCGGAGAGGTAGTCCATGCCGAGCAGGGTGCCGCGCCGGTTCTGGCACAGCTCCATGATCGCGCCGATGAACTCGCTGGGTGCCAGGACCGTGGCCCTCACGACCGGCTCGTGCACCTTGTCGATCTTGCCCTCGGGGAACTCGCTCGGGTTGGTGACGATGTGCTCCGTGCCGTCCTCCATCTCCACGCGGTAGACCACATTGGGGGCGGTGGCGATGAGCTCCAGACCGAACTCGCGCTCGAGGCGCTCACGGACGACGTCGAGGTGCAGCAGACCGAGGAAGCCCACACGGAAGCCGAAGCCGAGCGCGGCCGAGGTCTCCGGCTCGTACACCAGGGCGGCGTCGTTGAGCTGGAGCTTGTCCAGGGCCTCGCGCAGGTCCGGGTAGTCGGATCCGTCCAGGGGGTAGAGCCCCGAGAACACCATCGGCTTGGGGTCCTTGTAACCGCCCAGCGCTTCGGTCGCCCCCTTGTTCAGGGAGGTGATGGTGTCACCGACCTTGGACTGCCGGACGTCCTTCACACCGGTGATGATGTAGCCGACCTCGCCGACGCCGATGCCGTCGGCCGGAGTCATCTCCGGGGAGGAGACACCGATCTCCAGCAGCTCGTGGGTGGCGCCCGTCGACATCATCCTGATGCGCTCACGCTTGTTGAGCTGGCCGTCGACGACCCTGACGTAGGTGACGACACCGCGGTACGCGTCGTAGACGGAGTCGAAGATCATCGCGCGGGCGGGGGCGGCCGCCTGGCCGACGGGGGCCGGGACGTCCCGGACGACACGGTCGAGCAGTGCGTCCACGCCGACACCGGTCTTCGCGGAGACCTTGAGGACGTCCTCCGGCTGGCAGCCGATGAGGTTGGCCAGCTCCTCGGAGAACTTCTCCGGCTGGGCGGCCGGCAGGTCGATCTTGTTGAGCACCGGAACGATGGTGAGGTCGTTCTCCATCGCCAGGTAGAGGTTGGCCAGCGTCTGCGCCTCGATGCCCTGAGCGGCGTCGACCAGGAGGACGGTTCCCTCGCACGCCGCCAGCGACCGGGAGACCTCGTAGGTGAAGTCGACGTGGCCCGGGGTGTCGATCATGTTGAGGATGTGGGTCGAGCCCTTGTCCTCGCCCTCGGTGGGTGCCCACGGCAGACGGACCGCCTGGGACTTGATGGTGATGCCGCGCTCGCGCTCGATATCCATCCGGTCGAGGTACTGGGCGCGCATCTGCCGCTGGTCGACCACTCCCGTCAGCTGGAGCATCCGGTCGGCAAGGGTCGACTTGCCGTGGTCGATGTGCGCGATGATGCAGAAGTTACGGATCAGCGCCGGGTCGGTACGGCTCGGCTCGGGCACGTTGATGGGAGTCGCGGGCACGCAGGGTCCTGATTCTTGAGACGCCGGACGCCGTGTCTCGGGTCGATGTCGGGTCGGACGGATCGATACGTAGCCTCCATGGTCCCACGCCTGCGGGGCCGGGACCGGTTTGGGCCGGTCCGAGGGTGGCTGCTACCGTGGGCAGCTGTGCCTCGTGGCCCTCAGAAGCGGCGTGGCGCACATAGGAGATCCAACGAACCTGAAAAGGCTCTTTCGTGGCGAACATCAAGTCCCAGATCAAGCGGAACAAGACGAACGAGAAGGCGCGCCTGCGCAACAAGGCCGTCAAGTCCTCGCTCAAGACCTCGATCCGCAAGGCCCGTGAGGCTGCCGCTGCCGGTGACGTCGAGAAGGCCACTGTGGCCGTCCGTGACGCCTCCCGCCAGCTCGACAAGGCTGTCTCGAAGGGTGTCATCCACAAGAACGCCGCCGCCAACAAGAAGTCGGCGCTGGCTCTCAAGGTTGCCGCCCTCCAGGGCTGAGCTACTGATGTGATCGCCGGAACGGATTCAGCGGGCCCTCTCTCCCGCTCCTGACCGGCACCCCGCGCCGCACACCGAACCTGCGTTCGCCACGCGGGTGCGGCGCACAAAGTTGGATCCGAAGGCCCCGGCCGCGTCCTCCCCAGGACGACGGCCGGGGCCTTCGCGCTTCGTGTTCCGGGAGTTGGTGTTCCCGGAGAGGGCGGCGGCATCGGCTGACGGGCATGGCGGTTGATGGAGGGCTGGCTGGGGGGATTGGCCGGGGGGACCTGGCGGGGGGGGACCTGGTACGAGGTCGGCAGGGGCCCGATGCGGGTGCCGCGGGGTGCCGGTGAAGGGCCGGTGCGGGTGCCGGCTAGTGCCGGTGAAAGGGCTGGTGCGGGTGCCGGCGAAGGGGCCGGAGGCCCTCGGGTCAGCGGCCGCCGGAGCGCGCGGCCCGGGCTACGGCGACCACTGCCTTCTCCAGGGCGTACTCGGGGTCGTCCCCGCCGCCCTTGACGCCGGCGTCGGCCGCCGCGACCGCGATCAGGGCGGCCGCCACTCCGTCCGGTGTCCATCCGCGCATCTGCTGGCGGACCCGGTCGATCTTCCAGGGCGGCATGCCGAGCTCCCGCGCCAGGTCGGCCGGTCGGCCGCCCCGGGCCGAGGAGAGCTTGCCGATCGCCCGGACACCCTGGGCAAGGGCGCTGGTGATCAGTACGGGGGCGACGCCGGTGGACAGCGACCACCGGAGGGCCTCCAGCGCTTCCGCCGCCCGGCCCTCGACCGCGCGGTCGGCGACGGTGAAGGAGGAGGCCTCCGCCCGGCCCGTGTAGTAGCGGCCGACGACCGCTTCGTCGATGGTGCCTTCGACATCCGCGGCCAGCTGCGAGACCGCGCTCGCCAGCTCCCGCAGGTCACTGCCGATGGAGTCCACCAGCGCCTGGCACGCCTCCGGGGTCGCCGAGCGCCCGAGTGCCCGGAACTCCGCCCGCACGAAGGACAGCCGCTCGGCCGGTTTGGTGGTCTTGGGACACGCCACCTCACGCGCGCCCGACTTCCGCGCAGCGTCCAGCAGCCCCTTGCCCTTGGCGCCGCCCGCGTGCAGGAGCACCAGGGTGATCTCCTCGGCCGGGGCGCCCAGATACGCCTTGACGTCCTTGACGGTGTCGGCGGACAGGTCCTGCGCGTTGCGGACGACCACCACCTTGCGCTCGGCGAAGAGCGAGGGGCTGGTGAGCTCGGCGAGCGTGCCGGGCTGCAGCTGGTCCGGGGTGAGGTCGCGGACGTCCGTGTCGGCGTCGGAGGCGCGGGCCGCAGCCACCACATGCTGCACAGCACGGTCCAGGAGCAGGTCCTCCTGGCCCACGGCAAGCGTCACGGGGGCGAGCGGGTCGTCGGTGGAACTGCGTCTGGTGGCCATCGCGGTCCAGCATCCCACGCCCTTGTGACAACGCCGGGGGCAGCCGACCCCGGCCGTACCGCGCCCGGGCATACCGGAGAATGGCCGGGTGAGCGATGTAAGACATGTGCTGGTGCTGCCCGACCGCGACGCGGCCGAGGAGGTCGCCGGTGAGTTGCCCGACCGGTTCGGGGTGACCGAGGAACCGCAGCTCGTCCGAGATGCCCTGGCCGGCGAGGACGATGCCGAGGACGCCCAGTGGCTGGTGGTGGTGGAGGACCCGGCCGCACGGCTGGACTCCGCGGCGCTCGATGCGTTGGCCGGGGAGTACGAGGGCTGGCTGGAGGCCCCGTGAAGGGTGCGGCACGCGCGGCGCCGGGGAGTACGAGCCGTGGCTGGAGGTCCCGTGAAGGGTGCGGCACGCGCGGCCGCCGGTGGTAAGCGGTGGCGACCGCACGGCCGGTGCGCGATGCACGGCCCTACGGCCGGTACCGGAACCCTCAGCCGCACGGCCCGGCACTCGGTAGACGACCAGGGGGCGTGCCCGCAGCCACACCGTCGGCGGGAGGTGCCCCGGACGCGCGGTGGCCCGCACTCCGAGTGGTGTCAGCCCTTGGGGATGATCTGAATGTCCATCTCGATCTTGATGCTCGGGCCGACCACGGCGATGCCGCGCGCAAGCATGGTCTGCCAGGTGAGCGTGAAGTCCTCGCGGTGCAGCTCGGTGGTCGCCCGGCAGGCGGCCCGGGTCTCGCCCTCCAGGCCGTTGCCCAGACCGAGGTACTGGGTGTCCAGCGTGACGGTACGGCTGACCCCGTGCAGGGTGAGCGCGCCCGTGACGCCCCAGCGGGAGCCGCCGCGGTGCACGAAGCGCTCGCTGTAGAACTCGAGGGTCGGGTAGCGCTCGACGTCGAGGAAGTCGCCGGACCGCAGGTGGTCGTCGCGCATCTGGACGTTCGTGTCGATCGATGAGGCGTCGATGACTACGTGCATGGCGGAGTCCTCCATGCGGTCGGCGATCCGCACAGCACCGGCGAAGGTGTTGAACCTGCCATGGATGCGGGCCATACCGATATGACGCGCCGTGAACCCGATCTGGGTGTGCGACGGCTCGATCTCCCATTCACCCGGGTCGGGGAGCTGTGGGGGCTGGGCCACCTGGAGCGAGACGTCGCCGAGGCCGGCATGAGCTCCCTGGGCCACGGTGACCGGACCGTGGAAGGGCGTGAAGCCCTCGGCGGTGACTCCCAGCCGGTATTCCCCCGCCGGCACCGTGGCGACCACGTTTCCGAACGGGTCTGTCTCCCCGCCGACGACCTTGCGGCCCGCACTGTCCGTGACGACGAAATCGGCTTGGCGCACGGGCTCGGAGACGGGGTCCAGCACTCGGCAGCTCAGCATCCCCGCGTTGTGCGGCATCGGTAGCCCTGGGAGGGCGTTGCTCGGTGCGTTGCCGGACTTCGCTCTGCTGCCTAGCCAACGGCCGAACATGTGCACGTACTCCCCAGGGGCGGTTCTCACCTCGGACCCTGACAGCCTGACGTCGTTGTCGGATCAGCGGCCCGCCGACGAATACGCATTCGATCACCGTTGCGATGTTCGGGGCAAACGCAGCAGCTCAGAGGGGGTTGCCCCGGGCTGTACCCAGCTGTGCACCCCTGTACGCAGGTACTACCGAAGGTCCGAATTGAGGAGGGGTCGGCACGCGTGCCCTACGTGTCACACGGACCGGGGCGAGCGCACCTGGGGCAAAGCGGTGAGGACCAGACCGAAGTGGTCGCGGTAGGCGGCGAGCACCTCGGCGTCGCCGCCCAACTCCGTCTCGTGCCGCTCGCCCCGCACGGTCGTGATCAGGGTGCGGCCACGGAGCGTCACCCGGCCCTCCCCGGTACGCCGGGAGCAGACGAGTGACCGGGTGAAGTGGGAATCCGGCGAGGTCCGGTGGTACCAGGACCCGGCCCGGAAGTCCGCCAGCTCGCGCGGCCGCGGATCGAGGCGGAACTGCTGCGAACCGTCGCGCAGCAGGTCGAGGTCTCCCTGCGGCGTCTCTTGGAAGCGGAAGCTGCCGCAGGGATCGTCCTGTTCGGCGCGAGCCTCCAGTTCGAGCGGGCGCAGGGCGTGGTCGCCGAACCCGACATCGGCGAGCCACGGGCCCGTACCGTCGTCGGTCTCCACTCGCAGTGCGACGTGGTCGTACGGGATGCCGAGGCGTCCGTCGTCGCCGAACACCCGGGCCTGGAGCAGGGTTACCCGGAAGCCGAGTTCGCCCAGCAGTGCGGCGAAGGCGCCGTTGAGCTCGTAGCAGAAGCCGCCCCGGCGGTCCGCCACGATCTTTTCGACGAGCTTGTCCTCCTCCAGCACGATGTCCTGAGCCAGGTGGATCGACAGGTTCTCGAAGGGAACAGTCAACAGGTGCCGGAGCTGCAGCTCCCGCAGCGCGGCGACATCGGGGCGGACTGGCCAGGGCGCACCGATGCGTTCCAAGTAGGCGTCGACCCAGGCGGGCTGTCGGGCCGGCTGCTTCGCTTCCTCACTCATGCCGGAAGTCTGTCGCGGTGTGTCGGCCGACGCCATGAGGTCCTGGACCTAGGACCGCCGACGGATACGCCGGCGGTTCAGCCGACGGATTCGCCGACGGAACCGCCGTCGGCCGGCGGTGGCTGGTGTGTCGGCCATGACGGAGCGAGAGCCGGCGTGCGGCCAGAAGCAGCGCAAGCAGGATGCACCCGCCCCTGAAGCGCGAACATCCTGCCGGGCTCCGGTCCGTGGCAGTGCCGCAACGAGAGCGGGGCTGGCGCGACGGCGGAGCACGCACCGGGCGTGTCCCGCGTTCATGAGCGGCCTGCCGCACGCAGCCCCGCACCGGCACCCGTCACCGCGATCGCGCCGTGTGTGTCGGTGCGCAGGACCTTCGCTCCCACCGATCGGAGCGATTCGACCGTACGGGCCGCCGGATGGCCGTACGGGTTGTCCCTGCCGCAGCTGATGAGCGCGAGCCTCGGGCGTGCGCTGCGCAGAAGCGCGGTGTCCTGGTGGGCTGAGCCGTGGTGCGCGACCTTGAGCACGTCCACGCGGGGCAGCGCCGGATAGCTACGCAGCACCCCCTGCTGAGCCGGGGGCTCGAGATCGCCGAGGAGCAACAGCGTCAGACCGCCCGACCTGACGAGGAGTGTGACGCTGGAATCGTTGGGTTCCTCGGTCACGGGGGCCGGTGCCGCCCCCGGGACGCCGGCCGCAGGCCAGAGCACCTGCCAGTCGAGCGGTCCCGCCCTGCGGCGCTCCCCCGGAACGGCCCGGGCCATCGGGACGTGCGCCGCCGCAGCCGTTCTCTTCACGAAGGCGGCCTGTTCCGGCGGTTCGTCGAGAGTCGTCGTCTGGATCGTGCCGACCTCGCGGCCCTCCAGCACACCGGGCAGGCCGCGCACATGGTCGGCGTGGAAGTGGGTGAGCAGAAGCAGAGGCACCCGGCTGATGCCGAGATCCCGCAGGCACCGGTCCACGAGGCGGGGTTCGGGACCGGTGTCCACGACCACTCCCGTGCCCTCCCCGGCGGCGAGGACCATGGCGTCCCCCTGCCCCACATCACAGAGGGCGAAGGTCCAGCCCGGCGGCGGCCATCCCGAGATGAGGCGGGTGATCGGCACCGGTCTCAGCACCGCGAGCACCAGCAGCAGCGCGGCGGCGGAGCATACCCAGGGGTGGCGTGCCAGGCGGCGGGCCGAGAGCACCAGCAGGGCTGTGAGGACGGCGAGGAGGGCAGCACCTCGCCAGCCACCCGGCCAGTCGGCCTCCGCCCCGGGGAGTGCGGCACCGGTGCGGGCCACGGACGCGATCCACCCGACCGGCCAGCCGGCGATCTCGGCCAGCATCTGGGCCACCGGTATGGACACAGGGGCAGCGGCGAGCGCGGCGAAGCCCAGGACCGTCGCGGGCGCCACCGCGAACTCGGCCAGCAGATTGCAGGGAATCGCCACCAGGCTGACCCGCGACGCGAGAACCACGACGACGGGTGCGCAGACCGCCTGGGCGGCTCCCGCCGCGGCCATCACCTCGGCGAGCCGGGCAGGTACCCCGTGCTGCTGAAGAGCGCCGCTCCATCTCGGGGCGAGGGTGAGGAGCGCCCCGGTGGCGAGCACGGAGAGCAGGAAGCCATAACTGCGGCCCAGCCACGGGTCGTACAGCACGAGCAGCAGAACGGCCGCGGCCAGCGCGGGAATCAGCGATCTGCGCCTGCCCGTCCCGATGGCGAGCAGTGTGATGAGGCCGCAGGCAGCCGCCCGCAGAACACTCGGCTCCGGACGGCAGACGATCACGAAGGCGAGCGCGACCCCGCCACCGGTCAGGGCCGTCATGCGCAGGGAAATACCCAGCCGGGGTGCCAGACCGCGGCGTTCGCTGCGCGAGGCCGTGCCCGGCGGTCCGATGAGGAGGAACAGCAGAATCGACAGGTTGGCCCCCGACACGGCGAGCAGGTGGGTGAGGTCGGTTGCCTTGAAGGAGTCGGCGAGATCGGGCGGAACCCGTGAGGTGTCTCCGACGACCAGTCCTGGCAGGAGTGCCCGCGCATCGGCGTCGAGCCCGTCGGTGGCCTCCCGCAGCCCCGCCCTCAGTTGGCCCGCTGCCCGTTGTAGGAGGGTGGGTTGCCTGCTGACCCGTGGTGGATCATCCGCGTCGGTGCTGAGTACGGCCGCTGAGCGCTCCCCCTCATGCCTGGGTGGCGCGAGCCGCCCGCTGATCCGGAGGCGTGTCGAGGGAAGCAGCCTCTGCCACCGCTCCGCCGCGTCACCCGGTGCGACCATGACGAGGATCGGCGTACGGAGCTTGGTGACCGACCCGTCCGGAGCGGTCAGCCGGTCCACCTCGGCGTCAAGGAGCAGGGACACCGGAGTGCTGTGGTCGCCGCGTACCCGCGGCCGGGTCCGCCGGGGGTCGGAGGTGACGGTCACCTCCGCTTCGACCCGAGCGTATGACTCGGCCAGTCCGGGGACGGGACCGCTGCGGACCTCCGCACCGTGGAGCCCGGCCGCCGCCGCCCCGGCCGCCGCGCAGAGCAGCACCCCGGCCACGGCAGTGGTACGTGTCCGCGCCCGCCGGGAGGGCCTTGCCGGCTCCGGGCCGGCCATCGGCTCCGTACGTCCGCCCGCGCCGGCCATCGGCTCCGTACGTCCGCCCGCGCCGGCCACCGGCTCCGTACGTCCGTCCGGATGGCTCCGATGCTCCGAGGGAGCCCCGTCCACCGGACCGGCCGCGTCCTCCCTGCTGCGGTGGGCTCGCGCCGCGACGCGCGGCAGGGCGAGGAGGCCCAGACCGGCGCACGCGCAGAGAACCGCCCCGACCGCCACCCACCGGCCCGGAGCACCCAGGGCCAGGGCAGCTGCCGCCCAGGTCGCCAGGGCGGGAGGGACCAGCCGTAGATCGGCTGGAGCCTCCTGACGCGGGTCGGCGTCACCGAGCCGCCGCCCCGAGTCCGTGTGGACCTCAGGAACGCTCATGGCCTGACCAGCGGTCGGAGATCCGCGAACCGGCGGTCCCCGATGCCGTTGACCTCGCGTAGTTCGTCGACCGAACGGTAACCTCCGTGCTCCGTCCGGTAGTCGATGATGTGCTGGGCGAGCACCGGTCCGACGCCCGGCAGGGTGTCCAGTTGTTCGACGGTGGCCGTGCCGAGGCTCAGCGGCGCAGCCGGACCGGCCTGTCCCCCCGCGCTTCCGCCCGCCCCGGCGCCGCCAGCGGGCGGCGGCGCAAGTGGCATGCCGACTGCTACCTGTTCGCCGTCCGTCAGGACACGTGCGCGGTTGAGCACGGTGACATCGGTGCCTTCTCGGACACCTCCCGCGGCTCGTAGGGCGTCCGCGACGCGGGAGCCGGAAGGCAGGTACTGGATCCCCGGCCGGCGCACCTTGCCGCTCACGTCGACGACGATCTGTCCGCCGGGTGCGGCACCGGCCTTCGATCCGGGGTCCGGGCCGGGCGGGAGACCTGGAGGCTGAGCGTTCGGGGACTCCGGCCCGCCCGCCTGTACAGCGGCCGCTGCCTCCGTGACCCGGTCGGGAGACCGTACGGGCTCGGGGCGGGCCGACCAGAAGTGGGTGCACGCGAGCACCGCCGCCCCGACCAGGACGACGGCGAGCGCGGCGAGCGCCCGAGGCTCAAGGCCGCATCGCGACTGCACCCACAGGGGCAACCGGTCCCGCAGTGCGGGCCCGAGCTCCCGCCACCGGCTGGGACGCACGACGGAGCCATCGGGCTCCCTGTGGCGCGGCGGGAGTGCCGAGCAGGCCGAAGGGGCTGCCGTGGCGCCGGCGTCGGGGGCCGGGGACGGCTGCGGAGCCGCCGCCCAGGATGGTGCCGCACGGGCCCGGCTGGGCTCGCCGGTCGCCGCCGCTGACATGCCCGCCCCAGCCGCCCCCGCGCGCGTAGACGCCGTCGTCGTCGCGGCAGCCGCCACGGCCGCAGCTACCGCCGATCGGTCGCCGGTCATGAGTGCGTCCGCGCGGAGCCGCGAAGCCGCGCTGACCGCCGCGTCCGCCCCGCGCACAGTGCGCCGTCGACGGCCGAGCCGGGCGGCGCCGGACGCGGTGCCCGGCGAGGTGCCGGCGGCTCCGCCGGGGCGGACACCGGACCTGTGCCGGGCACGCCCGGCCGGAGCGGACCCGCGGGACACCTGATGTGCGGCGCGGTGCGTGGCCCGCTGCGTCGGCGGGTGGGTCGGCGGATCCATCGCCGCAGGCGCGGGGAGATCCGCGAGCTGATGCACGGCCGGGTTCGCCGCGCCGCCGGTCGCGCTCAGCGCGTCAGTGACACCGAAGGAGGTGGGAGGTGATCGGAAGGTCATGCCACACGACGCTAGACATGTCTGCGGAAATCCGCCGAGCCGACCCAATTACAGTGGATAACCCGTCAGTTGTGGAAAACGTCATCACCCGCCCGGATGAAGAGAGAAGGCCCACCGGCGCTGTGGTCGACCGAGTCGACAGCACAGTTCCGGCCGGGGTCACAACAGCACAGTCCCGGCCGAGGTCACAGCACAGTCCCGGCCAGGGGGCCGCACAGTCCCGGCCTGGGTGAGGGCCGGAAAGAGATTCAGCGCGGCGCGACCACAGCCCCCAGCAGACCCGGCCCGGTGTGCGCCCCGATCACCGCGCCCACTTCGCTCACATGCAGGTCCACAAGCCCCGGAACCCGCCCCCGCAGCCGCTCCGCCAGACGCTCCGCCCCGTCGGGAGCGGCCAGATGGTGTACGGCGATGTCCACGGCACCCGTACCGGCCCGCTCCGCGACGATCTCCTCGAGCCGTGCGATCGCCCTGGACGCCGTCCGCACCTTCTCGAGCATCTCGATCCGGCCGCCGTCGAGTTGAAGCAGCGGTTTGACGGCCAGTGCCGATCCCAGCAGTGCCTGTGCGGCGCCGATGCGCCCACCTCTGCGCAGGTAGTCGAGCGTGTCGACGTAGAAGAACGCCGACGTGCCCTCCGCGCGCTTCTCGGCCGCTGCGACCGCCTCGTCAAGGCCGTCACCCGCCTCGGCGGCCTCGGCGGCGGTGAGAGCACAGAACCCGAGGGCCATGGCGACCATGCCGGTGTCGACCACGCGTACAGGCACAGGTGCGTCCTTCGCGGCGAGCACGGCTGCGTCGTACGTACCGGAGAACTCGGCCGACAGGTGCAGGGAGACGATGCCGGTGGCCCCCGCCTCCGCCACGGCACGGTACGCGGCGGCGAAGACTTCCGGGCTGGGCCGTGACGTGGTCACGGAGCGGCGCTTCTGCAGGGCCAGCGCGAGCGAGCGGGCCGAGATCTCCGTGCCCTCCTCCAGGGCCTGATCACCCAGGACGACGGTCAACGGCACTGCGGTGATGCCGTGCCGTTCCATCGTCTGGGGCGGCAGGTAGGCCGTTGAATCGGTGACGATAGCGACATGGCGGGACATGAGCCGGAGGTTACCTTCCGGGGTGGGGGCACGGCAGCCCGGGACCGGCCTGCTGATCAATTCCGGTCCGGCCATTATTCGGCTTCGAGGCGCCTCGGAAGATTCCGGAGCCTTTCAGTACGCGTACGGACATGTCCGTGGCAGCCCAGCCGACGGTCTGCGTCTCCGCAACCCGAGGACGTCAGTTCGTGGACTCCGGTCTGGCCGACTTCTGCCACGGATAGCCCGTGTGCAGCCGCGGGTCCGGCGGGGTGAGCGACGGCGGCGTCACCCCGTCCGCCGGAGCGCTCCAGTTGTGCCCGGCCGTTTCACTCCGGGGCGCCGGGTCCTCGGTCGTCCAGTGGCGCAGGGCACCGGCCTCCAGGTCGATCTGCGCGTTGAGCGCCGCCAGATCGTCGTCGGCGAACTGCACGGCCCGGTCACGCGCCGCCCAGCGCAGCGACTCCGCCGAGTGTGTGATGCGCTCCGTGCGCTCCCGCAGGCCCGGCAGCAGCGTCGCCACTGTGGCCCGGTCCGGCTCGCGCTCCAGCCGCTTGAGGTCGTTGTCGAGCTCGCGTCCGTGCGCGCTCAGGCGTTGGAAGAGGCCCAGCGACTCCGAGAGGGAGTCGTCCTCCGCCGCGCCGGCGCTCAGCGCGTCCTGGGTGGCCCGCATCGATGTGCGCAAGGTGAGCCTGAGCTGTGCGAGCTCCCCCGGCACGCCGGGTTGACCGTAGCTCTTGGCACGCAGCGCGGTGTCCTCCACCGAGCGGCGCGCTTGTGTGATCGTCCGGTCCACGCCGCGTTTGGCCGCGCGCACCGTCTTCACGCCCGCGTACACCCCGAGGGCCATGAACGCCACCAACAGCAGCGTCAGGATCAGGATCACGTCTTCCATGAGCGCCCCTCGGTCGTGGGATCGGCCACCCGCGTGCGGCCGCCCCTTCTACCGTAAACGGAACGGGCAGGCCGAGGGTTCCGCCGGAACCCCCAGCCTGCCCGTAAGGGAAAGCCCTGACACGCCCGCGCGGCTCATCCAGTGTTCCCACGCATGGACGCGCGCCGCCCGAACACTGTCACGCGGAGCCCGGACACCGTCACGCAGGGCCGATGCGGCGCTCACGCAGGGCTCACGGCGCCGTCACGCAGGGACGATGTTGACCAGCTTCGGCGCCCGCACGATCACCTTGCGGATTCCGGCCCCGCCCAGCGCCGCGACGACGTTCTCGTCCGCCAGGGCCAGTGTCTCCAGTTCCTCGTCCGAGATCGACGGGGAGATCTCCAGGCGCGCCTTCACCTTGCCCTTGATCTGCACCACGCAGGTCACGGTCTCGTCCACGACGTACGCCGGGTCGGCGACCGGGAAGTCCTGGTGCACGACGGACCGGGTGTGACCCAGCCGGCGCCACAGCTCCTCCGCCACGTGCGGCGCCAGCGGTGCGATCAGCAGCACCAGCCGCTCGGCGACCGAACGCGACAGCGGACCGCCCGCCTTCGTCAGGTGGTTGTTCAGCTCGGTGACCTTGGCGATGGCGGTGTTGAAACGCATCCCTGCCATGTCCTGGCTGACACCGTCGATGGCCTTGTGCAGCGCCCGCAGCGTGTCCTCGCCGGGCTCCGAGTCCACGACGGTGACCTCACCGGTCTCCTCGTCGACGACGTTGCGCCACAGCCGCTGCAGCAGCCGGTACTGGCCGACCACCGCCCGGGTGTCCCACGGACGTGAGACGTCCAGCGGGCCCATCGCCATCTCGTACAGCCGCAGGGTGTCCGCCCCGTACTCCCCGCAGATCTCGTCCGGCGTCACGGCGTTCTTCAGGGACTTGCCCATCTTGCCCAGGACGCGACTGACCTTCTCACCGGCGTGGTAATACGCCCCGTCGCGCTCCTCGACCTCGGTGGCCGGGACGGCGATACCGCGGCTGTCACGGTAGACGAACGCCTGGATCATGCCCTGGTTGTACAGCTTGTGGAACGGCTCGGCGGACGAGATGTGCCCCAGGTCGTGCAGCACCTTCGACCAGAAACGCGCGTACAGCAGGTGCAGGACCGCGTGTTCCGCGCCGCCGACGTACAGGTCCACACCGCCGGTGGGCTGCCCCTCCCGCGGGCCCATCCAGTACTGCTCGATCGCCGGGTCGACCAGCCGCTGGTCGTTGTTCGGGTCCAGGTAGCGCAGCTCGTACCAGCAGGAGCCCGCCCAGTTCGGCATGGTGTTGGTCTCGCGGCGGTAGTTCCGCGGGCCGGCGCCGTCGCCCAGGTCCAGGACGACGTTGACCCAGTCGGCGTTCCGGGACAGCGGGGTCTCGGGCTGGGTGTCGGCGTCCTCCGGGTCGAAGGTGCGCGGCGAGTAGTCCTCGACCTCGGGCAGTTCCAGCGGCAGCATCGACTCGGGCAGCGGGTGGGCGATGCCCTCCTCGTCGTACACGATCGGGAAGGGCTCACCCCAGTAGCGCTGACGGCTGAACAGCCAGTCGCGCAGGCGGAAGTTGACCGTCCCCTCACCGACACCGTGCGCCTGCAGCCACTCCGTGATCTTCGCCTTGGCGTCGACGACACCCAGGCCGTTCAGCGAGACCTCGTCGTTGGCCGAGTTGACCAGCTTCGCCTCGTACGAGGCGAACGCGTCCTCCCACGTCGACGTGTCCAGGCCACGGTCGTCCGAGGGCTCGACGACACAGCGCATCGGCAGCTCGAAAGCGCGCGCGAAGGCGAAGTCGCGTGCGTCGTGCGCCGGTACGGCCATGATCGCGCCGGTGCCGTAGCCCATCAGGACGTAGTCGGCGATGAAGACGGGAACCTTCTCGCCGCTGACGGGGTTGGTCGCGTAGGCGCCGGTGAAGACACCCGTCTTGTCCTTGGCCTCGGCCTGCCGCTCGACGTCGGACTTGGCCGCGGCCTGCTTGCGGTACGCCGTGACGGCCTCGGCCGGGTTGGCGTGCCCGCCGGTCCAGACCGGATGGGTGCCGTCGGGCCAGGCGGCGGGGATGATCCGTTCGACCAGCTCGTGTTCGGGCGCCAGCACCATGTAGGTGGCGCCGAACAAGGTGTCCTGACGGGTGGTGAAGACGGTGATGTCTCCCGCCCCGTCGACGGGGAAGTCGACGCGCGCACCCTCGGAACGGCCGATCCAGTTGCGCTGCTGCAGCTTGATGGCCTCGGGCCAGTCCAGCCCGTCCAGATCGTTCAGCAGCCGGTCGGCGTAGGCCGTGATGCGCATGTTCCACTGGCGCAGCTTGGCCTTGAAGACCGGGAAGTTGCCGCGCTCGGAGCGGCCGTCGGCCGTCACCTCTTCGTTGGCCAGCACGGTCCCCAGCCCCGGCGACCAGTTGACGGGCGCGTCCGACGCGTACGCCAGGCGGTACTGCCCCAGGACGTCGGCGCGGTCGGCGGCGCTCAGCGCAGCCCACTCACGGCCGTCCGGCAGTGGGCGCTCGCCGCTCTCGAACTGCTCGACCAGCTCCGCGATCGGCCGGGCCCGGTCGGCCTCGGTGTCGTACCAGGAGTTGAAGATCTGCAGGAAGATCCACTGGGTCCACCTGTAGTAGTCCGAGTCGATCGTCGCGAAGGAACGGCGCTTGTCGTGCCCCAGTCCCAGTCGGCGCAGCTGGAGCTTCATGTTCTCCATGTTGGCCTCGGTGGAGGCCCGCGGGTGTGTACCCGTCTGCACGGCGTACTGCTCGGCCGGCAGGCCGAAGGCGTCGAAGCCCAGGGTGTGGAGGACGTTGTGCCCGGTCATCCGCTGGTGGCGGGCGTAGACGTCGGTGGCGATGTAACCCAGCGGGTGGCCGACGTGCAGACCCGACCCCGAGGGGTACGGGAACATGTCCATGACGAAGCGCTTCGGCTTGGCGGCCAGGCCGGAATCGTCCGCCAGGTCACCGGTCGGGTTGGGTGCCTCGTACGTCCCCTCGGCGTCCCAGAAGTCCTGCCAGCGTGCCTCGATGTCGGCGGCCATCGCTGCCGTGTAGCGGTGCGGCGCGGCCACCTCGGCCGCGGTGTTCGTCTCGCTCATGATCCTCAAAGCTCCATCGATCGTCATCTGCCGGCATCCACGTCCACGGACACACGTCTTACGGACACACGTCTACGGAAACGAAAAATCCCCTCGCACAGGAGGGGACGCCGCGCCGAGTCCGACCAGGCATTCTCACCGGTCGGGAGTGATCAGCGCGGCTCGCTAAGCAGAAGGCCTACGGCACGCATGGCGTCAGGGTACCGCACGGGCCCGGCGCCCGGCCCTGCGTATATCCGCTCGGGCGGCCGTGCGCATCTCGACACCCCTGAGGTCCGGCGAGCACACCGTCGGCGCGAATCTTCCACGCGACCCACAAACTCCGGAGGTCACTCCGCGTACTGCCCGCTATCGGGGCAACAGCGCAAACGGAAACACTCGGGGTGCTGCCGTTGCCCTCTCCCGGCTACGAGGATCTGGAGGAGTCCGTCCCCAGCGGCGAGAAGCTGGCGGTGGACTGGACGCTGTGCCAGGGACACGGCCTGTGCCCGGACATCGTTCCGGAGCTGGTCAGGATCGGACCCGACGGCTATCCGGCGCTCGCCGACGCCGCGGTCCCGGTCCACCTGCGGGGCCGGGCCCAGCGTGCCGTACGACGATGCCCCGCCCTGGCCCTCCGTATCGAGCAGGCGCCCACCGAACGCCCCGCGCTGTCGAGCGCCCCGCGCGGGGCGCTCGACAGCGGACGGGGCTGACCCGCACACCGCCGGGGGACGAGAGAGACGACGGACACGAG
This sequence comes from Streptomyces sp. NPDC005752, assembly GCF_040630715.1. Classification (NCBI taxonomy): domain Bacteria; kingdom Bacillati; phylum Actinomycetota; class Actinomycetes; order Kitasatosporales; family Streptomycetaceae; genus Streptomyces; species Streptomyces sp. NPDC005752. Next base: position 96 of record NZ_JBEXYB010000011.1, on the reverse strand, counting down.
GAAACCATCGACCAGCGCTGATCACAGTGCGTCACCGGCAGCGGCAGCGGCAAGGGGCCCCGGGCGCCCGCTGATCAGGCCGACCGCGACCAGGGC